>NZ_SCOL01000002.1:307041-614082 GCF_005503015.1 Bacillus sp. E(2018) | reverse complement strand
CCGCTAAATCAGAGGAGCAAGCTCCTCATCATTCGCTCGACTTGCATGTATTAGGCACGCCGCCAGCGTTCATCCTGAGCCAGGATCAAACTCTCCATAAAAGTGTTTGTCTTGCTCGATTTTAAAACTGACGGAATTAATTCTTAATTCCTTACCTATTTCTTTTGTTCAGTTTTCAAAGAACTGTTTGTTTCGTGCGCCGTTTTGTTTTGGCGACTTTAATAATATACCACGCTGAAGCGCTAGAGTCAATAGCTTTTTAAAACTTTTTCAAAAACATTTCATTGTGAAACATTTCATCGCGCTAACAGTTTGTAATGTGCTGTTCCTAAGACAGCTTGATTAGTTTACCACGGTTACCAACCCGTGGCAATACCTAAATTTAAAAAACTTCTATCCTAGGATAGAAGCTCTTCTATAAATAGATCGTTGCGATTTTTAAGTGCGATGATATCGCCGCTTTCCTCTAATTTGATCATCGGTCGGGTCGGTTGGCTTTCTTCTATAAATACAATCTCACCGATATCATAGTTTGTAAGTCTAACACGGCTGCCTACTGATAGAGTGGAAAGTCCGGCTAACATGGCTTGCATTACTTGATGATCAAATTTCCCAAACTGATCCTTCATCATCATCTCAAGCACCTTGAATGGAGATTGCTTGCTTCGGTAAGGGCGCTCAGCCGTCATGGCTAAGTAAACATCTGCAACCGCTAGAACTTTACTGAATGGATGAAGCTTGTTTCCTTTTACTTTTAGGGGATAGCCTGATCCATCTGTTCGTTCGTGATGTTGAAGAACACCGAGAAGTACACCTTCTTTAATAGAGGGAATTTTTTTCAGCATGTTGTAGCCTTGAATCGTATGTTTCTTTACTTCATCAAACTCAGCTGTTGTTAATGACCCGCTCTTTTTTAATAAAGTGGGCTGGACTTTTGCCATGCCACAATCGGACAGCACACCGGCTAGACCGATCTGTATGCAATCTCCGCTAGAGAAGTTTAACTTTTTAGCCAGGAACGTGCTAAGGATGCCTACAGAGATCGAATGGTGATACATATAATCAGCACTTGTAGCGTAGTGATGCAGCAATAAGATCTCTTTTGGTACACTAGAGCCCTTCTCTAATACAGGTAAAACACTTTGTCGTACTTCGAACATATCGACAGTGCTGCCAGATTGCCAGTTTGTAAACAATTGTTTATAGCGTTTTACCGTTTGCATATATAGTGCTGGAAAAGTAAGCTCTTCTTTTTCAGGCTTTTGGGTATGTATTTGTTCTTCTGAAATTGTCACTTCACTTCTATTACTAAGTGGATCTTTTATTCGTTGAGTTGTATTCATAACAGACGTTGATTCATTTAACACATCTATCTCATCGATTTGAAAACGAGTAAGAACGCGCAGATGCTCGGTATTCAATCTCGTGTTTTTATTGACGATTGGCTGATTAGTCATCGAGAAAACATCCTGAACCAGCATCTGCCCGGCCTTAGCTTGACTCGTTTTTATCTTCATACAAAAAAGCTCCTTTTATTTGGAAGGTCATAATTTTATTTTACATATAAAAAAGAGGAAAATGTAGATTCATTTTCCTCTTTTTAGAAATTATTCGTTATTCTCTTCGTTTGTATCTGTTTCAGGAGCTGTTGTTTCTTCAGCAGGTGCTATACCTTCTTCACCTTCTGTGATGATTGGGTTACCTTCCTCATCCAGCAACTCATCCGTTTCCTCTTCACGTTCTACAACAGCTACTGTTGCTACATGATTTGTATCATTCATGGTCATCAACCTAACACCTTGCGTGTTTCGTCCCATTTGGGAGATGCCTGAGATGTTCATACGAATGATAATTCCTTTTGCCGTAATGATCATGAGGTCTTCTTCATCCGTTACAGTCTTAAGCGTAACAACCGGACCATTCTTTTCCGTGATGTTTACCGTTTTGATCCCTTTACCACCTCGTGATTGAAGACGGTATTCACTCATAGGTGTACGTTTTCCGTAACCTCTGTCTGTAACGATCAAAATGTCTTGCGTCTCATCTAAGACTTCCATACCTACAACCGCATCGTCATCACCAAGGGTAATCGCTTTAACACCCGTAGCTGTTCTACCCATTGATCGAACGTCTGTCTCTTGATAACGAATCGACATCCCTTGTTTCGTTCCGACGATGATATCTTTTGATCCATCTGTTAAACGAACGCCCATCAGCTCATCTTCTTCACGAAGGTTGATCGCGAAAAGACCACCTTTACGGATGTTGCTATAAGCTGATAACGGAGAGCGCTTTGTGATTCCTTGCTTCGTCATGAAGTTCAGGTAGATCTCATCACTTTCCATATCTTCTACAGGAATGACAGCAGAGATCGTTTCACCTTGCTCGATCTGCAACAAGTTGATGATCGGAATACCTTTTGCTGTTCTTCCGTATTCAGGAATCTCGTAGCCTTTTAGCCTATAAGCCTTCCCTTTATTCGTAAAGAAGAGAATATAGTTGTGCGTATTTGTCGTAAACAACTGTTCAACAAAGTCATCCTCACTCGTGCCCATTCCTTGGATTCCTTTACCACCACGACGCTGTGAACGGTAAGTAGAGATAGGAAGACGCTTGATATAGCCTTTGTTCGTTAATGTAATAACGATGTTTGAACGTGGAATCAGATCTTCGTCCTCAATACTATTAAATCCTACAGAGATGATCGTACGTCTAGGGTTGTCGTACTTCTCTTTAATCTCGATAAGCTCTGTACGAATGATCTCAAGAATTCTTTGTTCATCTGCAAGAATCGCTCTCAATTCTGTAATCAAAGCAACAAGATCGTTGTATTCGTTCTCGATCTTGTCTCGCTCTAAACCTGTTAAGCGCTGCAATCGCATATCTAAGATCGCTTGAGATTGCTCGTAGCTTAGATCAAACTTTTCCATTAAGCCTTCACGCGCAAGGTCTGTTGTTCTTGATCCACGGATAAGTGCGATAACTTCATCTAGGTGATCCAGTGCGATACGGAGACCTTCTAAGATATGAGCTCTTGCTTCTGCCTTTTTAAGATCAAATTCCGTACGGCGACGGATGATGACTTGCTGATGCTTCAAATAATGATACAAACATTCTTTAATGTTAAGAACTTTTGGATGTCCATCAACAAGTGCAAGCATGTTAATACCAAAGCTTGTTTGTAGAGCTGTCTGTTTATATAAATTGTTTAAAATAACATTGGCATTCGCATCACGGCGTATCTCCATTACGATACGCATACCGTTACGGTCAGATTCATCACGAAGATCTGTGATACCCTCGATCTTTTTATCACGAACGAGCTCAGCGATCTTTTCGATCAAACGTGCTTTGTTAACTTGATAAGGAAGTTCCGTTACGATAATCGCTTGTTTTCCGCTAGGCATCTCTTCGATTTCTGCTTTTGCGCGGATAATGATAGAGCCTCTTCCAGTTGTGTAAGCTTTTCGAATTCCTTCACGTCCTAGAATTTCACCTGCCGTCGGAAAGTCTGGGCCTGGGATAATTTCCATCAGTTCAGGAATCGTGATATCCGGATTTTCACTCACTGCTAAAATACCGTCGATCACTTCACCTAATTGATGCGGCGGAATGTTCGTCGCCATACCAACCGCGATCCCCGCAGCACCGTTAACGAGCAAGTTCGGGAAACGAGCAGGTAATACAACCGGTTCTTGTTCAGATCCATCATAGTTATCTTTGTATCCGATCGTGTCTTTGTTGATGTCACGTACCATTTCCATGGCGATCTTAGACATACGCGCTTCTGTGTAACGCATCGCTGCCGCTGCATCTCCATCGACCGAACCAAAGTTACCGTGACCGTCGATCAACATGTGGCGGAAGTTGAAATCCTGTGCCATACGAACCATTGTGTCGTATACAGCAGAGTCACCATGTGGGTGATACTTACCGATTACTTCCCCAACGATACGAGCAGATTTTTTGTATGCTTTATCAGCCGTCATACCAAGGTCGTTCATCGCATAAAGAATACGTCTGTGAACAGGCTTTAATCCGTCACGCACATCTGGCAAAGCTCGGCTGACAATAACACTCATAGCATAATCCATGAATGATGCTTTCATTTCCGTACTAATATTAATTTCTTTAATCCGGGAACGTTCCATTTCAGACATTCAATTTACCTCCATAACCTCTTTAGAACAGGTTTTTAAAGCCCCCTAATTTGGCGCTTAAACGCACCGAAACTGGACCTTATCCAGCTTCAGTATCTTTTATGTTCAGCTTTTGCGGCGTTAACCGCTAAGCATTTTATATGATGATTTACTTTACCGTTACTGCTTACCGCATGCGTGCCTTGCTTAAATATCTAAGTTCGTCACATATTGTGCGTTTTCTTGGATAAAGTCACGGCGCGGTTCAACTTTGTCGCCCATTAAGATATCGAACGTTTCATCAGCTGCCATCGCATCTTTCATTTCAACTTGCAGCAATGTACGTGTCTCTGGGTCCATTGTTGTTTCCCATAACTGAGATGGGTTCATCTCACCTAGACCCTTATAACGCTGAAGCTGCGGCTTAGGAACTTGCGGAAGTTCAGCCAGCAATTTTTCAAGTTCTTTATCGTTGTAGGCATACTCTATACGTTTACCTTGCTGTACTTTATAAAGCGGAGGCTGTGCGATATAGATATAGCCGTGCTCAATGATCGGACGCATATATCTGAAAAAGAACGTTAGCAGCAACGTACGGATATGTGCACCATCGACATCGGCATCTGTCATGATGATGATCTTATGATAACGTGCTTTCGTAATATCGAACTCATCACCGATTCCTGTTCCTAAAGCCGTGATGATCGCGCGAACCTCGTTATTGGAAAGGATCTTATCAAGTCGTGCTTTTTCAACGTTGATGATCTTACCTCGAAGTGGCAAGATCGCTTGGAAATGACGGTCACGTCCTTGCTTAGCCGATCCACCGGCAGAGTCACCCTCAACCACATAGATCTCAGAGATGCTTGCATCTTTTGAAGAACAGTCTGCCAGTTTACCAGGCAACGATGATACTTCTAACGCACTCTTACGTCGTGTTAGTTCACGTGCTTTTTTAGCAGCAACACGCGCACGCAGTGCCATCATCCCTTTTTCAACGATTGATTTCGCAACGACCGGATTCTCTAGCATGAAGGATGAAAACGTCTCTGAGAAGATGGATTCTGTGATTTGTCTTGCTTCAGAGTTTCCGAGCTTCGTTTTCGTTTGCCCTTCGAACTGAGGATCAGGGTGTTTGATCGAGATGATCGCTGTTAGACCTTCACGAACGTCTTCACCTGTTAAGTTCGTGTCGTTGTCTTTGAACAGATTGTTCTTACGACCATAATCGTTGATCACACGTGTTAGAGCTGTTTTGAACCCTGACTCGTGCGTACCGCCTTCATGTGTATTGATGTTGTTCGCAAACGAATAGATGTTGCTTGCGTAGCTGTCGTTGTATTGGAACGCGATCTCAACCGAGATGCCATCCTTTTCCCCTTCAACGAAGATTGGTTCTTCATGCAGCACTTCACGTGTACGGTTGATGTGCTCGACATAAGATTTAATCCCGCCTTCATAGTGGTATTCCTTCACAACTGGCTCTTCACCGCGCTTGTCTTCAGCGATAATACGAAGACCACGGTTCAAGTAAGCTAGTTCACGAATACGGTTTGAGAGTGTAGGGAAATCATATTCTAATGATTCAGTAAAAATTTCAGGGTCTGGTTTGAAGTGAGTACGCGTACCTGTCTTGTCTGTTTCGCCGATAACTTTGAGATCTGCAGTCGGCACGCCGCGCTCGTAAGACTGATAATGCAGCTTTCCATCACGAGATACGGTTACTTCAAGCATCGTGGACAAGGCATTAACTACTGAGGCACCAACACCATGCAGTCCGCCTGATACTTTATAACCTCCACCGCCAAATTTTCCTCCGGCATGGAGAACCGTCATGATAACTTCTAGAGCAGGTCTTCCCATCTTTTCATGCATACCTACTGGGATTCCACGTCCGTTATCTTCTACCGTGATGCTGTTATCTTCTTCGATCGTAATTCGAATCGTGTCACAATAACCTGCTAAAGCTTCATCGATCGAGTTATCGACGATCTCCCATACAAGATGGTGAAGACCGCGTACGTTCGTAGCACCGATATACATCCCTGGACGTTTACGGACGGCTTCAAGACCTTCGAGTACCTGGATATTACTTTCATCATAATTTTGCTGTTGTTCTAACTGTTGTTCAGTCGTCAATTCGTTCACCTTCATTCCGGTTTAAAAACGCTTTATTTATAAAACCTTTATTTTATATTCCAGCCATTTTCAAGTTCGAGGCGATCAGAGGCTCTCTTTTTTAACGTAGAGGCAGAAAGAGGAGATAGATAGATCGTTTTATCTGTAATGATTACGGATTTAGCAGCATTTCCGCTTAAATCGGTCAGTGTCTGATTGTTCTCATGCTTTTTAAGAAACTCTAAAGCTAACTCAGAAGCCTTTAACGCATTGATATCCAATATCGCCAGCACATCTTTTGAATGAATGACTTCTTCATCACCTAAATGCAAAAGCAATGTCCTCACCTCATTTCAAACGTTCTATAGAGCCTGCATGAACCTTGTAAGTTGCGGCTTTCTCGAGTGTTTCGTGGTGTATCCCTTCCACACTAGTCGTTGTAACAAAGGTTTGTACTTTACCTTGAATCGTATTTAAAAGATGTGATTGTCTGAAATCGTCTAGTTCAGATAACACATCGTCCAACAATAGGATCGGGTATTCCCCGACTTCTGAATAAATCAGATCGATCTCAGCGAGCTTTAAAGAAAGAGCAGTCGTTCTCTGTTGTCCTTGAGATCCGAATGTCTGCACATCTTTTCCGTTCACTGAAAAAAGCAAATCGTCCCGGTGAGGACCGAATAAAGAAGTTCCTCGGTCAATCTCTTTTTCTTTTATTTTACCAAACTTCAGATGAAACGCTTCTATCATTTTCGACAAGTCGAGCTCATCACATACCTCTATAGTTGGTTTGTAATGAATTTTTAACGTTTCCAACCCTCTGGATATTCCATGATGGATCGGTTCTGCCCAACTTTGAAGCTTCTCCATGTATTTCATGCGTTTCAACGTCACTCTGGCTGCTTTATCAATAAGCTGTTCGGTTAAGATCTCGAGCATCGTCATGTTCTGCTGACTCTTGTTGCGATACATCTCTCTTAATAAAGAGTTTCGCTGAGACAAAATCTTTTGGTACACAGAAAGGTCATTTAAATAAACTGCGTTAACCTGGCCGATTTCCATATCAATAAAACGACGACGCACCTGTGGACTGCCTTTTACAAGATTAAGATCCTCAGGTGCAAACATAACCACATTTAGATGTCCAACGTAATCGGTTAACCGGCGTTGTTCGATGCGGCTGATTTTCGCTTTTTTTCCTTTTTGTGAGATGACGAGACTTAAATCAAAAGAACTGTTTCTCTTTTTGATGCTACCCTCTATTTTAGCATATTCTTCGTCCCAAGATATCAACTCTTTATCTTTTGCTGTTCGATATGATCGTGCCATGGCCAAAACATAGATCGATTCCATGACATTTGTTTTTCCTTGCGCATTCTCACCTAGAAAAACGTTGACCTTATTCTCGAACTCCAGAGACTGATCTTTATAGTTTCTGTAATTCCTAAGCTGAAGCTTTTCAATATGCAAAGGGATACCCCCTATTCCGTTGTTACCTTAAACTCTCCTACTTCTGGAATGGACACGACATCACCCGCATATAGTTTCTTACCTCGGCGTGTTTCATGTTCTCCGTTCACAAGAACTTCATGTTCTGCTAAATACCATTTTACCATTCCTCCCGATTGGATGACATCGGTAGTTTTCAACAGTTGTTGAAGGGTGATGAATTCAGTGTTGATCTTAACGTTTTCCATTTTTAAAAAACCTCCTGGTTGTTTCTGATTGCTTTGAAAGTGATTGATTTCCGCTACAGGTTGCTCGCTTTCCGCGGGGCAGGCGGTGAGCCACTTGCCGCTATGCGCCATTAAGTGTCTCACCTGACCGCTTGTCCCGCAGGAGTCTCGCACCTTGCGCTCCAATCAATTTGTCATAGAAAAAAAGAGAAAAATAAATAATAAAAATCAAAAAATAAAAACCTGTTAGTCTTAGTTTCTCCAAAAAATGATGGACTTAGAAAGAAAAGAAAGCCACCGGTGATTCCGGCAGCTTTATATTTTAGTAAGTTCTTACAGGTAAGATTAATTGGCGGATCGAATCGTCTGATACGGGTTGGATAAGAAACGGTCTCATCGCCCCTGTGAACAGGATGCTGATCTCTGTGCAATCCATAACTTTTAGAGCCTCCATCACATATTTTGCGTTGAATGAGATCTTTAGCTCTTCTCCTTCAATCTCCTCTGCGATCATGTGTTCAAATACTTTACCGATCTCTGGAGAATTTGAGGAAAGTTCGATTGTTTGGTTATCGAGTGTTGCTAGCTTCACGACGTTGTTTCTTCCTTCTCTCGCTAATAAAGAAGCACGGTCGATCGCTTGTAAGAATTCTTTTGTCTTCAGAACAAATGTTGTTTTGCTCTCTGAAGGAATCAATTTTGATGTATCCGGATAGTTGCCGTCTAATAGTCTTGAGAACAATAAGATATTTTTTGCTTTGAACAAGATCTGGTTGTTCGTTACAACGATTTGAACTTTTTCAGCATTCTCATCAAGAATCTTTGAAAGTTCGTTCAAACTCTTTCCAGGAATCACGACGTTCTGGAAGGAAAGTTCTTCACTTTGAGAATCGATCGGCATTTTGCGTTCAGCCAAGCGATGACTATCTGTTGCAATACAGTTTAGAACACCGTCAGTTAACGTCCAGTTAACACCAGTTAGGATAGGGCGTGTTTCTGAGGTGGACACCGCAAAGACAGTTTGGCGAATCATTGCTTTTAGAAGATCACTTTGAATCTCAAAGACTAAGTTCTCTTCGATCTGCGGTAATCTAGGGTATTCTTCAGGATCTAATCCTAAAAGGCTAAATTCAGAAGCGCCTGAACGAAGAGTCGTTTCAAAACGCTCGCCTACTTCAATCTCAACAGAATCGTTTGGAAGTTTTTTAACGATCTCTGAAAAATAACGAGCTGGAAGTACAACACTTCCTTCTTGCTTCACTTCGATATGTACAAGATCTCCTTCTTCAACCGGTATCAGTCGTTCAATTGAAATATCAGAATCACTACCAGTCAGATGAACACCGTCATATGTTACTTCCATCTTGATTCCCGTAAGAATCGGAATTGTTGTTCTTGAAGATACAGCTTTCATTACATCTTGAACAGCTTCAATCAACTGGTTTAATTGAATCTTAACTTTCATTATTTTGCCCCCCTGATATTTATTAAAATCTTTTAAAAAAATAGTAGTAATAGTACTAGGCGCTGTGAATGTGTGGATAACCCTAGAAAACAAAGATAGAACAGCCTATCCACATGTGGACAGACTGTGTATAAAGTAACTGCAGTTATTCACAGTATTCAGTGTTGCTTATTTAATTAGATTTTAGCTGATCATGTATTTCTTGGACTTTTCTTTGCAGAACATGATCCGTAATCAACATAGTAGAGATCTTTTCGTGAGCATGAAGAACCGTTGTATGGTCACGGCCTCCAAATTCCTCACCGATCTTAGGTAAAGAATTATCCGTTAGTTCACGAGAAAGATACATCGCAATCTGTCTAGGAAAAGCAACAGACTTTGTTCGTTTTTTTGCTGTAAAATCCTCTAGCTTCACATTATAATGCTTGCCAACTACTTCTTGTATATGGTGAATCGTTAAAGTTCTTGGCTTTGCAGAAGGAATGATGTCGCGAAGTGCTTCTGCTGCAAGATCTGCATTCATATCTTGGTTGATTAGAGAAGAATAAGCGACAACACGAATGAGTGCTCCTTCCAATTCTCGAATGTTCGTATCAATCTGATTCGCGATATATAGCATCACTTCGTTTGGAATATCAAGGCCTTCTGCTTTCGCTTTTTTACGTAGAATCGCAATACGCGTTTCTAAGTCAGGAGGTGTAATATCCGTAATAAGTCCCCATTCGAAGCGGGAACGAAGTCTGTCTTCTAATGTCGGAATCTCCTTTGGAGGTCGATCACTAGAGATGACAATCTGCTTGCTTTCTTCATGAAGTGCATTAAACGTATGGAAAAATTCCTCTTGCGTTTGTTCTTTTCCTGCAAGGAACTGAATATCATCTATTAAAAGCACGTCTACACTGCGAAATTTGTTGCGAAACTCAACTGTTTTATTGTCACGAATCGAGTTGATGAACTCGTTCGTAAATTTTTCTGACGATAGGTAAACAACCTTCGCGCCAGGATTATGTTCCAATACATAATGGCCGATCGCATGCATAAGATGCGTTTTTCCTAATCCAACGCCCCCGTAAATAAACAGCGGGTTATAAGCTTTTGCAGGTGCTTCCGCAACTGCTAATGAAGCGGCATGAGCAAAACGGTTTCCAGAACCGATAACGAATCGGTCAAACGTATATTTCGGATTCAACATACTTTGAGAAACTTCTTCGTGAGGCTCATTTGCTGCTTTTGGGGCTTTTTTCATGGAAAGTTCCAGATCTAAGTCTAGTTCTGTTTGATTTTGTGGAATGATGAACTTTACGTCAAGTGCTGCTCCTGTTACGTCAAGAAGCGTCTCTGAAATGATACCTGCATATCTGGATTCCAGCCAGTCACGGGCAAACTCATTTGGCGCAGTGATTACGAGCGTATCATTTTGTAAAGCATGTGCCGTTGTTGATTTTAACCAAGTCTCAAAGCTAGGCTTACTGACTTTTGTTTCGATCGCAGCAAGTGCTTTGGACCATAGGTCGTTTATGTTTTCCAACCAATTTACCCCCCTTATCTCTTTCGAATCATCCTATTTCAGCAGTCATTTCCCTGTTGTATAAGAATTGTACACCCAGTGAATACCTATGAATAAAAATAAAAAGTCCACACCTTATGTGAATGATAATTAATATAGTAGATAATAGGATTATGAACAGTAAAACCTTGTCTGTGGACAACCTTTATAACAGCTTTTGAAACCTGTCCACAAGTTTATCCACAGGTTGTGAATAACTTTAGAAGCGGTGCAGGTTGTTAACGAGTTAAAACACAACTAGCATATCAAAAATAATCAGGCTTGGCAACGAGTTATTGTTACTTATCCACAACGCCCATACCTTGTGTAGAAAAGTTGTCCACAACACTAGATTTTGTGTAAAACGTGTCGATAATTGGTGTGGATAATGAAAACCATGTCGAAAAAGATGTCCACAGGTTAGGTCATGAAGATTTTGGTGAAGCTTGTAGAAGGATCATATGGAGTTATTTTGTTGTCCAGCGATAATAGGGAAGCTGCGGTGGATCGTCAGCTCTGCAAACTTTGGTTTGATTTTAAAAGAGTGTTTTGTTTTTATTTACTTCGTTGGTTTGTTGATTGGAGTGGAAGGTGCGAGACTCCTGCGGGACAAGCGGTCAGGTGAGACACTTAAGGGCGCAAAGCGGCAAGTGGCTCACCGCCTGCCCCGCGGAAAGGGAGCAGCCTGGAAGGGAAATCAACTACTTTCAAGAACTTCACTAGCATTTCGAAACAGAAATCATCACTTTCAAAGGCAAAAAACTTGCAAAAAAACACAAACTTAAAATCCAGCTTGACAAATTTATGGGTCAGTCATTATACTTTATTAGACTGTCTTTTATAAGAGATATCCTCAGGGAGGTGTAATATACATGAAACCTACATTTCAACCGAACAACCGTAAGCGTAAGAAGGTACATGGTTTCCGTGCACGTATGGCTACTAAGAACGGTCGTAAAGTTCTAGCTCGCCGTCGTCAAAAGGGAAGAAAAGTGTTATCCGCATAGGCCACTGACATCAGTGGTCTTTTTTTACTTTTATAGAGAGAATTTTGCTCACTCCGAGTCCTTATTTTCTGTACGAGGTCGTTTTTTCGAAGTTAAAGGTTTTATATGAACGAAACAGGCCGATACTGGGTGATGATCGCAACAAAAAGACTTTGGAATGAGATTGCATAATTGATGGAGTGTTAAATGAATGAAGAAAGAACAGCGCATCAAAAAAAATGAGGAATTTCAAGAAGTCTTCAAAAAAGGAAAATCAACGGCTAATCGCCAATTTGTAATATACAGTTTAAGAAAAGAAGATCAGCCTGTTTTTCGAATCGGTCTTTCTGTCAGCAAAAAAGTTGGAAAAGCCGTTACGAGAAACAGAATTAAACGATCGGTTAAAGAAATCTTCCATAAATATAGTGAACAGCTTCTTTCAGGCAGGGATTACGTGGTTATCGCTAGAATACCTACTGCTAACATGGACTTTCACGAGATGGAAAAAAGTCTGCTTCATGTTTTGAACAGAGCAAACGTATTAAAAAAGAGGGTGTAAGAAAAATGAGGTCCTTATTTATAGGGATTATTCGTTTTTACCAGCTATGGATTTCCCCGCTAACACCGCCTTCATGCCGCTTTTATCCGACTTGCTCGCATTACGGTATAGAAGCTTTCAGGCGTCACGGTGTATTTAAAGGAATGTGGCTAACTATTGTCAGAATTTCAAAGTGCCATCCTTTTCATCCCGGAGGCGTTGACCTCGTGCCTGAAAAAAGAGACAATAAATAATTGAGATAAGATTTATGATTTTAAGGAGGATAAGAGTTTGCGTAAGAAAATAGGTTTACTGATTGCCCTTTTCGCACTCATGGCTGTCCTATCAGGATGTGGAACGATGGATCCCATCACAGAAGACAGAACGGGAATTTGGGACACATATTTTGTATATCCGTTATCATGGTTGATCACATACTTTGCGACCCTAACTGGTGAAAACTACGGATTAGCGATCATTATCGTAACATTGATCATCCGTACTGCGCTTCTTCCATTAATGATTAAGCAAACACGCAGTTCTAAAGCGATGCAAGAGATCCAACCTGAAATTCAAAAGCTTCGTGAAAAGTACAAGTCGAAAGATGCGAACACTCAACAGAAGTTACAGCAAGAAACGATGGCTTTATTCCAGAAGAACGGAGTTAATCCGCTTGCTGGTTGTTTACCTTTATTAATTCAAATGCCGATTCTTTTAGGGTTTTACCACGCGATCATGCGTACGGGTGAAATCGCGAACCATAATTTCCTTTGGTTTGACTTAGGAGATCCGGATCCATTTTATATCTTACCGTTAGTAGCCGGTTTAACGACATTCTTACAACAAAAGATCATGATGGGCGGAATGGATAATCCAAATCCGCAGATGAAGATGCTTTTATACATCATGCCAGTTATGATCGTTGTATTTGCGATTAATTTCCCAGCTGCACTATCTCTATATTGGGTGATCGGTAACATATTCATGATTGGACAGACATATTTCATTACGACCCCAATGAAAAAGAAAGAAAACCAAGTTGATGGGGGAGCTAAAAAGTGAAAAAGGTACAGGTAACAGGGAAAACGGTTGAAGAAGCAGTAGCAGCAGCACTAGAACAACTTCAGACTTCAAAAGATCAAGTAGAGATATCCGTTCTAGAAGATTCCAAAAAAGGTTTCTTTGGACTTGGCGGGAAGCCAGCAGTTGTTGAAGTAACAGTGAAGGCTGATCCTGTTAAATCCGCAATCGACTACCTACAGGATGTTACATCCAAAATGGGAGTGCCCGTTACCATCACACAGCGACAGGAAAATGATCATCTTGTGCTGGATTTATCCGGTGACAAAATTGCGATTTTAATTGGAAAACGTGGACAAACGCTTAATGCGCTTCAGCTTTTAACGAATATGGTTGCAAACTCTGATCCTGCAAGCAAGCATGTTAAAATTGTGCTTGATGCTGAAAACTATCGTACCAGAAGACAGGAATCACTCGAGCGATTAGCTGAGCATTCTGCCCAAAAGGTGTTTTTCACGAAGAAAAGCTTTGCTTTTGAGCCGATGCCTGCTAACGAAAGAAAAGTGATTCATTTAGCACTCAAAGAAAACAGAGATGTTGAGACTACGTCTGAAGGGGTTGAACCTTTTCGTAAGGTTGTAATCCGCCCGACATCCTCAAGCAAAAGATAAAAAAGCTTCAGAGGTTTATCCTCTGAAGCTTTTTGTTTGCGTTCATCAAATTATGATAAGCACCGTATTTTAGTTGGTCATGGGAGCACATTTAAGGTTGTTTTTTAGCTTAATTTCAGCCTCGTTTTCTTTACTGTGAGCACTTTATGCGATACACTATTTTTTATTGTGGATATTTATGTCCATTTTTACTAGAACCTTATCGCAGTACGTATTTAAGGCCATACTAAAGGTAATTTATATAGAGCGTAAGAAAGAGGAAAGCCGAGGTGAAACAACAATGGAATTTGACACGATAACAGCGATCTCCACTCCTATGGGAGAAGGAGCGATCGCGATTGTCCGTTTGAGCGGACCTGACGCAGTTGCCATTGCAGATAAAGTATACAGTGGGACAAAACGTCTCGCAGAAGTTGATACACACACGATTCATTACGGAAAATTGATCGATCCGAAACTCGATCAAGCGGTAGAAGAAGTAATGATCAGCGTGATGCGTGCACCGCGTACGTTCACGCGGGAAGATGTTGTTGAGATCAACTGTCATGGAGGGTTAGTTTCTGTAAATAGAGTGCTTCAATTGATTCTTCAGCAAGGAGCGCGCTTAGCGGAACCAGGAGAATTTACGAAGCGAGCATTCTTAAACGGCAGGATCGATCTTTCTCAAGCGGAAGCGGTTATGGATTTGATTCGAGCGAAGACAGACCGTGCGATGAACGTTGCCCTCAACCAGATGGAAGGCCGTTTATCTTCACTTGTTATGCGTCTTAGACAAACGCTATTAGAAACGATCGCACATGTAGAAGTGAACATCGATTATCCAGAGTATGACGCAGAAGAGATGACTCATTCTCTGTTGAATAACAACCTTCTCACTGTAAAAAAAGAAGTAGAATCAATTTTACAAACCGCAAGCCAAGGTAAGATCCTTCGCGAAGGATTGTCTACGGCGATCATCGGAAGACCGAATGTAGGAAAGTCATCACTCATGAATGCACTCGTTCATGAGAATAAAGCGATCGTTACAGATATAGCCGGAACGACACGTGACGTTATCGAGGAGTATGTGAACGTTAGAGGCGTGCCGTTACGATTAGTTGATACAGCGGGAATCCGTGAGACTGAAGATATCGTGGAAAAGATCGGTGTTGAGAAATCACGTAAAGTATTAAAAGAAGCAGATCTCATTCTGCTTGTTATTAACGGGAATGAAGTTCTCTCACATGAAGATGAGAACTTGTTCCGTGCAGCTGCAGGACTCGATAAGATCGTTATTATTAATAAAACAGATCTTGAAATGAAAGTAGATATGAACCGAATCAAAGAACTTGCAGAGAATTCACCTGTTATTTCAACCTCTTTAGTAAAAGAAGAGGGAATAGATGAACTTGAACAAGCAATCGCAAACCTGTTCTTTGCAGGCGGAATCGAAGCACAAGACTTAACATACGTATCCAACTCTAGGCACATCGCACTTCTGCAACAGACGATTCATCATATCGATGAAGCACTCGTCGGCATTGAAGCAGATCTACCTATAGATATGGTACAGATCGATATTACAAGAGCTTGGGAGATACTCGGAGAAATCGTAGGAGACACGGTTTCAGAGAGTCTGATCGACCAATTGTTCTCTCAATTCTGTTTAGGAAAATAAAAAAAGGAGGAAAAAACGATGGGATATAAAGCAGATACGTTTGATGTGATCGTAGTCGGTGCAGGACATGCCGGTGTTGAAGCGGCACTTGCTTCTGCACGTATGGGCGCTAAAACATTATGTTTAACGCTGAACTTAGATACAGTCGCCTATATGCCATGTAATCCGTCAGTAGGCGGACCGGCTAAAGGGATCGTCGTTCGTGAAGTTGACGCACTTGGTGGAGAGATGGCACGTAACATCGACAAGACACATATTCAAATGCGTATGCTGAACACAGGTAAAGGCCCAGCGGTACGTGCGCTGCGCGCGCAAGCGGATAAATATCTGTATCAGCATGAAATGAAAAAAACGATGGAAAACACAGAGAACCTTACATTACGTCAAGGGATGGTAGAGCGTCTGATCATCGAAGACGGTGAATGTAGAGGTGTTATCACAAAAACCGGTGCGGAATACGCGGCAAAAGCGGTCGTACTTACAACGGGAACGTACTTAAGAGGGAAAATCATCATCGGAGAGCTTGCTTATGAGAGCGGCCCAAACAACATGGCTCCTTCGATCAACTTGTCTTATCATCTGCAAGAGTTAGGCTTTGATATGGTGCGTTTCAAAACAGGTACACCTCCGCGTGTTAACAGCAAGACGATTGATTATTCAAAAACAGAAATTCAGCCTGGTGATGATGTACCTCGTGCTTTTTCTTATGAAACTACAGAGTATATCACAGATCAGCTTCCATGCTGGCTAACGTATACAGGTGAAGAAACGCATCAGTTGATCAACGGAAACCTTCATCGTTCACCGATGTATTCTGGAATGATTGAAGGTACTGGACCGAGATATTGTCCTTCGATCGAGGATAAGATTGTCCGTTTCAATGATAAGCCTAGACATCAGATCTTCTTAGAGCCTGAAGGACGCAATACAGAAGAAGTATACGTTCAAGGTCTTTCAACAAGTCTTCCGGAAGATGTACAAAAACGAATTTTAGCAACGATTCCAGGTCTTGAAAAAGCTGAGCTGATGCGTGCAGGATATGCGATTGAGTATGATGCGATCGTTCCAACTCAACTTTGGCCATCTCTTGAGACGAAGCGTGTTAACGGTCTATTTACAGCAGGACAGTTGAACGGAACGAGCGGATATGAAGAAGCAGCGGGTCAAGGACTTATGGCAGGAATCAATGCCGCATTGAAAGTTCAAGATAAAGAGCCTCTTGTGCTTGATCGTTCAGAAGCGTACATCGGCGTTTTGATCGACGACTTGATCACAAAAGGAACGAACGAACCGTATCGTCTTCTAACATCGCGTGCAGAGTACCGTTTACTTCTTAGACACGATAACGCAGATCTACGCTTAACGAAAAAAGGTCATGAAATTGGACTGATACCGCAAGATCGTTACGAACGCTTTGAAGAGAAGAAAGCATTAATTGCGCAGGAAATAGATCGACTTGAGCATGTTTCGATCAAACCGAGTGAAATTGTGCAGCAAGTTCTTACAGAGTCACAATCGACTTCATTAAAAGAACCGATGTCTGCTGCAAGCTTGTTAAAGCGTCCTGAGATCACATATCCGGTCATTCATAAACTCGTGCCAGCAGAAACAGCATTACCAGAGACGGTGATGGAGCAGGTTGAGATTCAGGTAAAATATGCAGGGTATATCGATAAGCAGCTCGCACAAGTTGAAAAGATGCGCAAGATGGAAAATAAAAAGCTTCCCGTAGATCTTGATTACATGGCAATCAATGGACTAGCAACAGAAGCAAAACAAAAACTTCACGAAGTTCGGCCTCTTTCTGTCGGGCAGGCATCACGTGTATCAGGGGTAAACCCAGCAGACATCTCCATTCTGTTGATCTATCTCGAACAAGGTAAACTGGCGAAGATCGCCCGTTGAGGGGGAACGTGAAAATCATGAATATAGAATTGTTTCAAACTTCCTTAAAGGAAAAGGGAGTCGAATTATCAGAAAAGCAGCTTTCACAGTTCGAAACGTATTTTAATCTGCTTGTTGAGTGGAACGAAAAAATGAATCTTACAGCGATCACGGAAAAAGAAGAAGTGTATTTGAAACACTTTTATGATTCTGTGACGGCAGGTTTTTATTTTGATTTTAATCAAAACATCACGGTGTGCGACGTTGGGGCTGGAGCAGGATTTCCGGCAATCCCACTGAAGATCGCATTTCCAGAGATCAAGCTAACTGTTGTTGATTCTCTGAATAAACGCATCGGCTTTTTGCAGCACGTAGTTGATGAACTTGGTTTAGAAGAAGTGTCTCTGTATCATGACCGTGCAGAAACATTTGCTCACCGTCCTGAATTTAGACAGACGTTCGATCTTGTGACGGCTCGTGCGGTTGCTAGACTATCTGTACTATCCGAACTCTGTTTGCCACTCGTGAAAATTGGTGGACACTTCTTGGGTATGAAAGGTGCTAACCTTCCTGAAGAAGTGAGAGACGGAGAAAAGGCTGTGAAACTTTTAGGCGGTAAAGTAAAAGATATTCATTCGTTCGTGTTGCCAATCGAGGAGAGCGAACGCAATATCATTGTCATCGATAAAGTAAAAGAAACACCAAAGAAATTTCCGCGTAAACCAGGAACGCCAAACAAATCTCCTATTTCATAATCTTAGGCTGTGTTTCTATGTGAAACACAGCTGTTACATAAAAGAAAGATTTTTACAGACTTGCAGGATTATTGAACTAGAGAGAAGAATTAGTTAACAGGCAGATTACAAAAGGTGGTGTATTCGCATGAAGCATCCTTTTTCACGTTTATTCGGCATCGGCGAAAAGAGCCAGCAAACCTTAGATCCAGAACCAGCTGAAAAAAACGACAACGAAGAAGTACTTCAACTTCCGGTTCAAAGAATCATACCCAACCGGTTTCAGCCTCGTACGGTTTTTATAGATGAACGAATCGAAGAGTTATCACAGACGATTGAAGCTCACGGAATCATTCAGCCCATCGTTGTTCGAGGTATTGGCGACGACAAATACGAGCTGATCGCGGGCGAACGTAGGTGGCGTGCTGTCCAAAAACTTGGATGGGAAAAGATCCCGGCGATCATTAAAGAGATGGACGACTCGCAAACGGCTTCTGTAGCACTTATCGAGAACCTTCAGCGAGAAGAGTTGACCGCTATTGAAGAAGCGATGGCTTATGCTAAGCTTCTAGAACTGCACGGACTTACACAAGAAGGTCTTGCTCAAAAGTTAGGGAAAGGTCAGTCTACGATTGCGAACAAGCTGCGTCTGTTAAAGCTTCCGCAGTCTATTCAAGATGCCCTTTTGCAGAAAAAAGTAACAGAACGTCATGCTCGTGCATTGATCGTTTTGAAATCTCCTGAAAAGATGGAGGCCGTTCTTCAAGAGATCATCGAAAAGCAATTGAATGTAAAGCAGACGGAAGAACGTGTAAAACGCATGATCGAATCTGAATCAGCAGAAAAGAAACCTCAGTCACGCCGTAAATCGTATAGCAAAGATATGCGACTCGCGATCAATACGGTAAGACAATCGGTGGACATGGTCGTGCAAAGCGGACTTTCTATCGATACTGAAGAAGAAGAGCATGAGGAGTTCTATCAATTTACGATTCGCATTCCAAAAAAATAAAAAGAGAAGGCCATCAGCTTGAATGGGAGCTGGTGGTTTTTTTGTTGGTTTTTTGAGTGCTGAGGGCAGGATGAAGTAATGCTCAAATGGAATGAGTGTGGGGTATCTGGCATATTGTGATTGTCGATTGATGTAGACTCGCGGATAAAAAGAAAAAATTCGCGGGATTATCGCCAAAACTCGCGGAATTAAGTCGGAAATTTCTTGAAAGGATGCTAGAATTTGAGGGATTCTTAGGAGGAATACCCCTCTCCGTATAGTATATAATCTGCTTCTGAACCCTAAAATGCTACTTCTTCAACTCTTTCTCATTTAAAATTCTGCAGAAGATAGATATTAGAATCATTAAGATAAAAACCCAACAAAATAAATCCTTCTTTTTCTATAATTCCGTACGTCATTTTATTTTCTTCGTGATAGAATAATAGATAATGAATGTTTTTAAGTGAGGTAGGTGACAACGTGGCCAAGACCATTGCAGTAGCCAACCAGAAAGGCGGAGTCGGAAAAACGACTACGTCGGTCAACCTTGGTGCATGCTTAGCATATTTCGGTAAAAAAGTATTGCTCGTAGACATAGATCCTCAAGGGAACGCAACAAGTGGAGTAGGTGTAGATAAAGGGGATATCGACCAGTGTATCTACAACGTTCTCGTCGAGGATGTAGAAGTAAAAGATGTGATCGTCGAGACCATCTGTGAAGGTTTACATATCCTCCCGTCGACGATACAGCTTGCTGGAGCTGAAATCGAACTCGTACCAACGATCTCTCGAGAAGTTCGTTTGAAAAGAGCGTTAGAAAAGGTAAGTGCTAATTACGATTTTATTATTATCGATTGTCCGCCATCTTTAGGACTACTTACCATCAACTCGTTAACAGCTTCTGATTCAGTTATTATACCTGTTCAGTGCGAGTATTACGCACTAGAGGGTTTAAGTCAGCTTTTAAACACAGTAAGACTTGTACAAAAGCATTTAAATACTGATCTGATGATCGACGGTGTGCTGCTTACCATGCTGGATGCACGTACAAACTTAGGGATTCAAGTTATTGAAGAAGTAAAAAAATATTTTCAAGATAAAGTGTATGAAACCATCATACCAAGAAACGTTAGACTATCAGAAGCGCCTAGTCACGGGAAACCGATCATCATCTATGATCCAAAATCCCGAGGTGCTGATGTTTATTTAGATTTTGCGAAGGAAGTGATCGGCATTGGTGAAAGGGTTAGGTAAAGGGCTGCATGCTTTCTTTCCCCCAACAGAAGCAGGGGAAGAAGAGCAGATTAAAGAAGTCAGTATATCAGAGCTAAGGCCAAATCCGTATCAGCCTCGAAAAGTTTTTGACCAAAAAGCCATTGAAGAACTAAAAGAATCCATTATCGAACATGGTATTCTTCAACCCATTGTTGTACGAAAAAGCATTAAAGGATTTGAAATCGTTCTTGGGGAAAGACGATTCCGTGCTGCTTCAGAAGCCGGATTGAAAGTGATCCCTGTAATCGTAAAAGATTATGACGAACAAAAAATGATGGAAGTTGCTTTAATCGAGAACTTGCAGCGTGAAGATCTGAATCCTGTTGAAGAGGCTCAAGCTTATCAGAAGCTGATGGAACACTTGAAACTAACACAAGAAGAGCTAGCTACTCGTGTTGGAAAAAGTCGTCCTCACATCGCAAACCACATTCGTTTGCTTCAGCTCCCAAAACCTGTTCTTGAACTCTTATCCAACGGACAAATATCAATGGGACATGGACGAGCACTGCTAGGTCTTAAGAAAAAGACGAAGATGCAGCTTATCGTTGACCGGGTAATGAATGAAAACTTAAATGTCAGACAGCTTGAGAAGTTGATCTCTGATATTAATATGAATGTTTCACGTGGAACAAAGAAAAAAACAGTCCCAGCGAACGTTTTTTTCCAAGAAAAAGAATCATCTTTACGAGATCGTTTTGGAACGTCAGTTTCGATTAAGAAATCGAAACGAAAAGGAAAGATCGAGATCGAATTCTTTTCACAAGATGATTTAGAACGTATTTTAGAGCTGTTAGAAAAGTAAGCAGAAAACCATCGATGAGGTGGTTTTCTTTTTTGCTATTTCTAAAAGAGTTCTGATTAACAGGTTCTAAATTTATGTTTTGAAATTCATCATTGTAAAGTTGATTGGAGCATCTGGAACGGAGATCAACCACTTTCACAAAAGGTAGTAACCATCTTGAATTAAGCTCATCAAAGATTAGTGATGAACTGCTTAGATAGGAGAGCATTAAATAATGTCACTGTTAGGAACGATAGTTAACGGTATTGCAATTATTGCAGGAAGCTTTTTAGGATTATTTTGGACGAATATTTCTGATCGCTATAAAGATACGATCTTACAAGCGATGGCATTAGCTGTTACAATCTTGGGAATCGGAATGGGTTTGAAGAGCGAGCAGTTCTTAATCGTGATCGCAAGCTTAGCGGTCGGCGGTGCTCTCGGTGAGTGGTGGAATCTTGAAGAACGATTGAACGCGATCGGAAAGTGGCTCGAGACGAAGATAGGGAAGCAAGACAAGGGATCGGTAGCTACCGGTTTTGTAACGGCTACTCTTGTGTTTGTCGTTGGAGCAATGTCGATCGTAGGTGCTCTAGACAGTGGCCTTAGACAACAGCATGATGTTCTGTATACAAAAGCGTTGATCGATGGATTCTGTGCGATACTATTTACTTCAACACTTGGCATCGGTGTTATGTTTTCTGCTATTCCGGTCGTGTTATATCAAGGAATAATCGCTTTGATGGCCACACAGATCGATCGCTTCGTTTCTCAGGAATTGATGGATGCCTTAATTGTGGAGATTACAGGAACTGGTGGAATCATGATCGTCGCGATCGGACTGAATTTACTTGGCATCACTAAGATTCGTGTTGCAAACCTTCTGCCGGGTCTGCTCATCGCAACGATTTTAGTTTTTATCGTTGAAAAATGGGAAAGTATTCTAGCGTTCTCACAAGGATTGATGTAAACAAAAAAGCCGCTTCTATTTTTGATCGTAGAAGCGGCTTTTGTTATTGAATTTTATAAATGTCTTGTGAACGAGATTCGGTGCTTGCTATCATGTTTTTTTGTTGAATCTTTTTACGTAAACAAGCCATATGAAGAGAGTCAGCGATTAGATCAGCCATCTTCATCACGATACTGAGGCGTGTGTTTTGAAGAACGAAGTATTCCATAAAACCACTGACGTTTACGATACCTGTAATGTGCATATCTCCAACAGGCGGCAGCTGTTTGTTAACGCCAGCTCCTGGTTTGACAGGTCCATCGTTGATCGAGACCATGCCAACGTGGTTTAATCGACCTAAGCAAGCATCAATTCCTATAACAAAAGCACCTGGATGCTCGGTAGCGATCATCTTTAACTTTTCTTCTAAATTCACCGCATGAACGGGATCATCTAGTGTGCCGTACACAAAGAATGGGAATGTATCTTTGTTGTGCAATTTTGTACCAACTAGAGGGCCTAATGCATCACCTGTTGATCTGTCTGTTCCTATACAAACAACGACAACAGGCTGATGAACTGATTCCGGAAGCATAGGTAAAATTTGTTCGGTGATTCTGAGCATCGCTTCCTTGTCTTCGTGGTGCAATTTATATTGAATGGGTTTCCCTAATCCCAGCTTCCGTTTGAGGAACATGACATCCTCTCCTTTATAATGGTTCTACTAGTATACGGAAGAAATCCTTTTCTTATACATGGTAGAATACAATAATCACAGACTTTTGTTTAAAGTCTATACCCGTTTCCCATGCACTCGTAACTCTAGAAGTTTTTCTAGAAGCAGACCACGTGATTACATTTGATATTCTCAGCAAAAGCTGATTAAATAATTTCATAATCAAAGAGAGGAAGATGACCCATTGGCTGGTGCTAATTTACCGGAAACTGCAGAAAAAGCCGTCACGATTTTTTCCGATAAAGAATGGTGGACAGGCATTGCTACTACGAGTTTAAAGATTTTAGGAATCATAATACTCGCTATTATCTTCAAATATATTATAAAAGCAGCGATCGCTAATGTTTTTAAAGTTCGACTGAAATCTCCTCTTCGTTTAAGTGAGAGAAGAGAGAATACTCTTTTTAGACTGTTAGATAACGTTGCTTCTTATGTTATTTATTTCGTAGCGATCTTAACGATATTAACGGAGTTTGGTGTAGATATTAAAGCGATTCTTGCCGGTGCTGGAGTGGTTGGTCTAGCAATTGGTTTCGGTGCCCAAAGTCTTGTGAAAGATATCATTACAGGCTTTTTCATCATTTTTGAAAATCAGTTCTCTGTTGGAGACACGGTACGAATCACAAACTTTGAAGGAACCGTTGAAGAAATTGGATTAAGAACGACAAAAATTAAAAGCTGGACAGGAGAATTACATATCCTGCCGAATTCGTCTATCACAGAAGTTACGAATTTTTCTGTTCATAACAGCATCGCGGTCGTTGATTTGAGTATTGCTTATGAAGAGGATATCGATAAAGCTCAAAATATTATTCAAGAGGTAGTGAAGAACGCTAAGCCGAACTATCCTGAGATGGTCAAAGAACCAGAAGTATTAGGTGTTCAGATGCTCGGTGCATCAGAAGTTGTCATTCGTGTTACGGCAGAGGTGCTTCCGATGACGCACTTCAAGATCGCACGTGAACTTCGTAAAACGTTAAAACACGAGCTAGAAGTAGCGGGAATTGAGATACCGTATCCAAAAATGGTCACGTATCAAAAAGAACCAGTGCCAAAAGAACATAAATAAGGGAGAGCTGATTATGCAGCAAAAAGAATTTCAACTTCACGATGAAGTAGAAATGAAAAAACAGCATCCATGTGGAACGAATCGTTGGAAAGTCATTCGAATGGGTGCTGATATTAGGATTAAGTGCATGGGGTGCCAGCATAGCGTGATGCTGCCAAGAGCTGAGTTCGCTAAAAAAATCAAGAAAGTTTTAGCATCCCCTGGTGAGTAACGTTCTTGTTTCACGTGAAACAAAACTCACTAATAAATATAAATAAATCTTCAAAGAGTAGAGCCGAGTTATACGACCCGGTTCTTCTTGTTTTTTAAGAGGATAAAACCTATAATTGGGAAGGATATTTTTTTATTACAATGAAAAGTCTTAGGATTTCTAAGCTTTATATAAAACAGAGGAGTGAATGAACAGTGGCTCTTACAACTGGAATCGTTGGTTTACCGAACGTTGGTAAATCTACATTGTTTAATGCTATTACACAAGCAGGTGCTGAATCTGCTAACTATCCGTTCTGTACGATCGATCCAAACGTTGGAATCGTTGAAGTACCTGACCACCGTCTTCAAAAATTAACAGAGATGGTACAGCCGAAAAAAGTAGTACCTACAACTTTTGAGTTTACAGACATCGCTGGAATCGTAAAAGGTGCGAGTAAAGGAGAAGGGTTAGGAAACAAATTCTTATCTCACATCCGTCAAACAGATGCGATCCTTCAAGTTGTTCGTTGTTTTGATGATGAAAACATCACGCACGTTCACGGAAAAGTTAACCCGATCGATGATATTGAAGTTATCAACCTAGAGCTTATCTTTGCAGATCTTGAGTCTATCGACAAGCGTGTTGCACGTGTTGAAAAGCTTGCAAAGTCAAAAGACAAAGAAGCTGTAGCAGAGTTTGCTGTTCTTTCAAAGATCAAAGAAGCTCTTATGCAAGAACTTCCTGCACGAAGTGTTGATCTAACACCTGAAGAAAAGAAGATTGTTCACACGATGCACCTTCTTACAATGAAGCCGATTCTTTACGTTGCTAACGTGAGCGAAGATGAGCTTTTAGAAGGCACGAACGAGCATGTTGAAGCAGTTAAAGAATATGCGGCACGTGAAAATGCGGAAGTTATCGTAATCTGTGCAAAAGTTGAAGAAGAAATCGCTGAGCTTGATGGCGACGAAAAGATGGCATTTTTAGGTGAACTAGGTATCGAAGAAGCAGGTCTTGATAAGCTGATCCGTGCTTCATATTCTCTACTTGGTTTAGCTACTTACTTTACAGCAGGTGTTCAAGAAGTACGTGCTTGGACGTTCCGTAAAGGCATGAAGGCTCCAGCTTGTGCGGGAATCATTCATACTGACTTTGAAAGAGGATTTATCCGTGCAGAGATCGTAGCTTATGATGATCTTATGGCAGCGGGGAACATGGCAGCTGCGAAAGAAAAAGGTAAGGTTCGTCTTGAAGGTAAAGAATATGAGATGAAAGATGGAGATGTTGTTCATTTCCGTTTTAATGTTTAATAAAAAACGACTGAGAAGCAGTTAATTTCCGCTCCAGGATGCTCGCTTTCCGGGGGGCGTGCGGTGAGCCTCTTAGCGCATAGCGCTGTTAAGAGTCTCACCTGTCCCGCTGATCCCCCAGGAGTCTCGCACCTTGCGCTCCAACAAACTTGTCAGTGAAGTTTTTTACAAAACTAATCCAAAAGCATTTTAGAGTAACATCTAAGTAATTTAGAAAAACGAAGGAAAAGCAATCGCTTTTCCTCTTTTTTATGCTTTTTTCGAGAGGTGCTTGTTTTATGCGAGATGTTTTGATATAATTCTTTATTGTGAGTTAATTGTCAACAAAATTTGTTATGATGATTTTCTCCTTGCCCGGAATAAATGTTTTGGGCCGCTTAGACCAAAAGGAGGTGAACGGAATGAAAAAGTACGAAATTATGTACATCGTCCGTCCGAATATCGAAGAGGAAGCTCTTAAGGCAACGAAAGAGCGTGCGAAAAGCATCCTAACTGACAACGGTGCGGAGATCGCGAACGAAAAGGAAATGGGTAAAAAGCGTTTAGCTTACGAAATCAATGACTTCCGCGATGGATATTACACGCTATTGGAAGTTAACGCTCCAAACGAAGCGATTAATGAATTCGACCGTCTTATGAAGATCAACGAAGATGTTCTTCGTTTCATGACAATCGTAGACGAAAGAAATTAATCCTTTAAGGAGTGGTTCTGAATGCTAAATCGAGTAGTACTGGTGGGACGTTTAACAAAAGACCCAGAATTAAAGTACACTCCAAACGGTGTGGCTGTTGCTAACTTCACACTTGCTGTCAATCGACCTTTTTCGAATCAGCAAGGTGAGCGCGAAGCAGATTTCATTAACTGTGTCGTGTGGCGTAAGCCCGCTGAAAATGTAGCGAACTTCTTGAAAAAGGGATCGCTTGCAGGAGTGGATGGACGTTTGCAAACTCGTTCTTACGAGAACCAGCAGGGTCAAAGAGTGTATGTTACTGAAGTAATGGCAGAAAGTGTTCAATTCCTTGAACCTAAAAACGCTAATGCTGGAGGCCAGCAATATCAAGGCAACAGCAACAACTTTGGTGGACCATCAAATGACCGCGGATTTGGGCAGCAAAATCAGAACCGCAGCTATGGAAGTGACAACGGATTTGGAGGACAGCAACAACAGCAGAATCCAAAACGTAATAACTTCAACGATGACCCGTTTGCAAATGATGGCACGCCAATCGACATCTCTGATGACGATTTGCCATTTTAAACTAACGTAAACTATGAATCGGAATATATAAAATAAAATTAAAGGAGGGGACCAACTATGGCTGGACGTCGTGGTGGACGCCAAAAGCGTCGTAAGGTTTGTTTCTTCACTGTAAACAAAATCACTTACATCGACTACAAGGACACTGATCTTTTAAAGCGTTTCGTTTCTGAGCGCGGTAAGATTCTTCCTCGTCGTGTAACTGGTACATCTGCTAAATATCAACGTCAATTGACTCGTGCGATTAAACGCTCTCGTCACATGGCATTGTTACCATATGTATCTGAATAAGATCGTTTAAAAAGCGCAGCTGGGTTTCCTGGCTGCGTTTTTTTGTGATTAATAATAGTAGCGGGCGGCGACTTTTGTCGAGGATTGTAGACTCGCGGATAAAAGACTAAAACTCGTGGATAAACAGCAAAAACTTTAGGATTCAGGCATGAAACTTGTGGATTGGAGCTCAAAACTTCTGGATTCCTCTCATGTCCCTTGAAAAATCGGCTGCGAAATGACCGAACTCCCTGTATTGAATCACCTTAGTAGCTTCCCAGACTACCCAAATCACTTTTTCACACATAATCTCCCTAAAAACAAGTGTATTCCCCCTAATTTCGACCCAATCCACAACAACCTTCCATAATTTGTTTACTTCGCTTCAAGTACGTCTATGCTAGAATTATCGTTTAAGTTGAATTACGGCGGTTATGTCACTACAATTAGAACATATGAAGAATTTTATGAGGTGAATCATGCGCAATACTAGAGTATTGGTGGAAGGTGCCGTTGTTTCGGGCATTTATACGCTTCTTTTTTTAATCACTATGTACATACCGTTATTCAGCTTGGTCTCGTTATTTATTTTGCCGCTTCCGTTTATCATTTATCTGTACCGGCAAGATCTTAAAGCAGGATTACTTTTATGGGCGGTCACGTTTGGCGTTTCCTTGGCTTTTGCGGGGCTTAACGGTATTATTGTCACCCTCTTTGCTGGTTTGACCGGAATCGTGATGGGGGAACTGTATAGAAGAAAAAAATCTGCATTTGCGGTTCTGCTTGGTGCGAGTTTGTCCAACATCGTGAACATGCTGGGAACGCTTGCGATTGCTCAAGTATTCATGGGTATCAATTTTGTTAAAGAATTAGAGACTCAGTTTCAAAGTGCGATAGGAACAGCGGAAGATCTTTATAAATCGGGTGGACAAGATCCTGCCCAAATCGAAAGGCTTAAAGAGCAAGCGGAGTTAATTCCGATGATGCTTCCGACATATATTATCGGAGGAGCTGTTATCCTTGCCTTCTTAACGCATATTGCTGCAAGAATGCTGATGAAAAGAATGCGTTATGATGTGCCATCGTTCCCTCCATTTCGTGAGTGGAACCTGCCAAAATCGTTTTTGTGGTATTATATTATAGCGATTGTTTTAACATTTAGTATGCCTGAAAAGGGTACGTCATTATATATTGTAACGATAAATTTGTATATGATATTATCGTTTGTACTTATAATACAAGGTTTCACAGTTATTTTTTATTATGCCTGGATAAAGAATTGGAAGAGAAAAAGAATCATATTGTTGGTTATACTCTTATTTTTGCTGAGCTCTATCCTGCCGATTCCTCTGGAAGTCGTTAAATTCTTAGGTATAATTGATTTAGGATTCATGATAAAAAAACGGTTGAAACCAAAACAGTAGGAGCTGAAAGTATGCCAAAGTTTTTACTAAAACGGTGGCATGGTTATCCCGTCATCGCCTTATTTGTAACTTCTGTTGTTCTGGTAAGCATCATCACGTATTTTCATTGGATGATCGGAATGGCAGGCTTCGTGCTGCTCGGTGGTTTGTTTTATTATGCCATGAAGGCCGAAGCTAGTTTTCAGGAGGAGCTGGGCGATTATATTTCTACGCTATCTCACCGCTTGAAGAAGGTGGGAGAAGAAGCGTTGATGGAAATGCCGATCGGGATTATTTTGTATGATGAGGATTTTAAGATCGAATGGGCAAATCCATACATGGGAGCCCTTATTGAAGAAGAGTCCTTTATCGGCCATTCTCTAAACCATGTTTCAGAAGAACTGATTCCTCATATCAAGAGTGATGCGAAGGAAGAAGTTATTAAGATTAACACACATAGATTTCAAGTAAACTTTAAGAAAGAAGATAGACTGCTTTACTTTTTTGATGTGACCGAGCAGCTAGATCTTGAACGTTTGTATGATGAAGAACAAACGGTCATGGCGATTATCTATCTCGATAACTATGAAGAAGTAACGCAAGGACTAGATGACCAGTTTCGATCAACGATCAACTCAAAAGTTACGTCTGTGTTGAATGAATGGGCGAACGTAAATGGCATCTTCCTTAAACGAACATCTTCTGAACGGTTTTTAGCTGTATTTAACCAACGCATTCTCTATGAACTGGAGAAAAATAAATTCAGCGTACTTGATGAAGTGAGAGAGTCTACTGCTAAGCAGAATATCTCTCTTACATTAAGTATCGGGGTTGCAGCGGGAACATCGTCACTTCCTGAGCTTGGACAGCTAGCTCAATCCAGTCTGGATCTTGCTCTTGGACGCGGAGGCGACCAGGTGGCAATCAAGCAGACGAACGGAAAAGTACGTTTTTATGGAGGAAAGACAAATCCTGTTGAGAAACGTACCCGCGTACGTGCGCGCGTCATCTCACATGCATTAAGTGAATTGGTGGCAGATAGCGACAAGGTCATCATTATGGGGCATAAGAATCCGGATATGGACTCTATCGGTTCTGCGATCGGGATTCTAAAGGTCGCGCAAGTGAATGGAAAAGACGGATATATCGTACTCGATCAAGCGAATATCGACATCGGCGTTCAGCGCTTGATGGATGAGCTGAAAGAGACAGAATCGATCTGGAAGTTCTTTATCTCGCCGGAAGAAGCGCTCGAGCTTGCATCGCGAGACACACTTCTCGTTGTAGTTGATACACATAAACCGACGATGGTTATTGAAGAAAAGCTGTTATCCAAGCTTGATCATGTTGTGGTCATCGATCACCATAGACGTGGTGAGGAGTTCATTAAAGATCCGGTGCTTGTGTACATGGAGCCTTATGCTTCATCTACGGCAGAACTCGTTACCGAACTTCTCGAATACCAGCCGAAGAGACTGAAGATGCGTATGCTTGAAGCAACAGCCCTTCTTGCCGGTATCATTGTGGATACGAAGAGTTTTACCCTCAGAACAGGTTCTCGTACGTTTGATGCGGCTTCGTATTTACGAGCGCACGGTGCAGACACGATTCTTGTTCAAAAGTTCTTAAAAGAAGATTTAAACACGTATACAAGACGATCCAAGCTCATTGAGAGTGCGGATGTTTATAAAAAAGGCATCGTGATTGCCAAGAGCTCTCCTGAGGATGCGTACAATCAAGTCGTGATCGCTCAGGCAGCAGATATACTTTTAACCATGAACGGCATTCAAGCATCCTTTGTTATTGCAAATCGTATTGATGGCAGAGTGAGCATCAGTGCCCGTTCTCTAGGGGACATCAACGTGCAGATGATCATGGAGAGATTGGAAGGCGGAGGACATCTTACGAACGCTGCCTGCCAGATTGAGAACAGCTCGATTGATGAAGCAGAGATACATTTAAAACGTATTATTGATGAGTATATTGAAGGGGGAGAAGAGGAATGAGAGTAATTTTTCTTCAAGATGTAAAAGGTAAAGGCAAAAAAGGCGAGGTTAAGAACGTTTCTGAAGGATACGCGCGCAACTTCTTATTTCCGAAAAACTTAGCATCAGAAGCTACATCCGGCGCGATGGCGACACTTCAAGGTCAACAGAAGAGCGAAGAGAAAAAACAACAAGCTCAACTAGAAGAGGCTGAAGCTTTAAAAGCAAAGCTTGCCGAGATGACCGTTACGATCAAAACGAAAACAGGTGAAGGTGGCCGTGTTTTCGGTTCTGTGACAAGTAAACAGATTGCTGATGGCTTGAAAGAGCAAGGGATCAAGATCGATAAGCGTAAGATCGAGCTTGCTGAGCCGATTAAAGCACTTGGGTATACGAATGTTTCGATTAAAGTGCACCAACAAGTTACGGCAACTGTAAAAGTACACGTAACAGAAGAATAAAAGAGCCGGGTTTTCCCGGTTTTTTTGCGGGGTTTTGAAAGTTGTTGATCTCCGCTCCAGGTTGCTCGCTTTCCGCGGGGCAATCGGTGAGCCACTTGCCACTTCGTGCCGTTAAGTGTCTCACCTGACCGCTTGTCCCGCAGGAGTCTCGCACCTTGCGCTCCGATCAACTTGTCAAAGTAGAAAAAGCTAAAAATCAAAACTTTAATATAGCAACACTGTTTAAATATCGAAAAGAAGTAAGGAAAGGAGGAACTACTATGAGTGATTTATTTGCTGACCGCATACCGCCGCAGAATATTGAAGCGGAGCAGGCTGTTCTTGGTGCGATCTTTTTAGAGCCCGAAGCTCTTATTACGGCATCTGAGATTCTGCTTCCGGAAGATTTTTACCGAGCTACTCATCAACGAATCTATCGCGTGATGCTCGATCTTAACGCAAAAGGCGAGCCGGTCGATTTGATCACGGTTACGTCAGAGCTTCAAGACAAGAACCAACTTGATGAAGTCGGCGGTTTATCCTTTTTAACAGAGTTGGCGGATAGTTCTCCGACCGCTGCGAACATTGAGTATTACAGCAAGATTGTTGAAGAGAAGTCTCTCCTTCGCCGTTTGATCCGTACAGCGACTGATATTACTGCGAACAGCTATGCGCGTGAAGAAGAAGTAGAGGCGATCTTAAACGAAGCGGAAAAGTCGATCTTAGAAGTAGCGAACCGTAAGAACACGAGTGCTTTTACAGCGATTAAGGATGTTTTGGTTCACGCTTACGACAACATTGAAGCTCTTCATAACCGTAAAGGTGATATAACGGGTATACCGACGGGCTTTAACGACTTGGACCGAATGACGGCTGGGTTTCAACGAAATGATCTGATCATCGTTGCCGCTCGTCCATCCGTAGGTAAAACCGCGTTTGCTTTGAACATCGCACAAAACGTTGCAACAAAAACAGATGAGAACGTGGCGATCTTCAGTCTAGAGATGGGTGCTGAGCAGCTTGTTATGCGTATGCTTTGTGCAGAGGGTAATCTTGATGCACAGCGCCTTCGTACAGGGTCATTGTTACCCGAAGACTGGCAGAAGCTTACGATGGCTATGGGAAGCTTGTCAGCGGCAGGTATTTACATTGATGATACACCGGGTATCCGTATTAACGATATCCGAGCGAAATGCCGTCGTCTAAAGCAGGAGAAAGGCCTAGGAATGATTTTGATCGATTACCTGCAACTTATTATGGGTAGCGGGAAATCTGGCGAAAACCGCCAACAGGAGGTCTCTGAGATCTCTCGTTCCCTTAAAGCACTTGCGCGTGAGCTGGAAGTGCCGGTTATCGCCCTTTCTCAGTTATCTCGTGGAGTTGAATCACGTCAGGACAAGCGTCCGATGATGTCCGATATTCGTGAATCAGGTTCCATTGAGCAGGATGCCGATATCGTTGCCTTCTTATATCGTGACGATTACTACGATAAAGAATCAGAAGCGAAGAACATCATCGAGATCATTATCGCTAAACAGCGTAACGGTCCAACAGGAACGGTAGAGCTCGCTTTCGTAAAAGAATATAACAAGTTCGTTAACCTGGACAGGCGGCACGATGAGAGTGCCATACCGCCAGGCGCATAAAAAAAAGCAGCTGGGAATTATTCCGGCTGCTTTTGTATTTCTTTGATCTTATTTTCGGTTAACCACATTTCTATTCTGTTTTTCACTTTATCCTTTTGAAACGTCTGCCATTTATCATGGAGGTTCAGTTCACTCACTTTTTCTGTAAACTGTTTAAAAGGCTCATCTTCATTTAACGCGTGCAGGAGTTCATTGTTTTGATGAAAGCTCTCAAACTCGACCATCCAGCTGAAGGACTCAACGTTCATTACTTTCGGAATCTCAAGGAACCGCTCTGGTTCTTCAGCATCTAGAAATTCTAAGTTGGGAAGACCGTCGGGTTCGATCGCATCAAGCAATATCGTTTGTTCATTTTTGTCTAAATAATAGATGTGGTTCGCTTTTGTATCCATATAAGCGACCATTAATTTATCGATAAGCAAGTAATCGTACCTCCTAAAAAGGTGAATACTACAGGATACGATAAGGTTTTCGATCTTCTGACTATGCAATTTCAAATTTATTACGAACGAAAATATTGTTTTTTCTTTTAATGTTCGTGTTTTTAATTGACTTCTATCAAATATATTGCTAAACTAAGCATGGTTTTCAAGATTAGATGATAAATTCGTCAATCGTTAATTTCATGGAGGTGCAACAACCATGTCATCAGTAGTAGTAGTAGGAACACAATGGGGAGATGAAGGAAAAGGTAAGATTACCGATTATCTCTCAGAAAAAGCAGAAGTAGTAGCTCGATACCAAGGCGGTAACAACGCTGGTCATACAATCGTATTTGAAGGAAAGAAGTATAAGCTTCACCTTATTCCATCAGGAATCTTTTATAAAGATAAAATTTGCGTAATCGGAAACGGAATGGTTGTGGATCCGAAAGCAGTTCTTGAAGAACTTGCTTACCTTCACAGCCACGGAGTAAGTACGGACAACCTTCGTATCTCTAACCGTGCGCACGTGATTCTTCCTTATCACCTTCGTCAAGATATCTTAGAGGAAGAGAGCAAGGGTGCTAACAAGATCGGTACAACGAAAAAAGGAATCGGCCCTGCTTACATGGATAAAGCAGCTCGTATCGGAATCCGTATCGCTGACCTTTTAGACCGTGAAGAATTTGAAGAGAAGTTAGAGCGCAACTTAGCGGAAAAGAACCGCTTATTCGAACGCATCTACGAATCAGAAGGATTCACAAAAGAAGAGATCTTAGATGAGTATTATGAATATGGTCAACAAATTAAAAAATATGTAGTAGATACATCAGTTGTTCTAAACGATGCGTTAGACGATGGCCGTCGTGTTCTATTTGAAGGCGCACAAGGTGTTATGCTTGATATCGACCAAGGAACATATCCTTTCGTAACGTCTTCAAACCCTATTGCAGGGGGAGTAACGATCGGTTCTGGTGTTGGTCCGTCTAAGATCAACCATGTTGTAGGTGTGTCAAAAGCCTATACAACACGTGTTGGTGATGGTCCTTTCCCGACTGAGCTTCATGATGAGATCGGCAACCAAATTCGTGAAGTTGGCCGTGAGTACGGTACAACGACAGGACGTCCGCGTCGTGTAGGTTGGTTTGACGCAGTAGTTGTGCGTCATGCTCGTCGTGTTTCAGGTATCACGGATCTTTCTTTGAACTCAATCGACGTTCTAACAGGTATTGAAACGTTGAAAATCTGTGTAGCCTACAAATACAAAGGTGAACTTACGTATGAATTCCCAGCGAGCCTTAAAGAGCTTGCTCAATGTGAGCCTGTGTTCGAAGAAATGCCAGGCTGGACTGAAGATATTACAGGTGTGAAAGATCTTGGAGAGCTTCCAGAAAACGCGCGTCATTATGTAGAGCGTATCTCGCAAGTGACAGGTATTCCACTTTCTATCTTCTCTGTTGGACCAGACCGTGCACAAACAAACATGGTACGTGGCGTATTTGCTTAAATAATTAGTGGCCCCTTGTTGAAACGAGGGGCTTTATTTTTGATGAATTAGTAATGTTTTCGTGAGTATTTTTAAGGATTTGAAAGTTTTTTTGAAAAATATACAGAAAACATATTGCCAAAGCTTTGATATCGTGATAAAGTAACACTTGTCGTGAAAAAACGACAAACGTTCCAAAACAAAGCACGAGCCATTAGCTCAGTTGGTAGAGCATCTGACTTTTAATCAGAGGGTCGAAGGTTCGAGTCCTTCATGGCTCACCACTTTTTTTTAAAAAAAGTGGCCCGTTGGTCAAGCGGTTAAGACACCGCCCTTTCACGGCGGTAACACGGGTTCGAATCCCGTACGGGTCACCATTTTTTCTAAGTAAATAGGTAAAAGCATTAAAGTGGACTCGTGGTGTAGTGGTTAACATGCCTGCCTGTCACGCAGGAGATCGCCGGTTCGACCCCGGTCGGGTCCGCCACTTTTATGGCTCGATAGCTCAGATGGTAGAGCAGAGGACTGAAAATCCTCGTGTCGGCGGTTCGATTCCGTCTCGAGCCACCATTTTACTTTAAATCCTAAAACATGTTGCATGTTCCTTGAAAAGGGAGTATGCTTTTTTTTATTTTTTTTGCGTACGGTCGGTCGCCGTTAGTGGAGGGTATGTAGCAAGGACGCCTTTGTCGAGAATGATCGAATGGCCTTTATTTTGTTTCTTAGACTTAATTGCTATCGATTTTGACATAATTTTTTTCTTTTTAACTTAATTCCATCAAGAGTAGGCTTAATTTACAGTTCGAGTACCCCGTTAGGTATATGTGCTGACCCCTTCCTACCGCAAAAATAACACCGATACACATTCAAAAAAGCATACAAAGAGACATGCACTGCACAAATCAGCATCTAAACACTCACGTTTCGTACATTTTCACACCCACCATAGACTTTTAATGCTGATAAAGAGGGATAAGTACTCAATCGTTCGAATATAGTGTATCAATTGGGATGAGGAAGGTAGTGATCATACAGATGGAATTTGAATGGGCGCTGTATTTGATCGCGAGTTACCTTGTTGGTTGCATCATGACAGGGTTTCTTGTAGCAAAGCTTATAAAAGGCGTTGATTTACGATTGTTAGGCAGCGGAAATATAGGAGCGCGGAATGCTGGCAGAGTTTTAGGGCCATCTGGATTCGTACTCACGTTAGCTGGCGACATTCTAAAAGCAGCGGCAGTCGTTTGGGCAGGGATACAATTTCAATATCCACCATATATACAGCTACTTGGTTTTTTAGCGGTAATTCTAGGACATCTCTATCCGATCTTTCTTCGTTTTCATGGCGGGAAGGGAGTGGCTTCTTTTATCGGAGGGATGATTATTTTTCACCCCATATCTGCTGTTCTGGTAGCAGCTGCATTTCTGCTCTTTTATGGAATTAAAAGAAGTCTAACCGTAGCGGGTCTTTTTGCTTTTGCACTCACCCCTTTCTTCTACTGGCTGTTTGAAAAGCAGTGGCTAGAGACGTTGCTTCTGATTCCGATCAGCTTCCTTGTAGTGTATGTTCAAAAAGAAGATATAAAAGAACGCATCAAATTAACGGAATAGGTGTTAAAAAAGGGTATAAATCGGTGAATTTATGCTCTTTTTTATGTCGTTTATTTACAGTTGCATTACAAAATCCCTGAAATTCTGACAAAGCGAAATTCCTTATGATAGGATACTAGAGGTGCTAAAGGCATAAATAGAGATAGGTCTTTAGACACAATTTAGAGATCGCAGAGAGAATCTTTAGGGGGAAATAGAAAAAGTGAACAGTCGAAAAACCACTGAAAGATTTATTAAATATATCGCACTGCCGTTTGTTGCAGTGATTTTAATAGTGTCAGCATTCACGATGAATCCATCAAACACATCCGCGAGCAGCGACGATAACCAGTTGATCAAAACGGTGTATCACGTTTATGTAGATGGAAAGAAGGTTGGAACGGTTCGTGAAGAAAGCGTTGTCGACGAGACAGTCGACCAAATTCTTCAACAAGCAAAAGGTAGAAAGAATAACTTTGCTTTTGCGGTGAGAGAGTCTATCGAGCTTAAGCCTGAAAAGATGTTCAGACCAGAGTTTGATAACGAGGAAGTAAGAGAGAACTTGAAGAAGCAGCTAACGGTTGAAGTGGAGGCTTATCGTTTGGTCGTTGGCGGACAAACTGTTGCGTATGTTTCCAGCAAAAAAGAAGCGAAAGATACGTTGCTGAAGCTAAAGCTCGAACATGTCTCAAAGGCCGAGTTAGATGACATTGAAAAAAAGAAAGCGGAGAATAAAGAGCTTGAAGTTCCTGATTTAAAGCCGGGAGAACGAAAAGTGATCGATATCGACTTTTCAGCGCCAATTCTTATTCAAAAAGCGCAAACATCCATCAGTGAGCTCGTTACGGTAGACGATGCCATTTCTTCTTTAAAAGAAGGCAGTCTGCACAAAAAAGAGCATGTGGTTCAAAAAGGAGAAACGGTTCAATCTATCCTAGAAAAATATCACTTAACGATGGATCAGTTCTTCACGTTAAACCCAAGGCTTATGCTAGTACCCGTTGTTCGCACGGGACAGGCAGTAACGGTTACAGAGAAAAAGCCTTTTACAGAAGTCTTAGTATACGAAGCAACACGTGTTCAAAATGAACTTCCATTCCAGGTTGAGAAACAAGAAGACAGTACGTTAGAAAAAGGACAGATCAAAACCGTCCAAAAAGGACAAGTTGGCTTAGAAGAAATTACGTATACAACAAGAAAAGCCGATAAACAAGTGCTACAAAAAGAGATTTTAGAGAAGAAGCAAGTAAAAGAACCGGTTACGGAAATTCAAAAGATTGGTACGAAAGTGATTCCCTCTAAAGGGACAGGCACTCTTTCATGGCCGGCTGTAGGTGGATATATTTCCAGCCATAAAGGCACACGTTGGGGTAAAGAGCACAAAGGGATGGATATTGCTCGACCTTCCGAACGCTCGATTCTAGCTGCTGACAACGGTAGAGTTGTTTCTGCAGGATGGGATGGAGATTATGGAAACAAGATCATTATCGATCACAACAACGGCATGAGAACCATTTATGCGCATCTTGATTCTATTTCTGTTTCATCAGGTGATGTGGTGCAGAAGGGATCTAAGATTGGTGTGATGGGTTCAACGGGTCAATCGACTGGTGTGCATTTGCATTTTGAAGTTTATGAGAACGGTGTTCTTAAAGATCCAGCTGATTTTGTAAGTGAAAATTAAAGAAGTAATGATTAAAGTAATATGAAAGTAGGTTGATTTCCGTTTCAGGTTGCTCGCTTTCCGCGGGGCAGGCGGTGAGCCACTTGCCGCTACGCGCCATTAAGTGTCTCACCTGACCGCTTGTCCCGCAGGAGTCTCGCACCTTCCACTCCAATCAACTAGTCAATGATGAAAAGAAATAAACAAAATGTCAAAAACCTCTTAGGAACAATATCTTCCTGGGAGGTTTTTTTTGCTCGAATCTAATAGAATTACTTTTCAGGATGTAATTCAAACTACACAACCGGAAAACTAGAGTGAAACCAACTTTTCTTTGTCTAAAATTAGAAGGTTTTGCTAGTAGTATGGAGAAAGTTTCAACTGTGATAAAATAGTAGAGATACCATATAATCGATACTACAAAATATTCTGCTATATATAAAATAGAGTTTCTGAAAGAAGGAGCGTTCCCATGGATAAGAAAATTCTCGTTGTGGATGATGAAAAGCCCATTGCAGATATTCTGCAGTTTAATCTTGAAAAAGAAGGTTTTACCGTAAGTTGCGCGTATGATGGCATCAATGCGTTAGAAAAGGTAGAAAAAGAGAAGCCGGATATGATTTTACTAGATATCATGCTTCCGCTGAAAGACGGCATGGAAGTTTGCCGTGAGATTCGTAAAAAGTATGATATGCCGATCATCATGCTTACAGCGAAAGACTCTGAAATTGATAAAGTATTAGGTTTAGAGCTTGGGGCAGATGATTACGTAACGAAGCCGTTCAGCACACGTGAATTAATTGCACGTGTTAAGGCTAATCTGCGCCGTCATCAGCAGGAATCTGAGCGTGAAGTAGACGAGAACAATGAGATTACGATCGGTTCTCTTACGATTCATCCTGATGCGTATATCGTGACCAAACGTGGTGAAACGATCGAGTTAACACATCGTGAATTTGAACTGCTGCATTATTTAGCAAAACATATCGGACAAGTGATGACGCGTGAACACTTGCTTCAAACGGTATGGGGATATGATTATTTTGGTGATGTAAGAACAGTTGATGTTACCGTACGTCGTCTTCGCGAAAAAGTAGAAGATAATCCAAGTCACCCATTATGGATCATTACAAGACGCGGAGTGGGGTATTACTTAAGAAATCCTGATCAGGAGTAGTCATGATGGATAAAGTCAATTTTTTTAAATCAATACACGTTAAGTTTGTATTGATTTATGTTTTGCTCATTTTAATAGCCATGCAAGTGATCAGTGTATATTTTATTAACAACTTAGAATCTGATCTTCGGCAGAGCTTCTCTAAATCACTCTACGATCGAGTGAATTTATTAGAGTTCAACATTGAGCAAAAGTTGAAGGATAAAGACCGATACAAAGTCAAAAAAGATGAAACGAGTGAACCTCCTCTAACGCTTGAAGAAGATATTCAAGCGTTAATTGATGAGGAGTTTGAAGAGAAAGAAATTCAAGTACTTAACGAAGACGGCACGGTACTTGCGAGCAATAAACTGCAGTTGGTGGGGCAGATCAGTTTCAACCCGAAGATTAAGCTTGCTCTTGAAGGAACGGTAGATGATGAGATCATGCTTCATGAAGGAGAGCGGGTGATGGTGCTCGCTAAACCGATCAAGATCGATGCTACAGGTGAGAACATTGGTGCCATCTATTTAGTAGCTTCTATTGAAGGTATCTTTAAACAAATTTCTCGAATCAACAGCATTCTAGTGACCGGAACCGTAATCGCACTTATTATAACCGGACTTCTAGGGGTCTTTTTGGCACGTACGATTACAAGGCCTATGGCAGATATGAGAAAGCAAGCTCTTGTTATGGCTAGAGGGGACTTTTCTCGTAAAGTTCAGCTGTATGGAGACGATGAGATCGGTCAGCTAGCTATGACTTTTAACAACTTAACAACAAAGCTGCAAGAAGCAACGGCAATTACAGAGAGTGAGCGTAGAAAGTTGCGTTCCGTTCTTACGTATATGACAGATGGTGTAATTGCAACAGATCGTGAGGGAGCTATCATCCTGATGAACGACCGGTCTGAAGAGATGTTGAACATCTCTAGACAGAACGCTCTTGGAACGCCTCTGATGGAGCTATTGCGCTTGAATACGGAATACACGTGGGAAGAGCTTTATAACGAATACGAATCCATGCTGCTCGATTTTAGTACAGACGATATGCATTATGTGGTGCGAGCAAACTTCTCAACGATACAAAAAGACGACGGGCCAATCAATGGTCTTATTTGTGTTCTTCATGATGTAACCGAGCAAGAACAGATCGATAATGAACGACGTGAGTTTGTATTTAACGTGTCGCACGAATTAAGAACACCACTAACGACGATGAGAAGTTATCTGGAGGCGCTAGCTGAAGGGGCTTGGCAAGATGAGAACATCGCTCCACGTTTCTTAGAGGTTACTCAAAATGAGACAGAACGAATGATCAGACTCGTTACGGATCTGCTTCAATTATCCAAAATGGACAGCAAAGATTATCGATTTAACTTTTTTGAGATTGATCTGGTGGAGTTCTTGAACGGCATCATCGATCGCTTTGAGATGCTTGAAAAGGAAAATATCGAACTTTCCAGATCTCTGCCTAAGCAGAAGATCAACGTTCAGCTGGATACGGATAAGATGACACAAGTGCTTGATAATATCATCTCGAACGCGATGAAATATTCTCCTGAAGGTGGAACAATCACCTTCAATGCGGCCGTAATTGGACGCAAAGTGAAGGTCAGTATTTCGGATCAAGGTGTTGGGATTCCAAAGAATAACGTTTCTAAGATCTTTGATCGTTTCTTTAGGGTAGACCGTGCTCGTTCTCGAGATATCGGAGGCACTGGCCTAGGTCTTGCGATCGCGAAAGAAATCGTTCTTGCGCATGGCGGAGACATTTGGGCAGAAAGTGAATGGGGCCAAGGAACGACCATCCATTTTACTCTTCCTTTAAAAAAGGTTAAGGAGGGGCTGCAGCAATGAACTGGTTAAAGTGGATTACACATGCAAAAGAAGTGATCACTTTTTTCAAGAAGAATTATGAACATATCAAATCTATCGCGCTCACTTTCTTGATCGGATTGAGCCTTGTTCTTACATGGAGCTTATGGACATTTAAACCGAGCTATCCTTCGCTAGAGGGAGCTCGTATCGTAAAGAAACAGGAAGTTGATGTCCAAGCTGAAGTAAAACAACTCGTCTATCCGACACAGGTAATCTATCATAGCGGAGACGATTTATATGGACTTGAAGCAAACAGTTTAATAAGAGATTTTCATATGGGATTAAATGAAACTAAATTTATGTTCGATACGGGTGCCAAGAGCAGCAGATCGTTCGATCCCGACGAAAAATTCTTACGAGACAACAAGTACGTGGAGATAATTTATCCTACAGGAATCAGTCAAGATATATATAAAGAAATTTTCTCATTTGAAACAGATGTTCAAGGAAAGCTTCCTAAAATGGATCGTATCTTCTTATATCAAGATAAGTTAACCGATAGTATTGAAGGCTATCTAGTTTCCTATCAAGCACCGAGAAAAATGCAAAAGATTACGGCTTCTAACAATAAGCTTAACCCGTTAATAAAAAATATGGATGAGTGGGTCGAGAACGGAAGCTTTACGCCATATATCAATTATGATGTTGAGACTGCCGATAAAGAAGGCCAGGCTGAGGTAACAAAAAGATACTATTTCCCTAAAAACTCTGTAGAGCTGTCACGTTATACGTATTTTTCAAACTCTACAGGCGAGGACACGTACGAAATGTACAAGAAGGCTCTATTTAAAGATCCGTTAGCTGTGAAAAGTGCATCTGATAAGAATCAGATCACATACGCAGATGGTACGGCTGCAATGGTTGTTAACGAAGTTACGAATCGTTTTACGTATACTAATTTTTCTGGCAATCGAAACCAGAATGCACCTCCAAATATATCGCCGCTTTATCAGTCCAAAGATTATATTAACACTCATGCTGGATGGGGGAACCCCTACATTCTATCCGACTTAACAGGAGATTCGGCTGGCTTCTGGTTATTTATTGAGAACTTGCCTGTATTAGATCCAGAGATGCAAATGAGTTTAGTATGGCTTGAGAATGAATTAAAAGAGTATCAACGATCACTGACTCAGTTACAACTAGGACAAAAACCAGATCTATCACAGAAAATGACGATTCAATCGGGATTAGAAGTCATCAAAGAGCTTGAAGAAAAAGAATACAACATGAACTACATTCAGGATATTCGAATTGGATTAACGATGAAAAAGCAAAAACAACCACACATCTATCGATTAGAGCCTCAATGGTTTATCAATTCAAATATTGATTCAAAAGGATGGCGACCATTATTCACAGAGACGGGAAAGGAAGGATTTTAATTGAATTGGCAAAGAACAAAAAGTATTTTTATCCTTACCTTTCTCGTTTTAAATCTATTCTTGGGGTATCAGCTCTATCAAAAGAACGACATTAACAACATTTCGAGACTTACAGAACAGCCTTTAGAAGAGAGATTAGCGAACAACAAAATTTCACTTTCAGAAAAGCTGCCAAAATATAAAGAAAAGCAAACCTTAATCAGTGCACAGCGTTACAAGTTCTCTGAGGAAGAGAAGAAATCTCCTTCTAAGAACGTATCACTGGATAAGGAAGAGAGTACAGACATCACCCTTCATTATGATCTTAGCAAACCGATGGATCTTCCGAAAAAAGATTCAAAAGATCTGATCTCAGAGCTTAATCAGTTTGCAGAAGAGAACATTTCGCGCGGTAAGGAATACGCATTTTATGAATGGGATAAAGAGAGCAACACCGTGTGGTTTACGCAGGTTTATCAAGAAAAAAGAATCTTCTATAACCCTACTAATTTTGGTATAGTTGCGGATGCAAAAGATTATGATGCACCTAACGGAATGCTTAAGTTTAAACTCGATGATAAAGGAAACCTTACTAATTTAACGCAAACCTATCTCTTTATTACGAGACAAGGAGCATTTCAACAGATCATTTCACCTAGTAAGGCGCTTGAGAAACTATTAGAAACGAATCCTAAAAAAGGTGATCATATACAAAAAGTAGAGCTTGGCTACTATAGCCTTGTAGGTGAAGGGGAAGTTCAAGTTTATACCCCTACATGGTTCATAAAAACCAAGAACGGACAGTATTTAGTTAATGCGACTGACAGTTCCATTCAAGTTTTGACGGAAAAGGCAGAGTAGAGAGGAACATGCGGTTATGAGTTTAAAATTTAGCGTTCTTGCAAGCGGCAGTTCGGGAAACGCCGTTTACGTTGAAACCGAACAAACACGCTTGCTCGTCGATGCGGGTTTAAGTGCCAAACAGATTCAGATATTATTTGAAAAAGCAGCATGTGGTGAGGTGGGGGACATTGATGGAATCCTCGTCACGCATGAACATAGCGATCACATAAAAGGACTCGGTGTGCTGGCTAGGAAATTTAAGTTGCCGATCTATGCGAACAAAAACACGTGGAATGCCATGAACGGCTTGATTGGGGAAGTGGCGACCGAGCAAAAGTTTGAGTTTGAGATGGAAAGTGTGAAGACGTTCAACGATTTAGAAGTTGAATCTTTTGGCGTCTCACATGATGCGGCGGAACCGATGTTCTATGTATTTCATCACAATGGTAGAAAGTTAGCGCTCATGACGGATACGGGCTACGTAAGCGATCGTATGAAAGGTATCATTCGTGACAGCCACTCGCTCGTGATCGAATCGAACCATGACATCAATATGCTCATGATGGGACGGTATCCTTGGAACATTAAACGCCGTATTCTAGGGGATCATGGTCACATTTCAAACGAAGATTGTGGACATGCTCTCGCTGATGTAATCGGTGACGGTACCAAACATATTTACCTTGCTCACTTGAGCAAAGATAATAATATGAAGGATATTGCTCGTTTAGCGGTTGAGCAGACGTTAAAAACGTACGATATTTCAGCGGGTGAACAAGTAATTCTTCACGATACAGATGCGAGCCAGCCAACAAAATTAGCTTTAGTCTAAAATACTTACTTGTTTAAAGTAAGCCGTTTCCGGAAATAACAATAAGTGTGGGAAATTATGAAAAATAACCCAAAATGTCCATAATTTCAGGACTAATTGCTTATACTAGGTTATGAATTCATCCATTTTATTGTTGAAAGGAACGGTGAGGAGCATATGGGCTATTACGATGATGATTATCAATCACCATCTCGACAAAAAGGAAACCGCGGAGGAAAGTTTCTACCAGCGTTGCTAGGAGCCATTCTAGGCGGTTTGCTTGTCTTATTTACAGTACCTGCACTAGGAGGAGCTGGTCTTTTACCAGACAATCTGTATCCTCCGAATGAAGAACAAAATGGTCTAGGTACTGACGAAAATGTGGAACAGCGAAAAGTGGATGTCGATCTCACTACGAATGTAACAGATGCCGTTGATAAAGCATCTGGAGCGGTTGTGGAAGTCATCAACATTCAACAGACTGATTTTTGGAGCCAGCAGCCAGCGGGCACAGGATCAGGGGTTATTTATAAAAAAGAAGGCAACAAAGCGTATGTGGTAACAAATGACCACGTTGTGGCGGATGCAAATCAAATCGAGATCACGCTTAGCAACGGTACGAAGCTTAAAGGTACTTTACGCGGAACAGATCCTCTCATGGACTTAGCTGTTGTTGAAATCGATGGCAGCAAAGTGGACAGTGTAGCGGAATTTGGAGTGTCAGGTGACTTAAAACGTGGTGAACCTGCCATCGCCATCGGGAACCCGTTAGGAAACTTCCCTGGATCTGTTACACAAGGTATTGTTTCTAGTGCAGACCGTTCGATTCCAGTTGATCTGGATCAAGACGGAAATCCAGATTGGCAAGCTGAAGTTATCCAAACAGACGCAGCGATCAACCCTGGTAACAGCGGTGGTGCTTTAATTAATATCTCCGGTCAGGTAATCGGTATCAACTCTTCTAAAATCGCTCAGAACGAAGTAGAAGGAATCGGTTTCGCTATTCCATCTGATGTGGCAAAACCGATCATCGAAGACCTTGAGAAGTATGGGGAAACACGCAGACCGTTCTTAGGCGTTAACATCATTCCGCTTTCTCAAGTAAACACGTATCAGCGTGAGCAAACATTGAAGATTCCAGACAGCGTACAAGAAGGTGTTGTTGTTATGGAGATCACTTCAGCATCACCAGCAGCTCGTGCGGGTATTAAGGAAATGGACGTAATTGTCGAGATGGGTGGAGAGAAAATCAAAGACCCTATCGCTCTTCGTAAGTTCCTTTATACAAAGGCGAAGATTGGTGATGAGGTGGATGTGACGTTCTATCGTGATGGGAAGAAGAAGACCGTGAAAGTTGAATTGAGCGGTGGTAATCAATCTCAATAAAAGTGGGAACAGGGGGCTTAAGGGTCTCCTGTTTTTTCTTTTGATTATGCTTTGGAGTCTTTGTGAGTGAGTTGATTTCAGTTTCAGGTTGCTCGCTTTCCGCGGGGCAGGCGGTGAGCCCCTTGCCGCTTCGCGCCATTAAGGGTCTCACCTGACCGCTTGTCCCGCAGGAGTCTCGCACCTTGCACTTCAATCAACTTGTCGATGAAGTAAAGGAAAAGGAAATTGAAAGCCACCCACCCTATAAAGAAAAAAATTAAGAGTTTGATTCCACATGTGGACAACTTTATTTTAGCGGATTGTTTACACATAGCTGTAAATTCGTTAGTGTAATAAGAAGGATTGTGGATAAGTAAGGAGTGAAAAAATTTGGTTATTATTTGCTGCAAAGACCATGCTGAGCTTGCGATTGACATCATTGTGGATGAGTTTGAAACGCCACCTGTAGTTGAGTTACTAACAGAGAATGATGAGTTATCAACAGGTTGTGAATACTGCGATAATAAAGGTGCATATAAAGTATCGAACATATGAACGCCTACAAGATATAGCACTAATTGTGCATATGTGGATAAGTTCTGGGGATAACTTATTTGAAAGGAAGTTTTCAACAAGTGAATATTTCAATCGTTTCCGTAGGAAAATTAAAAGAAAAATATTTAAAACTAGGTATTGATGAATACTTAAAACGATTAGGACCTTATGCAAAAGTAGAAATTATCGAGGTTCCTGATGAAAAAGCACCTGAAACCTTAAGTGATCAAGAGATGATCATGGTTAAAAACGCTGAAGGTGAAAGAATTTTAGCAAAGATCGGCGTAGATGTGCATGTGGTTGCAATGGCGATCGAGGGAAAAGCTGTTTCCTCTGAAGATTTGGCTAAGAATTTAGATCAGCTTGCGACGTATGGAAAAAGTAAGATTGCCTTCGTTATTGGAGGCTCTTTAGGGTTGAGTGATGCTGTTATGAAGCGTGCGAATGAGAAGATTTCATTTGGAAAGATTACGTATCCGCATCAGTTGATGAAGTTGGTGTTGGTGGAGCAGATTTATCGGGCTTTTCGGATTAATCGAGGGGAACCGTATCATAAATAATAATACTTTTAATAAGAAACAGCACCTACTTTATAAAGGTGCTGTTTCTTATTGCATATTGTATTAATTGGTATCTAATTTTTTGAAACAGGATACTTCAACCCATTTTTCTTAATTTTATCTTTAACAATAGTTTCAACATCCAAATCTAGTTCACTGCATAGCATTAGTCCGTAAATGAAAACATCAGCAATTTCTTCTTTAATGTTTTCCATGTTTTGTTCTACAGCCTCTTCACTGCTTTTCCACTGAAAATCTTCTAATAGTTCAGCTGCTTCAATAGAAAGAGAAATAGCAAGATCTTTTGGATTGTGGTGAGGTTTCCATCCTCTTTCATCTCGAAATTCATTGATAGCGTTTATTAGCTGCTTAATTTCATTCATGTTGTTCATCCTTTTGTAAAATTGTTTTTATTTAGAAACTAGCTTCAATACTTACCCCGATCTTCCGCAGCCACTTCCGCATGACGAGGTGACAGATCCTGATAAACAACGGATTTCTTCAGTCGTTCTCTAAAATACTCATTTAATTCTGGATCCGTACAGAAGATGAAACATCCCTTTTGGCCTCTAGTCATAAGAGTTCGGTATGTATTTCTAATAATTTGGTCTGCCAGAGTTTGAGCTTTTTCTGGATTTTCTTTTGCGAGCGTTTTAATACCTTTAAGAGACTGATCAGTTTTAGCACGTTTTGTGTAGTCGGTCATTACCTGATGATCCTGATAAACAAGGTCTGACCCAATAATAACACCGACATAATCAAATTCAAGTCCTTGAGATGTGTGAATGCACCCTGCTTCAGAGACAGAATCCTGGTGTATTGCCCATATGCTGTCAGAGAGATTCCAACTGATATTAAAATTATGTTCTGGAATAACTATGTCTTTATGAAGAGTATTCGTCCGACCATTTTTTGGCCACTCCCAGCAGTAGCCGGCTAGCATACGTGATTTATTATTTTTCTTATTTAGTTCTTCAATTTCCTGTAGCATACTATTCGGATCATCGTATACTCTAAAGTCGTAATCTACACCTCTATCGTTTGTATTAGCCGTTTTCCTGATTTGAAGTACGTCATCAAGCCAGGCAATATATGCATCAGATCCATCGCACCGAAATTGTGATGTGAGTTTCCCTTGTACTAACTCAGCATCTAACTCATTGGCATACTTTTTAATTACATCTATACTGCCAATATCTTTTAGCGTCACTTTTTGGTTTTCATCTATAAAGAAAATTGTAAATTTAGATGAATTGATTACCTCTTTTATCTGGTTTTCGCCTAAGTTGCTGAACAATCCTGACTTTTCATTCAAACGATGAGCTTCATCTATTATGAGTACGTCAAACTCATTTTTTTCTGATTCATAGAAACTGCCTGAACCTTTAAATAGATTATCGATTTGTGTTTTCTTGATGGTGCCTTTCAGTTTAGAAGCATAAACGTTACGTGGAGCTGAATTTTTTGAGACATATAATGCTGTTAAGTCTTCATTGATAAGATTCACAAGAAGATTTATAGCCATAACGGATTTCCCGGTACCTGGTCCTCCTTCAATTACCATTACTGTCTTCTGATTGCTTTTGATACTCTCAATTGCTAAGTGAAAGGCATCTTCGTAAAACACTTTTTGTTCATCAATAAGCACAAATTCTTGATTACCTTTTAATAAGCTTGCGAGTGAATCTTGTAAGGATTTAGACGGCCGAATTTTACCTCGCTCAATCTGATAAATCAATTGGTTATGGTCACCGTAACGAACATATTTCTTTATAAAATCTCTTAATTTCTGTATCTCACCTTTTGCAAACACAGGTGCTTTAGCGAGATGATCTGAATAGTGAGGATCCATCAATGGGTCATTTTCTAACTTTCGATAGTTATGTAAATAGGCACACGGTTTTAATGCAATATGTTGATCTTGTACATTCTGATTAAAATCTTCAATTAAAGCAGCGTATGACCAAGCTTGATAAGATGGATGCGTGACCGTTCTCATTTTTCCTCCAAGATAGGTAGACACAAGTGCATCTTTAGACGTTACCTTTTCAACCTCAGACCATTGTTTTAACTCTACAATCACCACATGATCTTGGACACCGTCATGGCCAGCTATTAAAAAGTCGACACGTTTAGATGTTTTCGGAATCTTAAATTCTATCGCGACCGATGTATCATCCGGAATCTCGTTGTCCTGCATCACATTTGACATGCGGTGAAGAGAATTCTCCCATGAGTGGATTTCACTTTTAGAAGTACGGCCGATTTTCTGTTGGTATGACTCGTAAAGACGTTCGACGAGAAGCTCGTTTGTAACATCGGATATAAATTCAGTCTTGGTCGCTTCGTAAATAATCAAGTTAGTGTCACCTCTTTGGAATTCTTCTCCATATATTTTATCACTTTACTAAAAGGAACAGAGTTATCATTCAAAAATTTGTAAAAGTTTAATGTGAGTATAATTAAACTCAGTTTTATTTTTATTTGATGGGTTTTGTCGCTTTTATGATAAAATAATACTTACATTTTACATATTTTTCTATTTAAAGAATCGATATAGGAGAGATTATCTTGTCCAAAAATAGTTTAACAGAAAGTAAAATAACTCAAGTATTAGATTGGGCCTATGAAAAAGCAGTAAATGGATTACCTGGAACCGACACGGCAGCAGAGCTAGCAGAAAACTATTTAAGAAAGCATACTTCTGTAGATGATGCTATTGATAGCTTAATCCGATGGCAAAATGCTAAAGGTGTAACAAGTGGTTTTGTAACTGGATTAGGAGGTTTAATAACATTACCTGTAGCCGTTCCAGCAAATATTGCATCAGTTGTGTATGTGCAAATTAGGATGATAGCTACTATAGCCTACATGAGAGGTTACGAGTTAAAAGATGACCAAGTAAAGACTTTTGTATTTGTATGTCTGACTGGACAAGCTGCTACAGATATTTTTAAACAGGCTGGAGTTAAATTCGGAACTGCTATCGCTAAAGAGGCCATAAAAAAAATACCTGGAGAAGTTATAAAAGCAATAAATAAAGCTGTAGGCGTCAGATTAGTAACGAAATTCGGAGAAAAAGGAATTATTAACTTAGGAAAAGCTGTACCTTTAGTAGGTGGATTAATTGGCGGGGCGGTTGATGGTATAGGTACTAATACAATAGGAAAGACAGCGAAGAAAGTATTTCAATAGGTAAAGGGTGTGTTTGATTGGACACAATTGTTGATCTACAGAATGTAAGCAAAACGTTTCAAAAGAAAATGATTTTAGACAATGTATCGCTTTCAATTTCACCTAACAAGGTAACGGCAATTGTCGGAGCAAATGGTTCGGGAAAGAGTACGTTGTTGAAGATGATTGGCGGAATAATAAAACCTGATAGCGGTCAAATCCTATATCGGAACGACCTGCCTATTAAAATTGGTTATGTACCCGAGCAAACCCCTGTTTTTTTACCTTTTACACCGACTGAATATCTTGTACATATGGGAACGATTAGAGGGCTACCTACTAAGTGGCTGAGAAAACGTATTGATAGCTTACTTGACGTTTTTCATATGAAAGACGAAAGAAATACACGAATTACTCATTTTTCAAAAGGAATGAAACAAAAAGTTATTATTATGCAAGCCATGTTAGAAGAATCTGATTTGCTAATTTTGGACGAACCGCTCTCAGGCCTTGATTTAAAGGCACAAAATGATTTGGAAGAGTTATTAATGTCCTTAAAGAAAAAAAATATTAGTATCGTTTTAACCTGTCATGAAACAAAACTACTAGAAGAGGTTGCAGACCAAGTAAATGTCATTCAAGCATGTAGAATTATTCATACTGCTATTCAACAAGAGCATAGTGAACCTTTAAATAGGCTAGTTTTCGAATTACCGAAAACTTTTTCAATCGATGCATTTAAACAAATTATTAACTATGAAAAGGAAATGGATTTTGAAAGAAGATTGATAGAACTGAATGTGAGTCAAAAACAAACAAATAAGATAGTTAGTGAATTTCTAGATCGCGGTGCCTTAATAAGGCTGTTAGAGCCAGTACATAAGAGTGAAACCGAATTCTTTAAGCATTTTTAAGGAGGAAATTTAAACAGTGAAGGGTTTGATTTCATACCACTTTTCCACCTATTTCCGAACATATAGGTATATTCCGCCATTTTCAGTGTTTATTATGATGCTTGTCATTAACTATACATACGTACCCAATCCAATCTTAGATAGCTACGCTTATACTTCAATTATGCTCTTTTTTATTATGGGATGGTTCACTATTACTATTTTTCATGCTGAGGACCAGGGGCAAAAAAATATTACTATCATGCATCTTAAGAATAAGAAAACATACTACATTGCACTTGAAATAGTGTGTCTACTAATCAGTGTGGTACTAAGTATTTTAGCTGTTTTATATCCTGTTGCTTTTAATGCCTTTTCCCCAGGATTAAATAAAGCTCATATAGCTATGGGATTTTTAGCACATTTTAGCTTGGCTATCCTGTCTATAGCACTTTCCTCTTTTTTTACGAGAGACCTTGTGAGAAGTCATGCAAATACTTGGTGGGGTGTAAGTAGTGTTCTTATAGGAACCTTAGTAATAGCTGTGGCAAAAATCGAGATTTTACAGTTTATTAGCTGGATTACACCACCTTTACGATATTGTTTGGAAATGATGAGTATAGATGACAATCAAATTAAAGTATTTCCTGTTCAGGCTTATGGAAAGTTTGGATGGATTATACTTTATAGCTTGTTCTTACTATCAATTTTCATAGCTTTCGCACAAAAAAGAAGAGTGCAATGAACGGTACGAGAAACGTTCCTAAACATCTTGAGGCTACTGGGCTATTTTATAAGCAAATGGTAAAAGTTAAATCTTCCAACCAGTATTGTACAGTTGACAAAATCCCAACACCGTACTAATATTAAAAACTATATTCAGAACTACTAAAAAACTTATAGATAGCAAGCTATGATCGCTGTAGGTCGTACTACAGCAGGAGCAGCTTCTGGAGAGACCGCCTTAATAGCGGCGCCGAAGGGTTCACAATCTCAGGCAAACGGACAGAAGAGTATTGAATTTTGACATTGTTGTGCCTGTCATTTATAGCGCAGTGAATGCTTTTTTCATATTCTAATGTACAAGAGATTGGAGATTCTTCCAGTCTCTTTTTTTCGTTTGATTTGCATCTTAGAAGGAGGATTCATACGTGTCACAGCAAGAGTTGAAGAGGGATTTGGCTAACCGTCATGTGCAGCTAATTGCCATTGGCGGAACGATTGGTACTGGTTTATTTTTAGGTTCAGGAAAAGCGATTCAGCTTGCCGGACCGTCTGTTATATTTGCTTATTTAATCGTTGGGATCGCTCTATTTTTCATGATGAGAGCGTTAGGGGAACTGCTGCTTTCGAACGCAGGCTATGAGTCGTTTACTGATATTGCGGAGGACTATCTTGGTCCGCGAGCTGCGTTTATCACAGGCTGGACGTATTGGTTCTGCTGGATTATGACAGCGATGGCTGATGTGATCGCGGTCGGTGTTTATGTTCAATATTGGCTTGATATACCGCAGTGGGTTCCGGCGATTGTTTGTTTGCTTCTTTTACTTGGGCTTAATCTATTAACGGTAAAGCTTTTCGGTGAATTGGAGTTTTGGTTCGCATTAATCAAGGTGATTACCATTCTAGCGTTAATTGTGATTGGCGTTGTCCTACTCGTTATTGGTTACCAGACGGATGCGGGAACGGTGTCAGTGAACAACCTGTGGGACCATGGAGGTTTGTTTCCTAACGGGATGACTGGATTCTTACTCTCGTTCCAGATGGTTGTGTTTGCGTTTGTAGGAGTGGAATTGGTCGGTGTGGCGGCAGCGGAAACGTCTAATCCGAGAAAAAATATTCCGTCAGCAATCAATAAGATTCCACTTCGAATTCTATTTTTCTATGTGGGCGCATTGATCGTGCTGCTCTGTATCAATCCTTGGACAGAGTTAAACGCAACGGAAAGTCCGTTTGTTAAAACGTTTAGCATAATAGGGATTCCGCTTGCAGCTGGGATTATCAATTTCGTTGTACTGACTTCAGCGGCATCTGCCTGCAACAGCGGGTTGTTCTCAACGAGTCGCATTCTATTTACGTTAAGCAAGAGTGAGCAGGCTCCTCGTTCTTTTAAGAAACTAACGAAAAATGCTGTACCTGGAAACGCATTATGGGTTTCGACTATAGTAGTTTCAGTGGGAGCGCTGCTCAGCAAGTTGATTCCAGAGCAGGCTTTTGGCATCGTAACGACCATCAGTGCTATCTGTTTCATCTGGGTGTGGAGCGTGATCTTAATCAGCCATATTAAATACCGTAAAACACGATCAGATCTGCACAAGAAGTCAACGTTTAAAGCACCTTTTGCTCCATTCATTAATTATGTGGTGCTCGCGCTGTTTGGGTTAATTTTGATTGTACTGCTCGTGGCAGAAGCTACACGTCCAGCGTTATTGCTGACACCCATTTGGTTTATTTTATTATTTTTCTTGTATGCTTTTAAAAAACCTATGCTGAAATAAAAAGATTGGTTATTTGGAATGCATCGATCTGGATCTTTAGAGACATCTTACATTTTATAAGTAGCATCTTTAAGCAGGTGAAATGCAGGAAGCGACGAATTTTCCTTTAGAGTTAATTACAAGGAGGTTTTTAGGGTGAATTTGTCAAGAAACCGAAGAACAGATACTGCTTCAAAAGTGATCCCAGTTCCACCTCAAATCGTCTATCTAGCTATTATAAATCCGGATTCACTAATTCAATGGCTTCCGCCTGAAGGGATGTCGGGTAAAATTGATACCTATGATTGCCGTGAAGGAGGAGCTTATAAAATGACGCTGACGTATGAATTGGATGAGTTAATTATTGGAAAAACGTCGGATAACACCGATGTGGCGGAAGGAACATTTTTGGAGCTGGTCCCAAACCAGCGAATTGTCCAATCTGTTAACTTCAATTCCGAAGATCCTGCTTTCTCGGGTGAGATGATACAGAAATGGATATTGGAAGATGTTTCGGGAGGCACTAATGTTACAATCGTTTGTGAAAACGTACCAGAAGGTATTCGTAAGGAAGATCACGACACTGGACTAAGGTCCACGCTAGAAAATCTTGCTGCTTTTACTGAGAAATTGTAAATAGACACATGAAATTTATCGGAATAACAAGCCAGAGATTTTTTAAAATCTCTGGCTTGTTTCAGTTATTTTATTGATTAGCGCGTATCTTTTAGTTTTTTAGTTTAGGGGCGCGAGGGACGGTTCTCGTGCTTCTTATTGTTTAATTAGATGGAAAGGTGAATCCTTTAGTGTTTACAGTTGTAAGTTAGGAAGCAGCAGAACCGTCACTTTGATTTCCCTACCTCTTCGCACCCCATCGATTTATCAGTCCAACGAGATGTCCATTTACGAAAATAACCCCAAGGATAATGATTGCTCCACCTAGAATACTGGTATAAACAACCTTTTCATGTAGAAGTAGCACAGCTGCTATCAGTGTAGAGACTGGTTCAAGGTATAAGAAAACAGATACTTGAGTGGCCTCCAACACCTCTAATGCTTTTGCCCAGTACCAGTAGGCAATACCGGATACAAAGACTCCAAGGAAGATAAGATGAGCCCATTCTACTCCATCTAGAAGAGTAAGCTTTTCCCAGCTTTTGTTCTGATAGATGAATGGGAGAGTAAGCAAAAGTCCCAAAGTACTCATGTAAAAGGTGAGGACCAATGCAGGCAATGGCACTTTTAGGCTTTTTAGTAAAACTGAATAAATGGCCCAATTTAAGGTACTGAGAACCATCAGTAGATACCCTATGTTGATCGAGAATCCTAATGACCTGTCTCCACCTGCTGTTGTGACCAGCAATACACCACTAATGGCCAAAATAATTCCGATAGCCTTTGGAAATGTCATCTTTTCATGCAGAAAGACCATGGAAAGAACGACGGTAAAAATCGGGGATAACGTAATGAGCCAGCCTGCAGAGGATGCATCAATGGATAAAAGCGCGCTTGCCTGAATAACTTGATGAAGAAAAACACCAAGAATCCCTAATACGATTAAATGAGGGATATACTGTATCGGCAGCTTCATGGAATGTTCCTTTTTTACAAGGATAAGCACTAATAAAAATAATGCACCTATCCCAAAACGGATGACCAGAAGAGTAAAGGGATCAAGCTTGTCCAGTACCGCTTTAGTCGAGACAAAGGATATTCCCCAAAGGCTGATGGACATGGTGGCATACAATGAGGCTCCTAGCATTTTTCGAAATGAAATCATAGATAGGCTTTCCTTTCCCAGTCAATTGTTCTACCATCTTATGCTTGTCCTCGAAAAAACATGAGGATGAGAAGCTTAGCTAGGGTCAAGAAAGTTATTGTGAAACGAGGGAAGAAGCGGCAGAACGCGCCGATATCTAATAATCATACAAGTGCAAAGGTGATCGAAAAAGGCTGATGAAATAGTGACTGACGAAGAAGGGAAACGAAAGGGTTTCTCTTCTTTTTGCTTTTTAGTTTAGATAGTTATAGAACAACCGAACGACCAACCTTTCGTTTCCATCTGTTAATTTCCTCATAACACGTTTATCTTTTTAATGAATTGTGCTCTAATAAGAAAGAGTTAAAAAAGCAGGTAGTTTATGGTGCGCTGTGGCTTTAGTGAGCATTAGTGTATGTATCAAGAGTTTGCGAAATGAGGAATACCTATGAAAAGATTTAAGAAGTTTTATATAGAGATTACGAGCATCTGTAATTTGGCGTGTCATTTTTGTCCTCCAACTGAACGAGCTAAACAGTTCATCTCCATTGATGATTTTAAGAAACGTTTAGACCAGATCAAGCCTTATACTGATTTCATCTATTTGCATGTGAAAGGTGAGCCGCTGCTTCATCCTAAAATCGATCAGCTATTGGACATAGCCCATGAAAGAGGATTTAAAGTTAACATTACGACAAATGGGACACTCATCAAAAAGAACTGGGACAAGCTTATCAATAAGCCTGCGCTGAGACAGATGAATTTCTCCCTTCATAGCTTTGATGGCCACGTTGGTCAGAGTATGACGGATAAAGAAGAATACGTAAGAACGATTCTTTCTTTTGTACAAGAAGCAACGAGAGAGTCATCGTTATTTGTTTCTTTAAGGCTTTGGAACCTGACGCAAGACAATGCAACGAACTTGGAGAAACAGCGTAATCGTCAGCTGCTTGAAATTATTGAGAATGAATTTAATCTGGCCTTTAAAATTGAAGAAAAGCTCACGCCAGGTAAAGGTATTAAACTAGCGGATCAAATTTTCATCAATCAAGATTACGAGTTTAAATGGCCAGCACTGCATGAAGAAGAGGACGATGGAAAAGGGTTCTGCTACGGCCTTCGCAATCAAGCGGGCATTTTGGCGAACGGTACAGTCATTCCATGCTGCCTAGATGGAGAAGGGGTCATTAACTTAGGAAATATTAATGAAACAGACTTCTCAACTATTATTGAAGGTGATCGAGCAAATAATCTTGTAGATGGTTTTTCGCGAAGAGAAGCGGTTGAGGAACTTTGCAGAAAATGTGGTTATCGTAAGAGGTTCGGTAAATAACAAGAAAATACATGACATTTAAGACGGGGAAATGCCCTGTCTTTTTTTATGGAAAAAAAACGCACCTAATCTCATGATCTCTGAAACAGCAAAATCTGCATCAGACATTTTTATTAGGTGCGTTGGTTATTTATTATTTTAATTTAACATCAAATCGATCAGCGTCCATTACTTTTACCCATGCTGCGATAAAGTCGCGTACGAATTTTTCTTGGTTGTCATTCTGCGCATACACTTCAGCGAGTGCACGAAGTTCTGAGTTGGATCCGAACACGAGATCAAAGCGGGAAGCCGTTCGCTTCACTTCTCCTGATTTACGGTCGCGACCTTCGTATTCGTTAAATCCTGTTGATTTCCACTCTACGCCCATGTCGAGCAGGTTTACGAAAAAGTCGTTCGTTAGCGTGCCAACGCGGTCTGTGAATACGCCGTGTTTCGTATTCTTATAGTTTGTTCCAAGAACACGAAGACCTCCGACGAGGACAGTCATTTCAGGAGCAGACAGACCTAGTAGCTGCGCTTTATCTACAAGCATCTCTTCAGGGCTTGTACTATATTCTTTCTTTTGATAGTTTCGGAACCCGTCTGATACCGGCTCTAAGACATCAAACGAAACATCATCTGTTTGTTCAGGCGTTGCATCACCGCGTCCAGGTGTAAATGGAACCGTAAAATCAAAGCCTGCATCTTTTGCTGCTTTTTCAACGGCTGCACTTCCGCCAAGAACGATTAAGTCAGCTAGGCTCACCTTCGTGTCGAGCTGGTTTTGTAAATCTTGATAGATTCCTAGCACTTTCTCCAGCTGTTGGGGTTCGTTCGCTTCCCAACTCTTTTGAGGAGCTAGGCGGATGCGTGAACCGTTCGCACCTCCACGCATATCAGAAACGCGGTATGTGCTAGCGGAAGCCCATGCCGTTTTGACGAGCTCACTCACCGATAATCCTGTATTAAGGATCTTTTCTTTTAACTGAGCGATGTCAGATGGTGATAGGTCATAATCTACACTTGGTACTGGGTCTTGCCAGATAAGTTCTTCGTCTGGGACTTCAGGACCGAGATAACGAACTTTCGGCCCCATGTCACGGTGAAGCAATTTGAACCACGCACGTGCAAAAGCATCAGCGAATTCATCTGGATTCTCGTAATAACGGCGAGAAATTTTTTCATACTCCGGATCCATACGCAATGCCATATCAGCGGTTGTCATCATCGTTTTCACTTTGATGGATGGATCTTCGGCATCAGGAGCCATATGCTCTTCCGTCATATCGACAGGTGTCCATTGGTAAGCGCCTGCTCTACTCTTCGTTAGCTCCCACTCGTAACCGAATAGAAGATCAAAGTATCCGTTATCCCATTGTGTTGGGTTCGACGTCCACGCTCCATCAATACCACTCGAAATGGTATCACGGCCTTTTCCGCTGCCGTGACGGCTCAGCCAGCCAAATCCTTGCGTTTCGATGTCAGCAGCTTCAGGGTCGTCTCCTACAAGAGACGGATCTCCTGCTCCATGGGCTTTTCCAAATGTATGACCACCTGCGATAAGTGCAACCGTTTCTTCGTCATTCATCGCCATACGGCTGAACGTATCACGAATATCACGAGCACTTGCGAGCGGATCAGGCTTTCCGTTCGGTCCTTCAGGGTTCACATAGATCAGACCCATCTGAACTGCAGCAAGCGGGTCTTCAAGTTCACGGTCACCCGAATAACGGTTGTCCGCTAACCATTCTTTTTCCGTTCCCCAATAAACATCTTCTTCTGCATGCCAAATATCTTCACGTCCACCAGCAAAACCAAACGTTTTTAACCCCATGGATTCAATCGCTACGTTACCCGTGAAAACAAGGAGATCTGCCCATGAGATCTTGTTGCCGTATTTTTGTTTGATCGGCCATAACAGACGGCGAGCTTTATCAAGGTTTACGTTATCTGGCCAACTGTTTAGAGGTGCGAAGCGTTGAGAACCTGATCCACCGCCACCGCGTCCATCAGCCGTACGGTATGTACCTGCCGCATGCCAAGACATACGGATGAAGAAAGGACCATAGTGACCATAATCCGCTGGCCACCAGTCTTGGCTGTCGGTCATCAACGCATGAAGATCTTTTTTCAACGCGTCGTAATCCAACTTAGAGAACTCTTCACGATAATTAAAATCGTCTCCCATCGGGTTCGATTTTTTGTCATGTTGGCGAAGAACGTTCAGGTTGAGTTGGTTCGGCCACCAATCCTTATTCGTCGTACCGTGGGGCGCTCTTGAAGTCGTAATCGCACTATCCTTGTGGTGTGTGACAGGACATTGACCTGCTGATGTGTGTTCTTTTTGATCGGGCTTGTTGTTGTTTTCCATTACAATTTCCCCTTCCTTTTTTGGAACTTAAAATTGCAAAACACGAAAAGCCATGATGTTAAATATTTGATTATTATGATAACTCAATTATAGAGGACAGGTATGTGGATTCAAAGCGTAATGCACTTTTGATGTTCACATTAAGGTCTTTGTATAAACGACCATTCTGAAGAAATCTTGAGCCACAACTAAGTATGATAAAATGAACAATAACTATAAGAAATGAGGACGACCTAGATGTCTAACCTACCAAACTGCCCGAAATGCAGTTCTGCATACGTGTATGAGGATGGAGCTTTTCTCGTATGCCCCGAATGTGCTCATGAATGGTCCCACGAAACAGAGAGTGAATCTGACGAAAAGAATGTAAAAGATTTCAACGGAAACATCCTTCAAGACGGTGACACTGTATCTGTTATCAAAGATCTAAAAGTCAAAGGTACATCTTCTGTTATTAAGATCGGAACAAAAGTAAAAGGAATTCGTCTCGTCGAAGGGGATCATGATATTGATTGTAAGATTGACGGGTTTGGCGCGATGAAATTAAAGTCCGAGTTTGTAAAAAAGATATAGATATTCTGAATAACCACCATTTTCCGGTGGTTCTTTTTTTCGTAAAATAATCCTACCCCTCAAGATTCAACTCACTAACCCCCGTCCTTCCAGTATTTAACGCTCATTTTTTATCAAAAAAAGATGGAGAAACATAAATAAAAAAAGGTTAACAATCGAATACTTAGGGTATTTAAAGAAAGTATGTGTGCATAAAAATTTTAAATACAAACTTTTATATTCTACTATAGTAATTATTCATAGATTGGTCGCAAAAGGAGAGGCAGAATGAATATACATTTTGAACAAAAAAAGCAGCAATTAGGTATTCGGGAAATTTGGGGAAGCAAACAGCAAACCATTTCTTCTGTCTGCTTTGATTCCAGAAACGTAATGAATAACTCTTCCTTTGTATGTATAACAGGTGAACAATTTGACGGTCATACTTTTATTCAGAATGCCATCGAAAAGGGTGCCATTGTAGTGGCTGGTGAAAATAAATCGATTTTAAAAGAGGCGAGCGAAATCTATAGAGATCGAACATTCTTACTCGTTGAGGATGCTCGCGTATTTATGGCTCAATTATCTATCCTATTTAATAAACGTATACATGAAAAATTAATAACAGTTGGTATTACAGGTACAAATGGTAAGACGACAGTCGCGGCTTATGTTAGATCGTTGATGAACTTATGTGGTGTGAAATCAGGTTCAATCGGAACAACTGGCATGATTTCCTCAACAGGAAACCTGAACATGAAACAGTCCACACCAACAACGCCTGAAGCACCTGATCTTCATCACATCTTCAAACAATTTGTTGAAAATGGAGATCAGCTCGCTGCGATGGAAGTGACTTCTGTTGGAATCGAACAAAAAAGAACAGCAGGTATTGATTTTGATGTTGCGATTCATACAAACTTATCACCAGAACATTTAGAGTTTCATCATACGTTTGAAAACTACAAACAAGCGAAGTTAAAGCTATTTAAACAAGCAAAAAAAGCAGTTGTAAACATTGATGACGAGGGTATGGGGAAAGAAATCGTTGAGTTATTTGCAGGTCCTTTGCTAACGTATAGCATGAATGAAGAAAGCGATGCAGATGTGATCGCAACGGATGTTAAGCAGGTATCAAACGGAACTTCATTCACTTTATCTGTGTACGGAAAACATTATTCTGTAATAACACCATTTTACGGTTCTTATAATATAGCAAATCTCCTTTCTGCAATCTGTACAGGTTTGCATATCGGAATCCCATTAGAAAAAATGCTCCATGCTCTACCCGAAATGACGGGACCTGAAGGAAGATTTGAAATCATTCATAAGCAAAAACGTAAGATCATCTTGGATTACGCACATACTCCTGTTGCGTTACAGAACCTTGTAACAGAAGTGAAAAAGCTGCCATACAGTCGACTGATTGTGTTAGTGATGGGTATCGGCATAAGAGATAAAGAGAAGATGCCAAAAATGGCAGAAACGATCGAGAACCAAGCGGATGAAATCGTCGTGTCTGTCGATCATCCAGGATATAACGATCCGAGCGAGATCGTTGGTCACGTGATGAAAGGGTTCAAAAATCCTGGTGCACCAAACATTCATTCAGAACTTACGCGTCATGATGCAGTGATTAAGGCGTTGTCTCTGAGTGAAGAAAATGACATTGTTCTCCTCACGAGCGGCTGCATCAATGGAGCTCAAATTGTAAAAGGGGAGAAGATTCCTCACTCTGACAAAGACATCATTGCTGACTTCTTTAGAAGTAAAAAAGTGGCGAAGAATGGGAGAATGTTTGCTTCTTCTAAGATAAGATGGGCTGCACCTAAAAAGAGAAACATTTTATAAATAAGTTAGGATAAACATGAACCCCGTTATGGATATAACGGGGTTTTTACTCGTTTTGTTTTCAATAAACGAAGCATCGAACACGCTGTTTTTACAGTTAAGGCGCATAACCCCTGAATAACCCGGGTATTGGTTAATACTTACAAAATGTTGAGGGAGCTGACAGCGTGAATACACTTTTCTTAGTATCGTTTTTAGTGAGTTCGATTGTGACAGGTGCGAATTCGAGCGAAATGGCCTTAAATCAAACATTCAATGACGTAACCCAGAACGAAGAGGAAGCACAAAGCTTTTCTGAGCCTATCAATACGGAAGAACAACAAGATGCTGTTTTACAATTTATCAATGTGGACGTGGCTGCCGTATCTACCTACGAAGTACAAGCCTTTGATTCTTTAGCTAGCGTTTCAGGTGCAAACTATACAGATGATGAGACCATGTATTTGGAGTTAGTGGAAACGACTATTCCTGCCTATGAAAAAGCAGTGTCCCAAGCGAAAACCATCGATGTTCAAGGAGAAGAATTAGTGGGAATGAAGAAGCAAATTGTAAAAGCTACTGAAACATTTTACGAAGGCTTAATCCTTCAAAGACAAGCATTAGAACAACAAGATGAAAATCTTATAACACAATCTAATTTGAAATTAGAAGAGTACTTCCAAATGGTAGACGCTTACCACGCGGAAATGGAGTTATTGAGTAAAAAATACGACATCGAATATAAAGATGCTCCAAGTCAATCAAAGCAACTTGAGCAAACAGAAGAAGGCGATTTCTTGTAAAGGCTAGTGAAAAGGGCTAGCACGATAACATAAACACCCCCAAGACATCATTGATTCGTTGATGGGAGTGGAAGGTGCGAGACTCCTGGGGGATGAGTGGGACAGTTGAGACTCTTAACAGCGCAAAGCGCTAAGAGGCTTAACGCATGCCCCCCGGAAAGCGAGCATCCTGGAGCACAAAGCAACCTCTTTCACCCCTTCTTGAAATAACAAAAAAGTAGCTACCCTGTAAAAGGTAACGGGTTCTCTTTTGAGGGAGAAAACGGGAAAAAACAAGCTAATTCGCATAGTAATTAGCACTATAAATCGCAGCGAAATTCGTTGCGATTTTTTTTTGTTATATAAGGGTTTTGGTAAAAAAACACGAATTTTATTACCTTAATTAGCACCAAAATTCGCACACGTTTTAGCAAGATGACAATAACTATTGTCACGCTGCGAATTGGTATGCGAATTCACTTGTCAATTGACGTGCCATTTTTAGCGAAAAAAGGATTAAAAGGCGGTTAAATGGAATATATAATAAGGTTAAAAACGTGCTGTCCTTATTCCACAAACGTGCAGGATTGTGGAATAAAAAGAATGAGGTGATATTTTGAATCCAATGAAGAAAATGCTCTTATTAACTTTCGTTTTTTGTACCTTTTTTATTTCACTTATAGGGTGTCAGCAAAACACTCTTTACTTTAAAGGAGAGGGCGAATATTGGGAAGGAAGTTATATCACGAACTTGACTTCAAACACGGAAAATGGTGAATTTGAATTTGTTTATAAAGACAAGGGTAAAGTCGGTGACATTGTTTATAGCATTACATCAAATACAAGAGAAAGTAGTGGAAATCTTAATATTGATGGGAAAAAGTTTACAGACTCCGTTTCCTGTTCTGGTTGCTTTAAAACTGATAAAAATGAGGAATTTAAGGTCATTATAAAATGGGATGGAAAAGAAGATATGTTTACTCTCAAGAAATGAGAAGTAAATAAATTAGCTTTGCAATCGGTTGCGTTAACCCAAGAAGGATTGACGCACTTTTTATTGGAATTTATTAAACAAACGAGCAGGATTGTAGAATAAGGAGTAATTTGTAGGAAAATAAATCATTGTAGTAATTTCATTTTTGAAAAGACATACTTCTTCACTTGTTTTCTTTCATTTTGATTCAACTTTAGTTTAGTGTTGCCATTTAAGCCGATTCTTTTAGTAAGAATAGTAAGTGGTTTGTCACTATTTATAGTAATCCCTTTTTCTTTTTCTCCTTGCATTTGGAATATATATGTGTATTCAAAAATGCCCTGTTTATTATATACATCTATAATTGAGTATATTTCTAGCTGCTTATCATTTTTTGTTACTGAGTTTATCTTAAGCGTTTTATTTTCATTTTGATGTACCGTAACCCAAATTTTTTCCCCTTTAACATTCATTAAATCAATCAAGTTACAAGATGATAAAAGAAATAGACTTAACAATAGGATAAACGATTTGAAAATCTTGGACAGTGTAGTCACCTTCCTTATTTGGTTCTTTCTTTTATCATAAGCACCATTAATTATACTTATTCAATTTATAAGCTTTTTCTTCAACTATCGGGTGCAATTGTGGAATAAGATTATAAGTAAACGACCAGACAAAAATCTGGTCGTTTTTTATGTCATTTACATATCCAATTATAGTGCTATTTCACCTGCTAAAAGGCTTGCGAATTACAATTTTCTCCTCCAAAAGAGAACCCGTTATGTAAAAGGATAGCTACTTTTTCTTAATGTGCCTTTGATTCACTCACTTCTTCATCACGCATTGCAAAAACTTTCTTCGCAACCGTTAACGCGTTCAACACACGCGGAAAACCTGTATACGGAATCAAGTGTGTAATGCTCTCCACGATCTCATCTTTCGTTAGACCTGCTGTCAGACCTGTATTGATATGAAGCTCCAATTGTGGTTCCGTTCCTTGTGTCACAAGAGAAGAAATGGTTACAAGCGCTCTTTGTTTGTTCGTCAATCCTGCTCGTGAATAGATTTCGCCGTACGCAAATTCAATAATGTACTTTCCTACATCTGGCGCGATATCTTGAAGATCATCTGAGATTTTTAAGTGTGTTGAAATGTCTCTGTTGTTTGTTAACGTATATTCCATTAGTTTATCTAATCCATTTTGAAAACGATCTTTTTCCATGAGAAGTGCCTCCTATAATTTGTATAGGAACTACTTTATCTCAACTCAAACTATTCGTAAAATACATATATTATATTAAAAGTATGCATTATAGTTATAGTTATAGTTTATATCCTTATTCACTAAATGGCGAAAGCATGTTAATAAATTCTCGAGTCGCATACGTTACATATTTATCTTTCTTTTTAATAATACCTAGCTTATAAGGAAGTGATGGATCAACGATTGGAATGGCTTTAACTAAAGTTTGATCTACCTTTTTTGCGATCGATTCTGGAAAGATGGAAACCCCTAAGTTCTCCCCGATCATCCCGCTGATAAAGTCCCATTGTGAGCTTTCATAGGATATCTTCGGATGGAATCCAGCAGTAATACACTCTTCGATCACCCGATCATGCAGGGTGAAGCCTTCTTTAAAGATAATAAAAGATTCATTCTCCAATTCCTTCATCGATACTTTCTCTCTATTGGCAAGAGGATGTGAATGATGAACAAACAGCATCAGGTGCTCGGTTAAGAAAGAAACGATCTCGAGTTTATCTTCATGTAAGGGCATAACGACAACCCCAAGATCTAAGAGGCCATCATTAACTTCTCGCTGCACACGGTTTGCTCCATGTTCCACGAGCTGAATCTGTATTTCCGGATAAGAAGCTTTGAATTTCTTGATGATTTTAGGGAAAAATAAAAAGCCGATAAGCGGGGGAATTCCAATTTTAATCTTCCCTTTTTTTAAGTTCATTAAGTCGTAAAGGTTTGATGATAGGTTGTCTAAAGACTCTAGAATCATCTTGCTCTGTTCAAACACAATCTCGCCTGCTTCTGTTAGTTCAATCTGTCTGGAAGAGCGATCGATCAGCTCCATCTCGAGTTCGTCTTCTAAACTTTTTACCATTTTACTAAGACTAGGCTGAGATAAATGCAAGACAGTAGAGGCTTTCGTGAAGCTTTTATGTTTGGCTACAGCGTGAAAATAGGTTAATTGCCGAATATCCATAGAGAGAACTCCATTCTATAACTTTTGTGCATACTATCTATAGTTATAATTCATTTTACTTAATAATTACACAGGAGTAAAATGTCCTTCGTGCAATGAAAACTTTTGAAAAGTAAGTGCTAATAGATGAAAGCGCACTCTTTCTATATAAAAAAGGAGGAAAGATTTTGATTAGTATCATAATAGGTCTGGCTCTACTCATGTTTTTTGCGTACCTTGGCTGGTCGATCATCTGGGTCGCTCCAATCGTAGCGGGTATTGTTGCTCTTATGAGTGGTTTAGACTTGATGGACGCGTATACCAATACGTATATGACCGGCTTTGTAGATTTCGCAAAGGCATGGTTTCCGATCTTCTTATTAGGAGCTGTACTCGGTAAGTTGATGGAAGATACGGGAGCTGCTAAATCGGTTGCGATTCAGTTTACGAAGTTTATAGGTGAAAAACGTGCGATTCTTGGAGTTTTGGTAGCATCCGCTGTCTTAACTTACGGAGGCGTAAGTTTGTTTGTCGTTGTGTTCGCTATCTATCCGATCGCATTGGCATTGTTTAAAAAAGCAGATATCTCTAGAAGATTGATCGCACCTACGATCGTTCTTGGGGCATTCACGTTTACGATGACTGCTGTACCAGGTACACCGCAGATTCAAAACTTAATTCCGATGAATACGTTTAAGACAACCCCTATGGCGGGTACCATTATCGGTATTGTAGCTACGCTGATCATGGCAGTTGGCGGGTATTTCTGGCTGAAGTTTAGAGAGAACCGTTTAACAGCTGCTGGTGAAAAGTATACAGAACCAAATAAATCAAAAGAAAATGAAGATGAAGATGAGGAAAATCTTCCAAACTGGATTCTTTCATTAGTTCCTTTAATCGTTGTTGTTATTTTACTTAATTTCTTAAAAATTGCTCCAATTCCTTCGTTGTTAGCAGGAATTCTAGCTATTCTTCTTATCAATATCAAGCAATACAAAAAATTCATCCCTTCTATGAACGAAGGTGCTAAAGGTTCTGTAATGGCGATCATCAATACGAGTGCTGCCGTTGGATTCGGTGCGGTGGTAACGAGTGTTCCGGACTTCGACAAAATCACTGATATGCTTTTAGGAATCTCGAGCAACCCGCTCGTATCTGAATCCTTAGTCGTACAGCTTTTAGCGATGATCACAGGTTCAGCATCAGGTGGTATGGGAATCGCGTTACAAGCTCTTGGCGGAACGTATTATGATTTGTCTCAGTCAACAGGCATGAGTCCTGAAGCGTTCCATAGAATGGCATCCATTGCCTCTGGAGCATCGATCCTACCTCATAACGGAGCATTGTTAACCCTTCTTGCGGTAACACAGTTAACGCATAAGGAAACGTACAAAGATGTATTTGTAGTCGCTTTAATTATCCCTACCATTGCCGTAATCGTAGGAATCATTATGGCAAGCATGGGAATTATATAAAAACTTTTTAGGAGTGAGTCGTATGGTAGAAAATAAAGTAGTCGTTATTACAGGTTCTGCAAGTGGAATCGGATTTGAAATCGGAAAAACATTCGCAGAGAACGGAAGCAAAGTAGTCTTAACTGACCTTAATGAAGAAGGCGTAAAAAAGGCTGCAGAAGAATTAAAAGGTCTTGGACTTGAAGCAATCGGTCTTAAAGCTGACGTTACAAGTGAAGAAGACATCAAGAGCATGATCGAAACAGCACACAAAGAATATGGACGTGTTGACGTTCTGATCAACAACGCTGGTCTTCAGCACGTTTCACCGATCGAAGAGTTTCCAACAGCTAAATTCGAACTTATGATCAAAATCATGCTAACTGCACCATTCATCGCAACAAAGCATGTAATGCCGATCATGAAGCAACAAGGATTCGGACGTATCATTAACATCTCATCTATCAATGGTTTGATCGGATTTGCTGGTAAAGCGGCTTATAACAGTGCGAAACATGGTGTAATCGGTCTTACAAAAGTTGCTGCCCTTGAATCAGCAGCGGAAGGTGTTACAGTTAACGCACTTTGCCCAGGTTACGTGGACACACCACTTGTTCGTGGTCAGATGGAAGACTTAGCGAAAACAAGAAACGTTTCATTAGATAAAGTACTTGAAGAAGTTATCTACCCATTAGTTCCTCAAAAACGTCTGATGGAAGTTAGCGAGATCGCAGACTATGCGATGTTCCTATCAAGCGACAAAGCGAAAAGTGTAACTGGACAAGCAATCGTAATCGATGGCGGTTATACAGCTCAATAATTTATAATTTTGATGAACCTCAGCCATATTTTTGGCTGGGGTTTTCTTTTTGTGTTTTGTGGGTGGCGGCTTTTGTTTGCTGGGGTTGAGGGTATATGGAAAGGGGATAGCAGTCGAACGTTGTCGACTCGCCGATATATGAGGAAAACTCGCCGGATTATAGCCAAAACTCGCGGGAATAATCCTTAAACTTCAGGGATTATTGATTAAATTTATGGAATTATCTTGATGAATACCCCTTATGGTATCAATTAAAATCACCTATAAGCTACATAAACATCATCTTTTAGCCAACTGTCAGCCCCAAAAACCACTCATGATCTTAAACAAAAGAAAAAACCGACTAAAATCATCATGTTTTAGTCGATTTTGTTCTTTTTATTCAATTTATCGCCTATATAGCAAAGCGAGCATCAAGCTAAAGTGCTTCTCTAACCACTTTCTTATAATAGAGGACTGACAACAAGCCAAAGATTGAATAGAGGATCGTATACATGACCATGACGATAATCATCGGTGTCCAAAGTTCAGCTCCGAACAGGAACCAACCCGATTGTACGGCGAAATAGCTATGAAGCAAGCCGACCACCAGTGGAATTCCAAAGTTAAAGAGCTGTTTATATTGAATCCCTTTCAACAGATCACTTTGCGTGTACCCTAGTTTTCGCAGAATCATATAGTTCGGCTTTTCACTTTCTCCCTCGTCCATCTGTTTGAAGTAGAGGATACACCCTGAGGTGACAAGGAAAGTCAGTCCTAGGAAACCTACGATAAACATCATGAGTCCCATGTTTTTCTTTTGATTCGTGCTGATCTCATGACGAGATTCGTTGTATAGCTTTTTGTACGTTTCGGTTGATTTAAACAGTTTATCTGCTTTTTCTAGTTGTCCGTTATTTTTAATGTCTATCCCAATATAGAGGGTGGATTCTTTTTGTACCTTAGGATTGATATCTTTTTTCATCTTCTTAAAAATAGCATCATCAACGATCGCTGTAGGAACGCCTCCAGCTGTGAAATACCAGGATACGGGATAAATATCTTCTAAACCTACGTAACGTTGAGTGAGCGTTTCTGTCTTTCCTTTAATCTTAATAGAACCAGAGCTCTTTAAAGGCATAAACTTTTGAAGCAGGTCGTTATAGCCGGTAAAGACCACTTCATCAGGAGAAACATCCATGCCATGTACTGACTTTTCGCTGATTAAAGGAAGCGGCATCGCTTTTGGATCGATGACGAGTTCTTCTAAGCTTCGATCAATAAGCTGCGAGGCGTTAACCGTCACCTGAATCACTTCAATCGACTTTTCTGAATACGGAATATTGTTCTTCTTTAAAGCTCCTTCGAACGTATCTGCTGATTCTCTATCGATAACGGCGAAATCATGCGGAACATTATTTGCAGCCGTTTTCTCTGCTGAATAATACGAGATATAAGCAAGGCACAACAAAGCGATCGAGAGCGCTGAAACGGTGGTGATAATCATGAGCAGAAGGGCGTTCGACTTCATACGGAACATGACAGATGCGAGCGACATCACTTCGTTGATCGATAGATAGCCACCTTTTCGTTTTCTCACTAGGTTAAGCAGAAAACTGACAGAGCCTTTGTAAAAGAAATACGTACCTAAAATAACGGCAGCCAAAATAAAGATCATCGCTCCAAATAATTGAGGCATCGTTGTAAAATCGCCGCCAAACAGTTTGGAAGATACGATATAACCTGTCGTGATTAGAACGAGACCCACGATTCCCATCACCATCTCAAAGCGAGAAAGTTTTTTCACGGTGATCTCAGTAGAAGAGGTGACACGGAAAAGGGATAGGATGGTCTGCCTTTTAATGAACGTGTAATTCATTATCATAATCAACAGATAGATCGCTGTAAAAACAAGAACCGTTTGTACAAGTGCTTGTGGTGAAAACCGTAGAGATGCGATTGAATCAACACCCGTCGTTTTGAACAAAACGAGAATCATTAATTTTGAAAACGAAAATCCTGCAAAGATTCCGATCAATAGGGAACCAAAGTAGAGGAATAAGTTTTCGATTGAAAGAATGCGAAAGATCTTTCCTTTTGTCATTCCGATCAACTGGAATAGCCCGATCTCTTTGCTGCGCCGTTTGATAAAGATGTTGTTCGCGTAAAGCAGAAAGACGGATACGATTACAACAAGCAGGATAGAAGCGGCTCGAATCGCTGCTTCACCTTTTACAGAACCTTCTACAGCATCCATAGACGGATCATATTGAAGCGTTACAAATGCAAAGTAAAGAGCAGAACTAAATACTAGAGCAAAAACATACAGGTAATAGTTTCTTAAGTTTTTCTTTAAATTGCGAAAGATGAGCTGATTAATGTTCATGTTGAACACCACCTAAAACACCTTGCGTTTTCATAATATCACTAAAGAAACTCTGTCGATCTTGCTCTCCTTTCATAAGCTGCGTGTAGATCTGTCCGTCTTTTATAAACACCACACGGCTGCAATAGCTTGCTGCTACAGGATCATGCGTCACCATTAGAATCGTCGCTTGTCTGTTCTCGTTAAGACCGCTTAGTTTGTTTAGAAGGTCAGACGCAGACTTGGAATCGAGAGCTCCGGTTGGTTCATCCGCGAAGATGATGCTCGGCTCATGAATAAATGCACGCGCCGCAGATGTTCGCTGCTTTTGACCACCTGAGATCTCGTTCGGATATTTATCTTTTATCTCTAAAATACCAAGCTCTGTTGCGACTTGATCAAATTTCTTATCTGCTTCTTTTTTCGGTGTTTTGGTTATCGAAAGCGGCAGCAGAATATTTTCTTTAACCGTTAACGTATCCAATAGGTTGTAGTCTTGAAAGATAAAACCAAGGTTGTTCTTTCTGAATTCTGCCAGCTGTTTTTCCTTCATAGCTGTCATCTCAAATGAGTTAATTTGAATCGTTCCTTCGCTCACTTGATCGATGGAAGAAAGAACGTTTAATAACGTCGTTTTACCGGATCCAGATGCTCCCATGATACTGATGAACTCACCTTTTTCAACGGAAAGATCAATGCCTTTAAGGACGTGCTGTTTATTATTTTTATTTCCATAGCTCTTATGAAGCTTAACTGCTTTCAATATACTCATGATCTTAATACCCCTCTCTGATACTTTTATTATAGAAAGCATTTCAGCTCTTTTCCTTCTGTTCAACGAACAAAACAGAAAAGCATGTGACACTTTCGTCACATGCCCATCGTTTGATCAAACTCATTTCTTTTTGGGAAAGCTAGCGTAACGGTTGTTCCTTCATTCCGCTTTGACTCTACAGAGAGTTGAATCTGCAGGGATTCGGCTGCTTTTTTGGCTAAATATAACCCCATGCCGGTGGACGCTTGATCGTGATGGTCTGTCGTTGACGTGAACCCTTTCTCAAAGATACGAGGCATATCCTTTGTATCAATTCCGCGACCAAAGTCTTGAATCGACAAATAGTTTCTGTCGTTCATGTTATAAGAGTTGATGATAATCTCTGATGAATGGCTGTATTTCACAGCATTCGTTAAGATCTGGCGAATGATAAATGCTAGCCATTTGGCATCACTTAAGACATGAAGAACTTGAAGATCAAAATCAAAGCCAATCCCTTTTTGGATACACCACGACTGCAGCGTTTTAAGTTCGGAAAAAAGTAACGTCTCAAGATCAGTCACTTCCATATAAAGATCGTTCTTAATAAAAGTAATTCTCTTCTGATGAAGCTGTTGATCGAGCAGAAGGTGGATACGAAGCCATTCGTAGGTCAGATCTCCTTTTAGTGGCGTATCGTCCACTCGCTGTATCATAAGGTGCATCGCAGTCAGCGGCGTTTTCACCTCATGAATCCAAGCGAGGAGATCGTCCTTTTCCTGTTCGATCAATAAACGGTTCTCAGAAGCGGTTTTTTTCAAATGCTTCGTTTGTTCAATAATACTGTGTTCAACAATTTTCTCAAAAGGTGAAGAAGGTGATGAAATATTAGAAAGGTCAAAATCATTTTTCCTTTCCTCAAGCTGTTGGAAGAAGGCTGTTTCCTTTTGATAACGATAGATAAGAAAAATAACAAAGACGATTAGTGAAAGGAACACGATGTAGCCAACAGCAGAAAGGGGAATTGATGGGTCGAGATAGGCAATCATGAGGAAGATGATCTGCTGTATTAAAAATAAAAAAATCCAGCTGCTGCGTTCAATTAAAAAGCGTTTGATCATACAGAATCCTCTTCTATTGCCCGATAGCCTTGTCCCACTTTCGTCTCGATAAATTGTCCGAGTTCGATCTCCTCTAGCCGTTTTCTTAAACGATTCACATTCACGGTGAGGGTATTGTCACTAATGAACTTTTTATCGTCCCATAAGCTGTTAATGAGATTATCACGACTTACAATTTTATTCTTTTGCTCGATCAAGAGTTTCAGAATGAACACTTCATTCTTAGTCAGTTCAACGGAACCCTTCTCGTTCGTTACAATATTCTTTTCATAATCAATTTGAGCGCCACACCACGTTTTGAGACTAACGGTGTCTGTATTGTAATTATAAACACGCCTGAGAATCGCATGAATCTTTGCGATCAAGACTTCAAAATGAAACGGTTTTTGGACAAAGTCGTCTGCACCAAGCTGCATGGATAAGACCATATCGCTCGGATGATCACGCGAAGATAAAAAGATGATCGGCACATTAGAATGCGATCTAATATTTCGGCACCAATGAAAGCCATCGAACTTCGGCAGCTGTATATCTATTACAACAAGGTCAGGTTTAATTTCTGTAAACTCCTGCATCACTCGTCCAAAGTCAGTAATGCCATACACTTCATACGACCATTGAGACAATCGTTCTTTGATCTCGCTGAATAGCGTCGAATCATCTTCAATGAGCAAAATTTTAAACATCATTTATCACCACATCATTACTTGATATGTTTTTTAGTCTATAGCAAAACTTGGATATTTTCTAGGATGTGCTTTTTTTTCACTTCGCAACCAACTCGTCTGTATAATATCATTATCAAAAAAAGATGCCCAATTTCGGCACCGTTTCTGAAATAACTTATGAAGGTATTACCTCACTCATCAAAGCATGGGTATTTCCTTCTGAATCCTTATAAAATACCATCCATGTCTCCATATGCTCCATCTTAGTGACAATATGAGGGGAGTCTAGGAATGTTACGTCTTTCTGTTTAAGGGCTTCATAAGCTTCTGTGATGTCTTCCACTAGAAAGTATATAACCGAGCTAGCTTCCGCAAATTCTTCTTTTTCAGGAAGGCTGAGCATAATCCTTAGACCGTCACAATCAAAGAATGCCATATGATCGGTGCTGAAAAGAAGATGTAATCCTAATACGTCCTTATAAAAGTGAATGGAACGTTTGAGATCTTGAACGGGTACTGCAACTTGTCCAACTTTTTTTATGCTATTTGTCTGAATCGTCATGTTAACCTCTCCCTTAATCTTTTCTTCTTCATCATAACCAGTCATAATAGCTATTTCTTATCCGAAATCACCTTTTTGCGATATTGAAGGGGAGAGATGCCTACATGTTGTTTAAATAATCTGCTGAATGAAACAGGGTTATTCAATCCGATTTCATAAGTAATATCAGTCATGGAGTATTCAGAAGTCTGGAGCAACGTTATGGCTTTTGCGATCCTTAACTCAGCAATATGCTGAAAGGGTGTTCTGTTGTAGGTGGTTGAATAATTTCTCAACAGGTGATTAGGAGATAAGCATGAGATTTCTGCAATTTTATCTAATGTAAGCTGTTTATCATAAAAGGCTTTTATGTATTCATGTGCGATGCTGACTCGTTTATAAATTTCTTCGCGTGTTGATTTACGGGCTAAATCTAACCGATCGATTTCTTTAAAAGTTTTCATTTGTTCTCTGAATAGAGTGGTCATTATGGAATGAAATTGTTCATCTAACATGTTGGAGTCAAGTGGGTATTGATCTGTCATATGTTTTAAGAGGTTCATTTGCTGAGTCAGAACCTGGCTTTGTTCATACGTTTTTTCAAAAAATGAAGCAGATGTATGATTACTAAAAGGGTTATCTAAAAGTTGGTGGGATGTATCTGACAAATTGCGGAATACATCGTTCGCAAAATCTTCTTGGAAAAAGACACAGAATGATTCTACTTCTTTTTGTTCGTCAATTGTTATGGTGTAGGGACCTTGATTGAGTAGGAGGTAATTTCCTTCTTCGACGGCAAAATACCCTCGATTCGTTTTGTAGTAAGCTTTTCCGTTCGAAAAGGTTTTAATAGAGAGAAGTCCCATGCCATCCCAATGAAATTGAGCGCTCTTTGCATGAAGGATGTAATTTGATCTGCGTACGTTTTTTTCTGTCATTGGATTACTCCTAAAAGAGATAGTAATAGGGAAATTATACCTTATATAGCGTGCTCTACGAGAGGATTTAATGGATTGTTCCACATGAAACAACGAAAAAAGAAGGTGATAGGATTCACCTTCCAACATTCATTAACCTATTTTCGCACCCTCAAAACGAGTTGCGATTGGGTTTACTTCTATTTCTATCGTTGCGCCTGATGGACTTGAGGCGACTACTTGAACTTCATCGCCTCTTCTTAACTCGACGAGAGAGGACGTAGCGACAATCGCATTTGGCGATGTAATCGTTTCTTGATTTCCTGCAACGGTCTCTCCGTTTACACGAATGCCGACGAATGCAGAATACGGTGTTCCTGTATAAATCGGCAAAAAGATAATAGCTGTAAACGTATATATTCCGTTGCTCTTTGGAACAAACGTTGATGTATCTGGATTGTATTCATTGTTGCTATCAAATACCTCTACCGGATAGATGACTTGATTAGGTGTGGAGCCTAAAATAAATTGAAACAAATCTTTAACCGCTTTAAAGGCAGAAACCTTTTGGCAAGGCTGAATTTTTCTATGCTTGCACTCACAATCTCTTTTCATATGTGCGTACGGATTCTGATCATAATGGTAGTACATACAAACTTTCCCTCCTATTTCACTCTGAATTAAAAATCATTCAGAGAATAATCTAATAGATTATTACTAGTAGATTATGCGGACAAGTTGTAAGTGGTGTGTATCAATAGAGGCAGGGGAAGCCGTTTTACTAGAAAGAATGAAAGAAAGCGATTAGAGTGTCCTAACCGCTGTTAAAAGGTGGCTTTCTGTATCATGCATCAATCATATTTTACAACTGGCCATTTTTCTTTTCGAAGGGAATTCATGAGTTCAGGACTAGCATTCACATTACTCTGCACAATTTCTTTAGGCGTTAAAGCCATCCATTGGTTTAATGAAACATCTGCAAAACGGTCACTTTTAAAAATTTCAAGAAACCATAAGCTCTTATTTCCGGTATTCTGCACATAATGACCAAAGGCAAACGGGACATATCCTACATCTCCGGCTCTTACATCAAACGTTCGTGCTGTTCCATTTCCAGCGAAAGCGGTCATCCGCCCTTGACCTGCTAAATAATATTGCCACTCATCATTATTCGGATGCCAATGCAACTCTCTCATTCCGCCAGGTTTTATTTCTACTAAAGCGGCAGCAATTCTCTGTGAGATCGGAAAATTAGTAGAGTCAACTATTCGTACGGTACCACCAGGGGTAACGAGAGGTTTCTGCGCCATTAGGCGGTGCGTGAAGCTTAACGGTACGGTTCCATAGGGATCTGGAACCGCTTGTGTCTCAATAGGTCCTGGAACAGTAGATTGATAGATGTAACGTTGTTCAGTCGGGATATTAGCAAATGCGCTTTCCGGTATACCGAAGTTTGCTGAAAGAACTTCTTTCGGTGTATGTGCAAACCAATCTGAAATAGAGAACGTGCTCAGATCGGAGAAATTTCCATCATCGAATACGAGTAAAAACTCACAGCCTTCTTCAAGCCCTTGAATCGAATGAGGAATGCCGGGAGGGAAGTACCAAAGGTCGCCTTCACCCACATCCGCAATAAAATTCCTGCCGTTTTGATCAACCGAGGTAATACGAGCACGGCCTAATATCATATAAGCCCATTCCGCTTCTTGGTGCCAATGAAGCTCTCTTACACCGCCTGGGGTCAGACGCATGTTTACACCAGCAAGCGTCTTTGCAACAGGAAGCTCACGAACCGTAATCTCTCTCGACCAGCCTCCAAAGTTTAATTGCATATGTGTATCCGAATAGGAAAACCGTAAGTTTGGGACAGTTCCTGCATCTGTTGCAGGTGAAACTAACATATCCGGATTTTGTATGTCACGCATAACGTCGCGTGGCCCTAAGTCGGTCGCACCCGCACCATCACTGCGAATCGGTTGAGGAATCTGCATTGGTCTTCGTTGCTTGTGCTCTTTTTTGTCGTTATCCATGTGATGAGCTCCTCTCTATAAGAAGGTTCATTCGTCATCTTTGTATTCATATGGAGAGGACATCTTAAACATGCAGATTACTTGAGGAGGATCTTAACAAAAAAAACACCTAGAAAGCTTGCCGCAGCTTATAGGTGTTTCGTATGTGTAAAAATATCATCTTGGTGACTTTTAATACGTTTTAATTGTGCCACGATAATAATGCTGATGATTACGAGTAAGAACCAAGAGCTGATCTTACCAATATGCACGAGTGACCAAGCCGCTTCCTGATTCGGATACTGCCAGGCACCGAGAAACGTTGTAATGTTCTCAGCGATCCATATAAAAAATCCAATCAACAAAAAGGAAAGAAGGATCGGCATTTTATAAACACGGTCGTTGATCGTATAATGAACAACCGTCTTATAAAAGATAGGAAATAAGAGCAGAATTAGAATCCATCTGGCATCAAACAAGTAATGATGAGTAAAAAAGTTTAAGTAGATTAGTACGCATATCCCAAAAGATAAGAGGGGATTCGGCCAGCCTTTAATCTGAAGGTCTAGCCTTCTCCAGCTTTGGCAAATATAGCTCGCAACACTCGCATACATAAAACCGCTGTACAGAGGAACACCGTAGATCTTAGAATAGGCTTCATCAGGATAGCTCCAGGATCCCATATGAACTTTAAATAGCTCTAAAGCAAGTCCGATCAAGTGAAAGACACAAATGACTTTTAGTTCATCTATCGTTTCAAGTTTCGTTACGATCATGGCAACTTGTGTAAGGAGACAAAGAAGGAGTATGAAATCGTATCGAGGGATAAACGGAATGCTGACGAATTTTGAAAGAGCTAACGCTCCAAAGATGATGACTGGGAAGATGCAAGAAAGAGCTTGTAAATAAGTGAATGTAAGAAGCGCTCTCATGAATAGACCACCTTTTATAAGTTGATATGGAAATATATTGTATCCATAGTAACCTATGGTGATCCAAAACACATCATACAAAAAAATGTTGAGTTTAACATGAATCTGTCAGTTGACTTCGTTTATTTCAGCGCTGCATCTGCTAAAGAATAAACGATTGCATCATCTGTTGGTGGATTATGAAGACCGGCTCTCACATCTCGGAAATGCCGCTGAAGCGGGTTTTGAACAGAAAGACTACGAGCCCCAACGATTCTCATCGCGAGATCAACGACTCGGTTCGCGCTGTTTGTAACCGAATGCTTAACGGCGGCGAGTTCTGTACCGAGATTTTGACGTTGCTCAGGGTGGTTCACCCATTTTTCAGCAACAGCATGCAGGATCGTTCTTGCTTGGAATAGCTCAAGTTCGATCTTGCCGATCTTTCTTCTCACTTCTGGTACGTCTGATATCGGTCCTGATAAAGTGTTTGGGCTATACTCTGACGCAAATTCAATCGCGTAATTTCGCGCTGCTCTTGCGATGCCTAAGTAGACAGCAGGAACTTGCAGATACCAGCCTTTAGGTATGATGTTCTTCCCATCTTCTACGACAAGAAGGTTTTCCTGTGGCACATAAACGTCTTTCAAAAGGAGGTCATCACTTTTGGTTCCTCTCATCGCGATGCTGTCCCACGTTTCTTTTACAAAAACCCCTTTTTCCCGATGGTCCACTAAGAAAAATCCTTTATGATTAGTTTCTGAGATGGTAGCTGTAATGACTGAGTAATCAAGTGCTTCTGCCATAGAAGTAAAAGCCTTGCTACCATTGATCAACCATCCGTCTGCTTTCTTGACTGCCGTTGTAGTAGGAATACCGCCTCGAGACGGACTTCCCGTCGCACGCTCTGTTTGAGCCAAGTTGATGAGTGCTTTTTGTTCCACAACTTTTCGGCTAAGATCAGCGAATGCATCTCCGTTCCAATGACGATTTTCTGCCGCCTCTAAAAGAGTACCGAGATGCCACCCAAGAGAAAGAGCAGTAGGAGCATCTCCCTCAGCTAAATGCTCTTGAATCGTTAAAAACTCAAGTAGATTTAACCCTTTACCGCCAAATTCTTTTGGGATGGTAAGAGAAAGAAAATCATGATTCTTTAAATCTTGAAAGTTCTCATAAGGAAAAATGCCTTCTTGATCTACATAATCTGCGCGTTTCTTAAAAATTTCTTTTAGTCCTAGAGCGGTACTAACCGCTTCTTCAAAATGATCTATGTCAGTGGTTTTTCTCAATGGAATGCTCATGGTTCCCTCCTAATTTTTTTATCAGTAAGTGGTTTTTGGTTTTGAATTGGCTTTGTTATAAGTCTTCTTCGATAGGTTGATTGGAGCGCAAGGTGCGAGACTCCTGCGGGACGAGTGAGCAGTCCGAAAAGTGAAAGTGGCTTGTCCAGCCCCGACTAGCAAAAGGTGAATAGACAAGGAAGGTGCTCTTTGCCTTCATGGTCTATTTAACTTTTGACCTCGAGGGGCTAGCCACTCCAACTAGACAGGTGAGACACTTACCGGCGCGAAGCGCGAAGTGGCTCACCGCTCGCCCCGCGGAAAGCGAGCGTCCTGGAGCGGAAATCAACTACACACAAGAACAGCGAAGGAAAAACAAAAAAGCCCTCTTTCAAAGACGAAAGAGGACGTAGATTCCATAAGCTTACACGCTCTCTCATCTATCAGACATTCTAAAAACATCTGCTGGAATTAGCACCTTTCTTTTAAACAAAAGCGGTTGCTGCAGGATCGTAGGACCAGTTCCTCCCCTGACTCTTGATAAGATACAATATTTAATTATTAGTCATCACTATAGAGGATAAAGCAAACCGCTGTCAACTAAAAACTGATTGTTAAGAAAATTATTTTATTTCTCTAAATTCCATTGACAGGTTATTTTTATTCCTGTATATTTCGTTACTAAATTGAATAATATCGATTTCTTATCGAGAGAGGTGGAGGGACTGGCCCTTTGAAGCCTCGGCAACAACTATTTTTAGGACTGTGCCAATTCCAGCAGGCGAAAGCTTGAAAGATAAGAGGAAATCTATATACGTATGTTTATTTCACGTATTTTTTAACCTCTTCTTATCACTGAAGAGGTTTTTTTATTTTCTCTTGGAGCGGGTACAAAAAAATTGGATACGGAGGAATTTACTTTGAGTAAAGAAATTTTGTTAAACGCGTTTGAGATGACAAGTGCCATGCACAATTCTCATGGCCTTTGGAAGCACCCGGAGAACAAGAGACATAGAGGCTATAAAGATCTGAAGTACTGGATCGACTATGCAAAGCTTCTAGAAAGAGGAAAGTTTGACGCTGTATTTTTTGCAGATGTGCTAGGGGTTTATGACATATACAAAAAAAGCAAAGAACCATCTATTCGTGATGGATTACAAGTGCCCTTAAACGATCCGGCACTTCTCGTGTCAGCTATGGCAAGCGTAACAGAGAACCTGTCTTTTGCTGTGACGGTGAGCACAACGTATGAGCAGCCATTTGGCAATGCGCGTCGTTTTTCTACGCTAGATCATCTAACGAATGGGCGAATTGCTTGGAACGTAGTCACTTCTTACTTGCCGAATGCAGCAAGGAATTTTGGACTGCAGAATATGATTAAGCACGATGAACGGTATAATATCGCAGATGAATATTTGGATGTTTCGTATAAGCTTTGGGAGAGTAGCTGGGAAGATGGAGCAGTTGTTGAAGATGTTGAAAACAATAAACTGGTCGATTCAGAAAAAGTTCATGAGATCAATCACGAGGGACAATACTTTAGTGTGGAAGGACCTCACTTGAGCGAACCTTCTGTGCAACGGACACCCGTAATCTACCAAGCGGGAACTTCTGAGCGTGGGCGAGACTTTGCAGCCAAGCATGCTGAATGTATTTTTGTAGGTGGTCCAACGCCAGAGAGAATTCGATTTTATGCTGAAGATATCCGGAAACTAGCTGCCAAACACGGCCGGAACCCCGAAAACATTAAGATCTTTTCTTTCTTAAACGTGGTGGTAGGAAGAACGACCGAGGAGGCTAAGGAAAAATTCAAAGAGTATGCAAGTGTTTGGAGTGCTGATGCCGCTAAAGCTCAATATGGAGCAAGTGGATATGATATCGCAGAATATGAAGATTTAGATCCAGAACTTCCATTCTCGTACAATAAATCAACAGAAGGCGGGCATTACAAAGCAGCCACGCTCACTACGGATGCTCCTAAACCGTTAACGGTGGGAGAAGTATTAAATCGCTTCGAGTCACCTGACAGAGGTAGTTTTATAGTGGGTAATCCAGAAGAGGTAGCGGATGGAATTCAACAGCAGTTTGAAGAGTCTGGCGTAGATGGATTCAACTTAAATCACCTCGTAACACCAGGAGACTTAGAAGCTTTTGTAGAGCTTGTTGTACCCGTTCTTCAAGAAAGAGGACTATACAAAAAAGAGTACAACAATGGCACGCTTCGTGAAAAATTATTCTCACCCGGACAGCCTCTGCTGCCTAACGATCATCCTGCAGCTAGATTTAGACCGGTGTTAACGGAAAGTAAATAAAGAGTGAGTGAGGAGAGAAAACATATGAAACGATGGAACATATTTCTTACAGCAGCTTTATTGATCGGCGTTTTAGCGGGGTGCAGTGCTTCGGGTGAGAAAGAAAGTAAAGAGATCACGCTTGGCGCAACCGTGCCTTACAGCGACATGCTTGAAAAAGGCGTGAAGCCATATCTAGAGAAAAAAGGATACAGCGTTGAAGTGAAAGAGTTTAATGATTATGTACAGCCAAACATTTCTTTAAAGAGTGGCTCATTAGATGCTAACTTATTTCAGCACAAAGTGTACATGGACGCTTTTTCAGAAGAGAACGATATGAAACTAGCATCAGTAATTACGGTACCCACTGCACCAATCGGTATCTATTCTAAAAAGTTCAAGTCTATAGACGAGATCAAGCCTGGAAGCACGGTTTCACTAGCCAATGATCCTACGAATTTAGCAAGAGGACTTACTGTTTTGAGAGACAATGGACTAATTGAGATCGATTCTTCAGCAAACCCGTTAAGAGTATCAGAAAAAGATGTGACGAAAAATCCAAAGAACTTAAAGTTCCAGCCCGTTGAAGCCGCTCAAACACCAAGAACACTAGACTCTGTAGATCTAGCAGCGGTAAACGGAAACTTTGCTTTATCCTCTGGACTAGACTTAAAGGATGCACTTGTAAAAGATAAACTTCCAGAAGAGATTATCAATCGAATTGTGGTGCTAGACAAAGATAAAAACTCACAGCTGGCAAAAGATCTTAAAGCAGCGGTAGAGTCAGACTCATTCAAAAAGGTCATAGAAAGTGATTTTGAAGAGTTTCATAAGCCAGATTGGATGAACAAATAACTTCATGAAAAATCAGCATTTTATGTGACGGAAAAGCTGTACGAATGCCGTTACCAACTCTCTTAGATGTTCATAGAATATGTTATGTTGACTCAAGGGGGGATTAATATGAGTAACTGCCCGCACTGTGGCCTTTTCCGATATGATCTAAGTGGATGTATCTGTTCTGATAAAGATTTTAATAGTGATTGGAAACAAAGATACATTGAAGAGATCTTCAATCCAAACAACAATCAGGTGAACGGATCTAAAAAGACGAGACGCCAGAATCTCTTAGATCTGTAAGAACAAAAAAGACTTATTTATTCTTACTATAAACATAAAAAGCCGACTTAGTGATTTGTTTTTTCTGCAGATCTTGAGTTGGCTTATTCTATATGTCAGTTTTCTAAAGATTGCTTTTGGAAGTATTGATCTACGTTACAGATACTCGCTTTCCACGGGGCAGACGGTGAGCCACATTCGTACGTTTCACTTTTAAGTGTCTCACCTGCCTACCTGTCCCGTAGGAGTCTCGCATCTTACACTCCAATCAAAGATTCATGAAGACAAAATTTGAAAGCGAGATGTTTTAAAAAGAGCATGTCTATCGTAGAGTGGGTTTTTCACTTCCTCCTTCCATGCAAGTTGATTGGAGAGGAAGGTTGCCGACTCCTATGGGACGAGCGGTCAGGTGGAGACTCCTAATGGCGCGTAGCGGCAGGAGGCTCACCGTTCGCCCCATGGAAAGCGCGCAACCTGGAGCGGAAATCAACTACTTTCTATGAGCATCATTGAAATATAAACATCATATGAAATACAAAAAAGCAGATCTTACATAGAAGATCTGCTTAATTATTATCCATAACTTAGCGAAGTGATGGAGGAGTAGCAAGCTTTCTCACGCTTGAATTCGTACGAACACCAGTCGGCGCTGAAATAGAATTAGCCGATGTAAGTTCTTTTTGGATAACGATGCTAGAACCTAGCTGGCCGTGTACTTTAAAGCCCCAATGTTGGAAAGTCTTTAGAGCATCCGTGTTCTCTTCATCAACCGTACCAAATACATTGCGAATTCCTTGTTTCATGAGGTGGTTCTCAAATACGGGAAGAAATGAAGTTGCGATCCCTTTTCCTTGATGCTTCGTATCCAACACAACATAATCCACAAAAATCGTAGGACCGATTCTGAATCGATAACATACAAAACCAATAATCGTGTCATTGCTGTCACAGACAATCATGACCTCGTTGGCCATGTTTATAATCATTTCAATCACGTTTTTACGGACTTGAAAATTACTTACTACCATATCAACTAAAAAAGGATCGTCCTTACCAGGAACCCGTTTGCGAATATACAAATATATTCCCCCTTATATTACTTTACGAAGGGAAGATATAAAGAAATTAATAGAAGATGATTCACTTATAGAAACACGTAGGTTACATAGAACATAACTATTATTTTATTAAAAATCCCCCTTGCTTGTACTATATGTGCTTGTCCTCGAAAGGGTCTGGATACCGTCCTAGTTCTGATGAAAAAGGCGCTATGTAACATGATGTAAAAATATATAAAAGCCGAGGAGAAATCCCCGGCTTCTTTACTTATGCTGCTTGTTTCTTACCTTTTTTTCTTTTCTTAAATCCTAATAGGCTACCGATTAAGCTCACTATAGACCCCCCCTTCTATAAGCGAACTGTTGAGAAAAAGAACAATCATTGTTGTTTTCTTCTCTACTCTATCTTACGCAAGCTTGTCTCAATGGTTTGGACAATTCTAAAAAATGGATGCGGAAAAAATACATTTACAAATACATACAGAGATTCGTTTATAATTTAAGAACTAGCATGAAAAAGGAGTACAAAAAGGAGTACAATTTATGAATGTAGAGCGCGAGCAACGAAAACAGATCTTCAGAGTTTTGGAGTATATTGAAGAGCATGTAGAGGATTCCTTGCCATTAGAAAAGCTGGCTGGCATCTCTACGTATTCTCCTTTTCATTTTCAGCGAATTTTTAAAAGTGTTGTTGGAGAAACACCAGCTGCTTACGTGAAAAGATTTCGGCTGGAGAACGCAGCACATCGATTGATCTATGAAACGTATATCCCTATTACCCAAATTGCGATGTTGTGTGGTTTTTCTTCCTTATCGTATTTCACTTATTCTTTTCAGTCCTATTTCAAGACGAGTCCAAAGAATTGGCGGGAAGGAGCTTATCTGAAGCAATTTCCTCGGGAATACGAAGATAGCAAGAAATCTAAACAAGTTCGCAACCCATCGAAAGTAATAGAAAGCAATGCTCCTTATAATGAGTTTAAATGGCTAGATTTATCTAACATAAGAATCGAAACTTTTCCTAGCAGTACTACAATAAAAGGTCACCATTTTGGGACGTATACGAGCGGCGTTTCTGAAGCTTGGGAAGAAGTGCATAAATGGTGTGAGTCTAGAAATCTAATCGATTCACATTCGTTGTTTCTTGGGATACCACGAAACAATCCATACATCACGCCTCCTGACAAATGCCGGTATGATTGTCACATGACGATCAGTGAAACAATAGCTGGTTCGATCTCGGCTGATGATACTTCTAAGTTTGTTGGTGGAAAGCATGTGGTCTACGAATTTGATGAGCCTGTTGATTATTCAGAACGCAATCTGATAATTGATTGTTATTCCGAACTGTATAGCTATTGGCTGCCAAGAAGCGGCTATAAATATTTAAGTAATCCAATAGAAATCATACAGATTCAGCAGAACAATGATACATTACAACGGGAAAGTAAGATTAAAGCGATTGCCCTAGCCATCGAACCAAAATAACAAGGGGGCCATTATGGAATTTAACGGAGTACCATTAAACATGACAGCAATTATCGCTGGGGGACTTTTGTATATGATCTACGGAGGGATCTACTATTCAACGATCCTCGGAAAGAAAAAGGATAACGGAGATACAGGGCCATTTAAATACATTTTTTCTGTAGTTGTTGCTTTCATTAGCTCATTCCTAATGTCTTATCTTATTGGATTACTGGGAGCTGCAAGTGCAGCAGAAGGGCTCATGATTGGTCTCATCATTGGGATCTTGATTACGTTGGTCTATTATAAAAACGCACTTTTTGGACTAATGACGAGGAAGTCTTTTATCATTGCAATCGGAGATCACCTAGTGATATTCATTTTACTTGGATTGTTGCATGGATGGATGAATTAAGAATGAAGAAGCTTAGTTGATAAGCTTCTTTTTTTTGTAAAAGTTTAAATGATAAAGCATGATGTTTATGCTTACAATGGCATCATTGACAAGTTGATTGAAGCGTAAGGTGTGAGACTCCTGGGGGATCAGCGGGACAGGTGAGACTCTTAATAGTGCAAGGCACTAAGAGGCTCACCGCACGCCCCCCGGAAAGCGAGCACCTGAAACGGAGATCAACTACTTCTAAGCAAAAAAAAACCACTGACATAATGGAGAACCATCACATCAGTGGTTTTAAATTTTAACGAATACCTTTCATCTTCTCTTGAATCTTAGGTGAGATGACGAATAGGATAAGTGATAACACAATCGCAGCTCCACCGATCGTACCGAAGTACATCATTTCTGTATCTGCAGAGTAGAACTTAACGATTTGTGCGTTGATTGCTTGTGCAGCTGCACTTGCTAAGAACCATAAGCTCATTGTTTGTGCAGAGAACGCTGCTGGAGCAAGCTTTGTTGTTGCAGAAAGTCCTACTGGAGACAATAGAAGCTCACCGATAACAACGATAAAGTAACTAAGCACTAACCATAATGGACTTACTAGTGAATCTTCTCCACCAAAATAAGCAGGAAGAAGAATAACTAAGAAAGATAATCCAGCAAATAACAAGCTCAGTGCAAATTTCTTAGGTACTGACGGTTGACGTGTACCAAGTTTCACCCACATCCATGCGAATAGTGGAGCAAGTGTAATGATGAATAATGGATTTAGAGATTGGAACCAAGCTGGTGAAATCTCAAGTCCTGCAAATGTTAAATCTGTACGCTTGTCCGCATAAGCTGCAAGGATTGTTGAACCTTGTTCTTGGATCGCCCAGAACATAACAGCAGCGATGAATAGCGGGATGTAAGCAATAATACGTGAACGCTCGTCTGACGTTGTTTTTGGACTGCGATACATAACCACGAAATAGATAGTAGGAATCGCGATACCAAAAATACCAACTAGTGTAATGAATACTTCAAGTGTGAAAATACCTGCTGGAATTGTTGTTCCTAAGATAACAGCTAGTACAACTGCGGAAATACCAACGATAATTGATACTTTCTTCTTCTCAGCTGGAGTTAATGGGTTAGGCACATACGTACCTGCAAGCCCAAGATTCTTTTTCTTCGTCACAGCAAATACGATTAGTCCTAATAACATACCAACTGCTGCAATACCAAAACCTAAGTGGAAGCTCTTTTTAGCAACTTCCCCAACGATTAATGGAGATATGAAGGCACCCAGGTTGATCCCCATGTAGAAGATAGAGAAACCTGCATCGCGACGAGTATCGCCAGGAGCATAAATATCACCAACAACACTGGATACGTTAGGTTTAAGTAAACCTGTACCTAAAACGATAAAGACCATGGAAATAAACAGCATAGTCAGATCGCCTGGTAATACAGCTAGGACGATATGACCAATCATGATCAAAATACCACCATAGAATAACGCTCTAGAAGTACCAAAAACTCTGTCTGCTAACCAACCACCGATTACACCGGACATATATACGAGTGAACCATAAATGGACATGATTGCTAGTGCAGTGGACTCTTCAATCCCTAGACCACCTTTTGAAACTTCATAGTACATGTAGTAAATTAGGATTGCACGCATTCCGTAGTAAGAAAAGCGCTCCCAAAACTCTGTGAAGAAAAGTGTGAATAATCCTTTAGGGTGTCCAAAAAAGCCTTTTTGCGGGACACTATCCACAATTTTCTGTCTATTGATGTCTGACATATGACAACCTCCTCTTAGTACATTAAATATAATACTTTGAAATATTTATTATTGTCAAAAGTTTTCGGCTTATCTATTATTACAGGTTCTTATGCATACGTAAATGGAAATTACACCCTATATGGGCATAATGGCTTATATCTATGCATAAATAGGGTATAAAAAGTGTATAAAAGTAGTGCGGAAATTTACTTACGTAGTATGCTCAAAAAAATAAAAAAATTGTAAGGTGCTGGGAAAGAAGCTCAACCGTTGTGTACATAGGGAAATTTTTAGTACTATAGAAGAATAAGTTTACAGGTAGTGAAAAGAGGTCTTTTTACATGAACAAAAATTCCATTTATGGATTAACGATAGAACAACTAACCGAATGGCTTGGGCAGCATGGCTATAAACCTTATCGTGCTTCACAAGTTTGGAACTATTTATATAGAGAGCGAGTAACCACGTTTTCGGACATGGTCGATATCAAAGCAGATTGTATTGATTTATTAACCGAAAACTTTACCATTCAAACGCTTCAGGAGCACGTTAAGCAGGAAGCATCTGATGGAACGGTAAAATTTCTCTTTAAATTAAATGATGGCAACTTGATCGAAACTGTACTGATGAGACACAAATACGGTTTATCGGTATGCGTAACCACTCAAGTCGGTTGCAACATTGGCTGCAGTTTTTGCGCAAGTGGTCTGTTAACGAAAACAAGAGATCTATCAAGTGGGGAAATTGTAGAGCAGATCATGAACGTGCAGCATCATTTAGACGCTGCCGGTGAGGGAGAAAAGGTAAGTCATATCGTTGTAATGGGAATTGGTGAGCCTTTTGATAACTTCCAGAACATGATTGATTTTCTTAAGATCATGATTGATCAAAAAGGTTTAGCGATCGGATCAAGGCATATTACAGTGTCTACGAGCGGGATCGTAAATAAAATGTACGAGTTTGCAGATGTGAACATTCCTGTAAATCTCGCTTTATCCCTTCATGCACCGAACAATGAACTGCGTACAAAAATTATGAAGATCAATCGAGCTTTCCCTGTAGAAAAGCTGATGGATGCGATTAACTATTATATCGAGAAAACAAATCGCAGGATTACGATTGAATATATTTTATTAAAAGATGTAAATGATCATGTAGAAGAAGCGGTTGAACTAGCAGCTCTTTTCCAAGATAAAAAGAAAAAAACATATATCAACTTAATCCCATATAACCCAGTCGATGAGCACAGTCAGTATCAACGAAGTGACCAAGAATCGGTTCTTGCGTTTTACGATACGCTTAAGAAGAACGGTATCAACTGTAAGATTCGCCAAGAGCACGGTACAGATATCGATGCGGCTTGCGGACAGTTAAGAAGTAAACAGATCAAGAAGGATAAAGATCAATCGATTAAGTCTTAATGGAAGGCTGTTTACTCCTAAAAGTGCGTGGTGAATGGAAGTGGACAGTAAAAATGGCCAAGTAGACAGTAAATGTTTAAAAGTGGACAGTATTTCATCGAAAATGGACAGTAAAATTCAAAAAGTCGACAGTAAGCACACTTTGAGGTGTTTGCGCGCTAGCCATATGTCTGTTTACACAATAAAACTGCTCCTATAGAGAGGTAGTTTTGTTGATGATGACAATAATCTGTCTGATTCAAAGATTAATCTGTCCGATTGGCCACATAATCTGTCCAATCTGCACCGTAATCTGTCCATTTCAGCCAATAATCTGTCCAATTATATATTTCAAAAGCAGCATTGAATTCGAAAACAGCCTAATGAAAAGAGACCGGTTTCTTTAACTGGTCTTTTTTATTAAGTTGACAACTGTAAAACAATTACATATGATAATGGTAATTCAATGGAAGGGATGGTGTGTTTGTGAGCGTTGTCGTTCTTAACTAAAACAATTTGGATATCGGTCTACAAAAGAAAAATGAAACGGATTGTCCGGTTTATTTGTTATGTCTTTTGTTTGCCACCAATAGTTAAGAACAGCGGTCAGATACAAGCCATCATACTCAACCCCTTGATGCTGCGGACTCTTCTTATGAGCCGATTTTTTTATGCATTTTTTAGGGTGAAGTCTATCTATGAGGCAGAAATGACATGTTCATTTCTGTCTTTTTTTATTGGCAGTTCCTGGCCTCTGTTAAGAGGAGGGATAATAAACAATTCTTTAAGATAACTTGTTTTTGCTATTAAAAATTTTGGAGGTAGTTCCATTGAATACACAAACCATAAACATGCTTGAATATAACAAAATTAAAGAACAACTTGCGTCTTTTGCATTAAATAGAGCCACAAAAGAACAAATAGAAAAACTTAAACCTTCTTCAAACCTGTCTGTGATTCAATCATGGATGCTCGATACGACGGAAGCAAAACGCATTTTAGAGAAGAGTGCGAGTGTTCCGATCGCTAATCTCAACGGTTTGGAGCAAGTTCTAGAGATACCGAAAAAGGGATTGAATCTATCTCCCGAACAACTCACATTAATATTCGGACTTCTAGAAAACGTGAGCCGGATGCAGCGATTTATGAAAGACAAAGCTTCTGTAGGACCCGGCGTCTCTTCTTATGCGTACTCTATGTTTGACCTAAGTGATTTAAAAGAGGAGATCTATCGTTGTATTCGTAACGGTGGAGTAGATGATCATGCTAGTAAAACTTTGTTGAAAGTAAGAAAAAAGATTACCGTTGTTGAAGAAAGAATTAAGTCTAAGCTCGATAACATGATGAAGTCCTCGGTTTACCGTGATATGCTGCAAGATCAGATCGTTTCCATGAGAGATGGTCGTTATGTTATTCCGGTTAAGAGCAAATACAAGCGTAATATTGACGGTCAAGTACTTGATAGTTCCTCAAGTGGCGCTACCGTGTATATAGAACCACATGATATTCGTAAACTTCAAACCGAAATCAGTATGCTTAGAGCAGAAGAGGAGATCGAGATCTCTATGATTCTAGGCGTGCTGACAGGTATGGTTGCGAGTTACGAAAGGGAATTGCATATTACAATCGAAGCGATGATTCATTACGATTTTATTTTTGCAAAAGCGAAGTATAGCAGAACGCTAGATGCCAAATCAGTAGCGTTAAATCAAGAGAACAGAATAAAGATTGTAAACGGCAAACATCCTCTGATCGGTGAAAAATGTGTACCACTGCATTTTAATCTTGGCATAAACTATCAGTCACTCATCATCACTGGACCTAATACGGGTGGAAAGACGGTAGCTATCAAAACAGTAGGTTTATTAACATTAATGGTTCAAACCGGGCTGCATGTACCTGTTGAGAAAGGTAGTGAATTTGCCGTATTCAGAGACGTATTTGTAGATATTGGAGACGGGCAAAGTATCGAACAATCATTAAGTACGTTTTCTTCCCATATGACAACAATCATCTCTATTTTAAAAGATGCAGGACCACAGGATTTAGTAATCCTAGACGAACTAGGGGCTGGAACGGATCCTTCTGAAGGAATGGGGCTTGCTGTTGCTATCCTTGAAAGATTGTACAGCAAAGGAAGTATGATCTTAGCAACCACTCATTATAGTGAAATAAAGGAATTCGCTGGAGTTACACCTGGATTTGAAAATGGATCGATGGAATTTAATCTTGAGACGCTTCAGCCTACGTATTCTTTAATCATCGGTAAAGCAGGGAAGAGTCAGGCTTTCTCAATCGCAAAGAAGTTGGGGATGGACGATGAAATTATCCACCGTGCACAACTAATTACAGGTAAAGAAAGTTATCCACATGTGGATAAAGATGATACCTTGATGTTTTCCACAGATGAGTATGAAAAAATTAATGAATTACGAAACAAAGCGCTGTCAAAAGTTAAAAAACAATCGGATAAACCACGAAGGTCGGAAGAGCAAGCTGGGGAGATTTATGATATCGGTGATCGCGTGTTTGTTTCAAGTCTTCAAGCTGCAGGAATTGTCTACAAGTTAGAGAATGATCATGGAGAACTTGGTGTATTGGTTGGAGAAAGTAAACATATCATTCATAAAAAGCGCCTTAAACTCCATATTGAGAGTAAAATGCTGTATCCAGATAATTATGATATGGACATTGTATTTGAATCAAAAGAAAATAGAAAAAAGAATAATTCCATGAAAAAACGTCATGTTGAAGGCCTTTCTATCGAGAGGGAAGATCACTAAGTGAGGGAGATAAATGAAGAACTCAGTCACATGTAAAACGATAAGCATGATGGAACTAACGGATGATTTCCTAAATGAATTCAACCGATATCAGGAAACAAAGCAGGTTTGGTATGTAGAGGATAAAGACTACAAAATGAAGGATGATTATTTTATCGATGACTGGACGCCTGAAAGAAAGGTTCAGGTCATTCAAGAGTTAAGAAGATGTGTAAGAAGCGGGGGAGTAGTTGCTGCAGCATGGAAACAGAAGCAGGTAGTAGGATTTGCGAATGTTGAAAGTGAACGCTTTGGTTCCGATACGCAATACGTAGAGCTGCCTTACCTGCATGTCTCAAATGGTGTGAGGGGTATGGGGATAGGGAAGAAGCTTTTTGCTCTTTGCTGCCAAGAAGCGAAGAAGCTCGGTAGTAAGAAACTCTATATTGCAGCGCATCCGTCTATTGAATCACAATCGTTTTATCGCGCTGTAGGGTGTTCACCGGCAGAAGAAGTGAATGAGCGTATCTTCAAAAGAGAACCATTAGACATTCAACTTGAAAAAGTCCTATAACAAAGGGAAAGAGACATCTACGTAGTGCTAGATGTCTCTTTTTCTATAACAATCTCATCAGCCACAGCTTGCTCAATATCTGAAGCAATATCTATTGCTTTTGTAAAATAATGATCGCAACGAATGCCTTTTAATGTTACATCATTGGCACGATGAGGTCCTCCATATACTTTTACTGCCGGTCCAGAGGTTGTAAAATCTTTTACGATAACATCGTTCAAGATTACGTTATGAGCACGATATTGAATGGCGATTACCGGATGCCCATCATAGTTATATGTGCGATCGCCTAAAACGGTTAAACCATTGATAACAACATGATTATAGCCTGATACCACGAGGCCACGAGGTGTTGAATCTTTGTAGAGCTCTGTAAAAATAGGCGCGATGCTAAAGAGATTCGTTGCTGAGATATGATGAGCTGTTTTCGATTCTGGATCCATATCCTTATGATGGCCGATATGACGAAAATTGTAGGATCGGTTATCATTTACCGATAGATGCCCATAAATGTGTACGTTTGAAGCGGCAGAAGCGTTATGATGTGCTTTAACCTCAACACCTCCAAAGCAGCGTGCTGTTGAGTTGTTCAGAAGCCAAACGTTATGAGAACCGTCATCGATTTCAATGCCATTAGAGTTCGAAAATCCTTTCTTATGGGACCTGCCGCTTGGGTCACACATATGGGAATTCGAAATAAAGATATACTCACTGTGGTGTGTCGTAATACCATCATCACCGAAGCCGTAGCCATTGAGATTGTCTAACCAGATGTATTTACTTCCTCCTCTTGAACGAGTACCGTCCCCAAGGTAAGTATATAGAGAAGAGGATACATCAAACCCGTGTAGCCCTGGATTAACAGCTTCTATGTCAAACATCCAGCCATAAGTGACGTTAGCGAAAGTTAAACAGCTCGATCGATTGTTTCCTGCACTTGTTTTTTCTTCTGAATCTAACCTTTGGATGTTCCAATCTAACGTCATTCCTTTAACAGCTATGTTTCGGTTCCCTTTAAAATGATTCTTATTGGTAATCAACCATTCTGCTTTTGGACAATCATCATGTAACTGTAGGATCGTTTTACCCTTTCCTTCCCCTATAAGAATCGTCCACGAAGGCAATTTGATGCCTTTTGTAATGAATTTTCCTTCTGGAATACGTACAATAACTCTTCCTTTGCCGATTGCTTTTTTAAAAGCCTCCGTATTATCGGTTATTCCGTCTCCAACTGCTCCATAGTCTGCTACGTTTACTTCCTCTTTTATATAACGATAAAGCATCTCGTACTGGTCATTTAACTTCGAAATCCACCTTGGATAAATACGATCTTGTTCATCTTTATCCCAATCGGTAGTTTCAACGGCTTTGTAGCGAACTTTCTTGATAACCATACTTTTTGTTGCATATTTGAACCATTCAAAAGAATTTCTATTCTGTTTTCTATGTTTTTTTAGAGAATCTTTGAACAGATTCTCTAAAGATTTTATATCAATAGAATCTGTACGAGCGTGCTTTTTTCTCAGGTGTGCTATCAAGTTTTTGTTAGTGAGTGGATCATGTTGTTTATCAAGTGAAATCATTAAATGATCACCTCGGCCTTCAAATAATAGAATATAATTCATGATTTCCCTATATAAAATAAAATAATCAGCATGTCAAAAGAGTAGGGAAGAGTCGATTTAACAACCTATTTCTTGGATGCAAACAAAAATGTTTGCAAGTTTACAAATGCGTTTGCAATTGTTTGCTTATTTGTTTGCAAGTTTACAAAACTGTTTACTTGTTGGTGTGTAAGGGTTTGTTGAGAATTAAATGATTTGTTTGCATATATGTTTACAAGTTTACAGAAAATGTTTGCGTGTTTACAAATGTATTAAAAAGAAAAATAGGCATTGTTTAATTTTAAATAACCCTCTAATCTATTTATATAGCAACAAAATAAAGATTTGAAAAAAGAAAGGATGTACGCCCATGAGTAATTCTAGAATTGCTGCAGTTGATGTAGGTAACGATTCACTAAAAGGAATTTTCGGTACATTAGAACATGAATTAAACATCCCTAACGTAATTGCTAGAGATATTGAGGATCGTCCTGTAATCGGGATTGAGGAGTTAGACAGCAAAGATCCTTTAGAAGGCATACATATTCGAGTTCACTCCCCTGCCCTAAAAGAAAACAATGTGATTTATCGTGTTGGTCAGCTTGCTGCTAAGAGCGATAACTCTACTGAACTAGATCCAGGAAGCAGTAAATCAGAAGAAGATCAAACATTGATCATGCTTTTCGCAGCATTGGCTCTTGATGCTGTAAATGAAGATAATGCTAAAACATTTACGAAAAACAACAATGTGATTGATACAAGCTATATCCTAGGAACAGGCCTTCCTCTACGTGAAGTAAAAGAAGGTAAGGACGCGGGTTACCGTTCAAAACTACTAGGATCTGTTCACCAAGTAGAATTCTTAGTAACGCCTAAGTACCAAGGAATTAAAGTAAACTTGAAGTTTGAAGAAGTAAAAGTTTATCCAGAAGGATTCGCAGCTTTTATTAACCTTGTGATGGATAACGATTTAAACATTACTAACAAAGATCTGATCGACAAACCTATTCTTATTCAAGATATCGGCGGTCTGTCTACAGATATCGCAGTTATCAAGAATAGAAACGTTGATGATGACAAAGCTCAAGGCTTTAACCTTGGTGTTTCTGAAGCTCTAGAACAGATTAGAGAAGAAATCCGTTCTAAACATGGCGTGGAATTAGACAGCCGACGTGATGTAGTAGATATCATTACGAAAAAGACGAACCGCAACCACATCATGGTTCGTGGTAGTCGCACGAGTGTACATGACATTACAGATCGTATTTTAGTCGACTTAGCGAAAAAACAATATCGTCTTCTTCGCAACGTCTGGCAAAAGAACTCGCAAACTGAAATCTGCTATTTTGTAGGTGGAGGATCTGCGGTGCTTAAAGATTATATTAAGACGCTTAACAATAACCTAGATGGCTACAATATCGACTTTTTTGAAGATGAGAAAGAAAGCATCTGGATGATGGCAAACGCTTATTATAAGCTGATCTCTGATCACTTAAGAAGAACTGCGCCAAAAGAGAAAAAGAGCGAGGATAAAGACAAAAAAGCCGTTAAAGCTTAAACAAGGGTGATGAAATGGACAAAAAAGCATCCAATGAGATTACAAGAGGTAAAACGATTGCTTTTCGTATCCCCTCTGACACCCCAGATCACGTCATCAAACAGCTTCAAAAGCTGAAAGAGACGGAGAGGCGCAATTTTTCGAGCAAGATCTCAGAGTATGTTCTTCAAGGTGTTGGACAAGACATCCAAAGAGATCGAGAGACGATTACAATACCGTTGCCGAAAAATTTAAGTAAGATGCAGCGCGATTGGTTGAAGCATGAGCATTCAGAGGCCTTGTTAGGCAATATTTTGTATCAGCTTATATCCAACCCTGTAAGAACAGCATCTTTACTGGCGGCTTTAAACAGCAACTCAACCGATATAGACCAGGCCCTATATCTGCAGGAAGATGTAGCGCGCGATGTGGATTCATTGAATCAGTATGAAAATCCACTTGAAACCGAAAACTCAACCGATGATTTTGACGATGATGATCTAAGTCAGTTCGATTGGAACAGTGCAAAGCGAGATGAGCCTGAAGAAAAAGAAGAAACACAAAGCCCAGAGCAGGAAATGGAAGATCTGCTTGGGGATTTCCTGGCACATATGAATAAGTAATGAAAAGCGCAGCTGAATCTTCAGCTGCGTTTTTTTGTTCAAGTAAGCTTTCATGCTAAGGGGTATGTGGGAGAAAGAGAGAGGCATAATTTGTCGAGGATTGTAAACTTGCGGATAAACTATTAAAACTTTTGGATTGAGCGACTAATCTTCTGGATAAAAAGCCGAAATTTTTGGATTGCGCTCCAAAACTTCTGGATTGAAAGAGTCAAATACCCTTCTAGGTATATTTAAAAGGTAGTTTAGGTCCACGAAACAGCAACCGATTCCCCTTTGAAGGAGTAGAACTTTATAAAAATCAGTTTGCTTCCAACACAGGTAGGGAAAGGTCTTTTTGTGATGTGAAAATACATAAAGAGAGGATTAGTTATATGAGCGATCAGAATAAAGTGAACGGTAACAGCAAGAACGAGCAGCTGGAACAGTATCGTGCAGATGACAAAGGCAAAAAATTAACGACCAATCAGGGGTTAAAAGTTGCTGAAGACGAATTCTCACTAAAAGCGGGAGAACGTGGTCCAACACTTATGGAAGATTTTCATTTTCGGGAAAAAATGACTCACTTTGATCATGAACGAATTCCAGAGCGTATCGTACATGCTCGTGGGTTCGCGGCTCATGGTGAGTTTGAATTATATGAGTCTTTAGGAGAATTTACAAAAGCGGATTTTTTAAATGATACCTCTAAAAAAACACCTACGTTCGTACGTTTTTCAACCGTTGCTGGTTCACGTGGATCTGCTGAAACGGTGCGTGACGCGCGCGGTTTCGCGACAAAGTTTTATACGGAAGAAGGAAACTACGATCTTGTTGGAAACAACATTCCGGTTTTCTTTATTCAAGATGCGATTAAGTTTCCTGATCTGGTTCATGCGTTAAAACCAGAGCCGCATAACGAGATGCCGCAAGCAGCAAGCGCGCATGATACGTTTTGGGATTTTGTAGCCAATAACCAAGAATCGGCGCATATGGTCATGTGGGCGATGTCAGACCGAGCGATTCCACGTAGCTTTCGTATGATGGAAGGATTCGGGGTTCATACGTTCAGACTTGTGAATGACGAAGGAAAAGCGCATTTTGTGAAGTTTCATTGGAAGCCAGTCTTAGGAACACATTCACTCGTGTGGGACGAAGCACAAAAGATTTCCGGAAAAGATCCGGATTTCCACCGAAGAGATCTTTGGGAATCAATCGAAAATGGGGATTACCCAGAATATGAACTAGGACTTCAGATCATTGCGGAAGAAGATGAATTTAACTTTGATTTTGATATCTTAGATCCGACGAAATTATGGCCTGAAGAAGATGTGCCAGTAAAACTTGTCGGAAAGATGACGTTGAACCGTAACGTGGATAACGTTTTTGCCGAAACAGAGCAAGTAGCGTTCCATCCAGGACATGTTGTACCTGGTATTGATTTTTCTAACGATCCACTTTTACAAGGACGGTTGTTCTCTTATACGGATACACAGCTTTCTCGCCTTGGAGGACCAAACTTCCACGAACTTCCGATCAATCGACCTGTTTGTCCGTTTCATAACAATCAGCGTGACGGGATTTCAAGACATACAATCAACAGAGGGCAAGTGAGCTATCACAAGAATTCGCTTGCAGCGAATACGCCGTCACCTACTCCTGAAGCAGAAGGTGGATATGTTCATTATCAAGAAAAAGTGGACGGAAGAAAGATCAGAGGCCGAAGCGAGAGTTTTAAAGACCATTTCTCTCAAGCCACTCTTTTCTGGAACAGTATGAGCGAGCCGGAAAAACAGCATCTGAAGAGTGCTTTTAGCTTTGAGCTCGGTAAAGTGAAGAGCAAATCCGTACAACAGCAAGTTGTAGATATGTTTGGCAACGTGAGCTTGGAGCTTGCGACGGCTTTTGCAGAAGCGATTGATGCGGTACCTCCTCAAGGAGAAGGCTCTACGGTTACAAAATCTTCACCAGCTTTAAGCCAGCTGAATACAGTTAAAAGCCCAAAAACAAGAAAAGTAGGGGTAATCGTTGGATCGACTGTAAGCAGTGAAGCAGCAGGTATTCTGCAATCGCTAAAAGAGAGCGGTATTCAAGGTGAATGTATCAGTGACAAGTTAGGAAAACGTACAACGGATGATGGCTCTGAACTAGAGATCATGCATACGTTCCTGACAGCCACTTCTGTTATCTTTGATGCGATCTACGTAGTAGGTGGAAGTGATGATGCAACCTTTAAGAAGAATGCATTGCACTTCGTTAATGAAGCATTCGCGCATTTTAAACCGATTGGTGGTACTCATGAAGGTCAGCAATGGCTGAATGAAGCAGAACTGACTGGACAGCCTGGTGTTGTTAGTGGAGAAGGAAAAGAGGGGTTTGTACAAAACTTTACCGAAGCTATTTCCGTTCACCGCCATTGGAACCGTCAAGTATAAAGTTGAAAGAACAGTGAGCAAAATGTTCGCTGTTCTTTTTTGTGTATTGGGAATGAAATGGTGACAAAGATACAAACTACATATGAAATGAAAAAGAAGGAGAGTTCATATGTATCGAAAAATATTAAGCATGATGTTGGTGCTTGCCATAGCGTTTCCGGTTTTTGCTTCACCCGTAAATGCAGAAGCAAAAGCAAAACAAAGAGTGCAGGGACCGTGTTTTAACCAAAACGCGATTGATTTGTATTCGTTGCAAAGAAGACTGTGGAAAGACCATGTTTATTGGACGAGAAGCTACATTGTTAGCGCTACTGAAGGGGCTAAAGATCAAGACGTTGTGTTAAAGAGGCTATTGCAGAATCAAACCGATATTGGTAACTCCATCAAGCCCTATTATGGAGATAAAGCCGGGAACGAACTCGGAAAATTATTAACAGAGCATATTGTAATCGCAGGGCAGCTGGTGGATGCAGTTAAAAAAGGTGATACGGCAAAAGCAGCGAAAATCAATAAAGATTGGTACCGTAACGCAGATGATATAGCCAAATTTATGAGTAAAGCGAATCCAAACTGGTCAGAGCAACAAGTAAAAGAAATGTTTTACACACATTTGAAGTATGTAACAGATGAAGCTGCTGCAAGGCTCAAAAAAGATTATGCTGGAGAGATTGCAATTTTTGATAAGAACAAGAACCACATGGTGATGTTTGCCGATGAAATAACGAATGGCATCATGAAGCAGTTTCCAGACTCATTTAGACCGCTATAAGAAAAAGCCTCTCGTGAGTGAGAGGCTTTTTTTCTATTTATCCTTCTTTTCTTTTTTGTTCTGTTCTTTTTGATCAATTGTACCTTGATTGAATGTATCGTTGATCTGCTCGTGAACGGTTTCTAATTCCTTATCTGTCTTTGATTTGTTTTTCTTATCGAGTTCAAAGTTTTTCTCTGCGATGTCTTCTGATTGCTTTTGTTTATTTGTTTTGTCGCTCATGAATGAATACCTCCTATTTTAGAAAAAGGGTCTACTTATCCTTTTCCCTCTCAGTTTTCCCTGAAACATGCTGAATTAAAATAGCCTTATCCGATGAGGGATAAGGCTTGTGGTTGGAAAGACTGTTTAAGAGTATACCTTAGTTCTAGAAAGTAGTTGATTTCCGCTCCAGGTTGCACGCTTTCCACGGGGCGAACGGTGAGCCTCCTGTCTAGTTGCAGTGACTAGCCCCTCGAGGTCAAAAGGTAAACGGTCAAGAAGGCAAAGTGCGCCTTCCAAGCCCATTTCCCTTTTGCTTGTCGGGGCTGAACGAGTCACTTCCACTTTTCGGACTGCCGCTTTGCGCCATTAGGAGTCTCCACCTGACCGCTTCAAGGTTGCAACCTTGCTCCTGCGTCTTCATGTTAATGCTTTCGCAGCAAGCTTCCTCGTCGCATGCCTTGCAGGTAGCTTTTCATGTGGCAGGCAGGCAACCTTCCGCTACAATCAACTTGCATACGAAGAAAAACAAACATCCCAAAGCAATAACTTTTAGAAAAGAGCCTTATTAAAAGAAATCCAGGAAAGCTGCAGGCTTATTTGTAATGATTTCTTCAAATTGTTCTACGTCTTCTTGGTTTCCTTTGATTTTTCCGGATGTAAATAGGAACTGGGGCTTTTGTGAGCCTAGAAGAGCTGCTGCTAGCGTTTGTACATTCATTGTTAATGCGTCGGCTAGGGTCTCTGGATCCTTTGTAATGCTATTTTCATTAATAGTAAACGTACCGTTGTTCCATTCTGCTTTTTCATCTGTAATGGATAGTGTAAGTGAACCCTCGAATTTTTTAAACGGATATTTCTTTAGAAAGCTTTCTACATCCACGATACGTGCCATGAAGTATGGATAGTGCTCTTGGTGGATACGTGGATTGTTTAGTAAAAATGGAAGCTGATCATTCGATGGTGCGATGATTTTCACTTTGTCTACCATTGAATCGTGCTGACAGATGAAATTCCAAAGAGCACGCCGTGCGTCATCGTTAACATACACAAACTCTTGAACGTCCAGCAATTTATCTGCTACCTTGCAGCATAAATATCCTTTAGGTTCGCCGTTTTCATCCTTATAAAGGATACGGTTGTAGCCTTCTGTAAACACATGGTAGTTCCACCAATAGTCAGAACGAACCAGCAAATGATTGTATGTACGGAACCATCCCTCATAAACCTTGTTCATTAAGTCATTTCCGTCTTTTTCCGTTAACCTGGAAATGGTTCCAGGGACATCTTCATATCGTACGAGATCACTTTTATTAAGTGTATATTTGTTCAGTGAGGCTGTGAGCTCCCAACCGAAACGGCGATAAAACTGAATATTGAAAGGGTGAAGCAGGCTGATACTTTGACCATTCTCCTTCATTCTTACTAATGCTTGTTGTAATAGACGAGTGACCGATCCTTTTCGGCGATGCTCTGGCCAAGTGGCTACACCTGCGATCCCACCCATTGAAAAACGCTGATTTTCAATAGAAATTTCTAGAGAATGAATGTGGAGCTTTGAAATAAGCTCTTTGTTCTCAAACTCTCCCCAGATCTCTTGTCTCTTCATCATTTCATATCGTTTTGGCAGATCTTCTTTCTTTACGATGTACTGAAAAGCATATTGAGAAAGCTGAATGGATTTTTCAAATTCTGACTCGGATAATACTCTAAGTTCCATTTTTTAATGACCTCCCTTTACTCTTCCATAGTACAAGTTCAGTAAGAGGGTTGAAAAGAATTTCACTAAAAAAATTTTGAGACTTCATTTTTAGATAAAACAGCATGGGTAACACTTCTAAATAAAATGATAGTATGAATATAGATGTGAAAAATAATGGATATTTATAAAAACTATCGAAATTATATTCATTTGGAGTTATAATTATAAATCGTTGTGCATATTCACAACGTTGAAGTGAGGACGAGCATGCGTATTCATAAGTATATAAGTTTAACGGGTTTTTGCTCTAGAAGAGAGACGAGTCGGTTATTGAAGAATGGCCGAATTTCTATAAATGGTGAGACAGCAAATAAAGATAGTTTTGTACATGAGGCTGATATTGTCCTTATCGATGGTATGAAAATTCCTCAAAAAACGTCAGCGGTCTATCTCGCTTTTAATAAACCAGTGGGAGTTACGACCACTTCTAATCCTGAAATTGAAGGAAACATTTTAGAATATATTGATCTGCCAGAGCGCGTATTTGCCGTTGGAAGATTAGATAAAGCTTCTCAAGGCTTAATTTTATTAACGAATGACGGGGAATTAGCCGACCGAATATCTCAGGCTAATTATGGTCATGAGAAAGAATATGAAGTGACGGTCGATCAACCTGTTACTGATTTGTTTCTTCAAAAAATGGCTGAAGGCGTTTTTATTTTAGATAGCATAACCAAGCCTGCAAAAACAGAGTGGGTTAGTAAGTATGTTTTTCGGATCACGCTTACGCAAGGGTTGAACCGGCAGATTCGGCGTATGTGTAAAACGCTCGGGTATGAAGTAGAAAAACTAGAGCGTATACGCATTATGAATATACATCTTCATACATTGGAAGCCGGGAAGTGGCGTTATTTAAGGGATGACGAGCTTAGTCAGCTGAAAAAAGGTTTAGAGATTTAGTAAAAAAGGAAAGAAAAACTAGTATTTTATAAGAATTCTAGCATTTCTTACAATATTGCGAAAATTGTAGAATAAACATATACTTGGAAATGGAAAGTGTATGAAAGCGCTTTACATCTTAGAAAGAGAGGCATAACATCATGGGTTTACCAAAGCAGCAAATGAATTATGACATGAAGCGAACAAATTTTTCTAGTTTGATTAAATTTATTGTCCCTTCTTTAATCGGTATATTTTTATTTATGATTCCCATCTCCTATAATGGGGAAATTACCATTCCTGTAGCGATTCTGGCAGGAATCTTACAGGACGGAATCGGTTCATATATTCCAAAAATCATGACAGCTATTATAGCGATTACGGTTGTTGGTTCTTTAGGAACATACTTTTTTAAACCGAAAGCTATTATTAATCAACCATTTTTAAACACATTGTTTAATGTGAATATCGTATGGCAGCTTATTCGTTTAATAGGATTGATTTTTGCTGTGATGACGCTATTCAAGCTCGGGCCAAAAGCTGTATGGTCTGAAAATACAGGGCAGCTTCTTCTCTTTGATTTAATTCCTGTATTATTCTCCGTGTTTTTATTCGCTGGACTATTTTTACCGTTGTTATTCAACTTCGGGCTGTTAGAACTTTGTGGAGCATTACTCGTAAAAGTGATGCGACCTGTTTTCAAATTGCCTGGTCGTTCATCTATCGACTGCTTAGCATCATGGCTCGGTGATGGAACGATCGGCGTTCTTTTAACGAACAAGCAGTATGAAGAAGGTTATTATACGAAACGTGAGGCAGCTGTAATTGGTACAACGTTTTCTGTCGTATCCATTACGTTCGCGATAGTTGTTCTTGCTCAAGTCGATCTCGCTCACATGATCGTTCCGTATTATTTAACGGTCGTATTAGCAGGGCTCGTGTGTGCGATTATTATTCCGCGCATCCCGCCACTATCTAGAAAGCCTGATACGTATTATGAGGGCGCAAAAGAAAATGTAGCCGATGAAGTGATTCCAGAAGGTGAGACACCTTTTAGATTTGGTCTTAAAAAAGCGGTTGAACGCGCTGATCAAAATAAAAAAGCGGCACCGCTAGTGAGAGAAGGCATTCAAAACGTACTTGATATGTGGATGGGTGTTGTGCCAATCGTAATGGCGATTGGAACATCTGCACTGATGGTAGCAGAGTTCACACCTTTCTTCACGTACCTTGGAGCACCTTTTGTACCGATCTTAGAGTTGCTGCAAGTTCCATATGCATCAGATGCAGCACAGACGATTGTAATCGGATTTGCGGATATGTTCCTTCCTTCTATCATCGGGGCAGGAATTGAAAGCGAACTGACTCGATTTGTTGTAGCAGCCATGTCAGTTATTCAATTGATCTATATGTCTGAAGTTGGCGGATTGCTGCTAGCTTCTAAGATTCCAGTTAATTTTAAAGAACTGGTTATTATCTTTTTCTTACGTACGTTCATCTCACTTCCAATCGTAGTGGGAATGGCGCATCTCTTGTTTTAATATAAAAAGCAGTTCAGAGAAATATCTCTCTGAACTGCTTTTTTTAGGTGTTAAAGAAGTTCTTGTATATGTTTTTCGATCGTTTCAGGTTTGTCCGTTGGGGCGAAGCGCTTTACAACTTGTCCGTTTCGGTCTACTAAAAATTTAGTGAAATTCCATTTGATCGCTTTAGACCCTAAGATTCCAGGTGCTTCAGCGGCTAAGTATTTAAAAAGAGGATGCGCTTGCTCACCATTTACGTCTACTTTTGCAAACATCGGAAAGTTAACCCCATAGTTCAACTCGCAAAACTCCATGATCTCGTCACTGGATCCTGGTTCTTGCGCTCCGAATTGGTTACATGGAAATCCAAGTACAGATAATCCTTGCTCTTTATGGCTCTCATAAATAGATTGCAGGCCTTTGTACTGTGGAGTGAATCCGCATTTACTAGCTGTATTTACAATTAAGAGCACATCGCCTTTGTAAGTGTCTAGGTTTGTTTCCTCACCTTTGATCGTTTCAACTGAAAAATCATATACAGACATTTTCTCAAGCTCCTTATTTTTTGTATTTTTTATTAGTTTAACGGTAAATGGTACGGCTTTCACTGAAAATGCTCGAAGTGGTAAAATAAGGAGCTAACTTAAAAGGGGGAAGATGAAAATGGACGCAGTGTTTCATGTGGAACATCAAGTTTTTAATTATCGTGTGGCTGCCGTAATGATTAAAGAAGGTCGAGTCCTCATGCATCGAGCAAAAGCAGAAACAAATTGGTCTTTGCCTGGAGGCCGCGTGAAGCTTGGTGAAGATGCCAAGATGAGCTTAAAGCGTGAGATGAAAGAAGAATTGGATCTGAACGTGACTGTTGATGGCTTTTTATGGACGGTTGAAAACTTTTTTACATATGCAGAAAAAGAGATTCACGAGGTTGGAATATATTTTAACATCACAGCTGAAAATCTGCTGCCGCTTCATGATGGTGAGGAATTTACCGTATTAGAAGCAGATCGGCTTGTTTTTAAATGGGTATCATTAGAGGATTTGAATGAATATGTGCTGCATCCACAGGTGGTGAAGCAAAAGCTGATAGATGGTTCTTTTGAGCCGGATTATTTCTTAGTAGACCAATCATAGAACGCATGCTCAAAAGTTACGAAAATAATTAAAAAGGTAAGTAGCGAGGTTAACGTGTGGTTAACCGTTTTGCTGCTTACCTTCTTTTTTACCCCTGTTTAATCAGATTCTTCTTCACTGCTGTTATTGTTATAAGCCAATCCGCAAGAACAACGACACTCACCGAATAATAGATGATAAGCAGCAGGGAACTCTTGATTGACTACCTGTACGCCGCGTGCAAACTCTTTTACGTCAGTAGGTACGCGGGAAAGCGCGTCAGCTTTCTTTTGAGAATCGATATAAGCTCCAGGCGGGACAAAACGATTCTTTCGAATGCGCACTCCGTTCGTCACTACGGCATTGTAGGAAATAAAGCTTCCTTTCTCCACGGTAGCATTATAAACAATCGCTTTAAAGCCTACGAATACCTTTTCTCCGATAAAACAAGGCCCATGAACGAGAGCCCCATGCGCAACAGATACTTCATCATCGATATAGATGGAATACTTTCTGCCATCTACTTTGACGAACTGATTCGTTAATCCATGAAGAATGACGCCATCTTGAAGGTTCGTATTAGAGCCGATATAAAATGGCGTTCCTTCATCTGCCCGAATACTCACAAGTGGTGCGACATATACGTTCTCTTTTATTCTTACATCACCGATTACGCTAGTAAATGGACTTAAAAATGAACTTTGATCAATGGTTGGTGCGATCTGAATTGGATTAAATGTCGTCTTAGGATTAGGGCTAACAAACGGTTGAAAGCCATCTCCACAATCATTATGTTTCAAAACTACCCACCCCTTACATTTTATCTTCTCAGCGTATGCAGAGAAGAAAGAAGTGGAAACCCGTCTAACCATTCATACTCGTCCTAGGTGGAATTACCGTGCCAATAATAATCTATGTCCACCCCACTTGTACAAAGTGGGGTGTTTGTATTTGTGTGGGGTCAGACCCCACTACGCCTCGAGGCTTATCTAAAGATACAGCTATGGCCGGTTTTGAGAAAATGCTGAGGGAGGTAAGCTAAAGATACGAAAGGAGGAAGCCAATATGAAAAAATTAGGCTTGCTTGTAGTTGGAGGAATTGCAGCAATCGTTTTGATCGCAAATCTTGGCCCGATGGTAGGTCTTGCAATCGGTCTGGCAGTCATGTATTACGCCTTTAAGAAGGCGATGGCTGCACACAGTGGAGGAAAGAAATTTTGGTGGGGTGCTCTATCAGTAGTTGGGCTTTGTGTATCTGTTAGCAATCTTCCTGCGATATTAGGCGCTGTTGCGATCTATGTTCTTTATGTGGTTTACAAGAAATGGAATCAATCAGCTTCGGTAGATGAGAACGACAGTAATGACCCTTTCACAAATTTTGAAAGAGAATGGGCAAAACTTAAAAATAGCTAAAAACAAACGCTAAAAGGAGCGAATCATTATGAATTTATTTGAACGCATCAAAAACTCAATCTCGGCAGATGTACATGAGCTTTTAGATCAAAAAGAGGAAAAAAATCCGTTATCTCTTCTGAACCAATATTTAAGACAGTGTGAGTTAGAGGTGAACAAAGCTCATAAGTTAGTCGAGCGTCAGCAGCTGTTAAAAGACCAGTTTGTGCGTGAGATGGAAGAAGCAGAGGCAAAAGCAGCGAAGCGTGCTCATCAGGCTGAGATCGCTCAACAAGCGAACGAACAAGAGCTGTATCAGTTCGCACTCCAAGAAAAAGAACAGCATGCATTACGTGCAGCGAACTTAAAAGAGTCTACGCTGCAAGCAGAAAAAGATCTTGTAGAGCTTGAGCAAAAATACGAGCAGATGAAACATAAGCTGAAAGATATGCAGATCAAACGTATGGAATTGATGGGTCGCGAAAATGTAGCGCGTGCTCACCAGAAGATGGACCGTGTGATCGATCCGTCTCAATCCATGAAAAAATCCGCTTTCCGTTTTGATGAGCTTGAGCATTATATGGATCGTCTTGAACAGAAAGTAAACGCCGATTATCAGGCAAGTTCGATGGATGCGAAGCTCGCTAAACTTGAAAAAGATTGGAAAAAGGAAGAATCACACACTACCGTTTAAGGCAGTATGTGATACGATAAAATAAGAGACAAGGCGCAAATTGCTGCGCCTTTTACCTCGTTTATGACAGAAAGTGAGTGAGTGCAGATGCTAAATAGGAAAAGAAGTGATTTCATAAGTTGGGGGCTTTTAATAGCGATTGTATTAGTCTTGTTAGAAGCAACCTTAAACGGAGGAGGAATCTTATTTTCTCTTTTATTTAGTGCTGCACTCCTGTTTTTTGGACGAAAACGAATGCCGAGGCGCTCCGGTAAGATTATGTTCTGGCTAGGTGTTTTCATCGCTGTCATGAACGTATTAAGCATGTTCACCTTTAAGCTCTTACTAGTAGCGTTCGTTATCTATGTGATCTATGAATTTTATCAATCTAAACAAAATCCGGTTTTCGTTACGCCTCAGTTCGAACAGGTTCGATCTATGGCACAAGATGATGTTTACAGAAAAGAAACGCTATTAAAAAACATCCTTTTAGGCACGCAACAAACACCAGAACATGTGTATGAATGGAACGATATCAACATCCAGTGTGGCCCTGGTGATACGATCATTGACTTGAATCAAACGATTTTACCTGATGGGGAATCGGTTATTCTGATCCGCGGTACGATTGGAAATATTACGATCTATGTTCCTTATGAGATGGATGCAGCAGTCAGCCATTCTATGATTATTGGGAATTCAAGAATTTTTGACCGAAGTGAATCTAAGCTGTTCAACCAAACGCTTTTTTACAGAACGAAAGGGTATGGAGAAGCTGATAAAAAAATAAAGATCGTTACAAGTATGTTTGCTGGAAGTCTGGAGGTGAAACGGGTATGAGTACTGTTTTACGTCACATGTTCTCCGGTATCGTAGCAGCATTTGCAGTAGCGATTTTTTTAGGATCGATCGTTTACACGATATTCCCGATCGATAACTGGGATTTTTTATTACAGAAACATTTACTTGATATCCCCGTTGCTTTCGTCTTACCCTTTTTAGTGCTCGTTATGGGAGCTTTCTTTGGTTTGAATTCGGGCATCACGTCTCGTAAACAACTAAACTCCATCAGTCGTACATTGAAATCGATTGAAGACGGCAGGCAAGTAGACATGAAAGAAGTCGACAGCCTCGAGTTGCGAACGATCACGAAGCGGATGGAAGGTATTCAAAAGCAACTAGGAGAAAAAATTCGCCAATCCCAAAAGATGGCTACCGAAAAAGCGGTCGATCAAGAGAAGCGGATTCAGGAGATTATTTCCCAAGAAAGAAATCGTTTGGCGAGGGAACTACACGACTCTGTTTCGCAGCAGCTTTTTGCTGCAAGTATGATCATGTCTGCTGTGAATGAAACACGAAGAGAAGAAGACACACGTGAAACCAATCAATTAAAGCTTGTTGAAGAAACGATTCATCAAACACAGCTTGAGATGAGAGCACTTCTGCTGCACCTTCGTCCTGCTGCATTAAACGGAAAATCCTTGCAGAAGGGAATGGAAGAGCTTTTACAAGAGCTTCTACAAAAGGTACCAATTGAACTGAAATGGAAGATTGAAACGATTCCTCTTGCTAAAGGAGTCGAAGATCATCTGTTTCGTATTCTTCAAGAATCGGTATCAAATATTTTAAGGCATGCACAGGCAAACAAAGCGCAAATCTTGCTCGTCCAAAGAGAGGATCTCATTATCCTTCGCATTGAAGATGATGGTGTTGGCTTTAAGATGGATCAAGAAAAAACAGGTTCCTATGGTCTGCAGAACATGCATGAACGTGCAGCAGAGATTGGCGGAACATTGAAGATTGTGAGTTTACCAGGCGAAGGAACGCGGCTGGAAGTAAAAGTACCTATTTTGAAAGCGGGGGATGACGGCAATGATCAAAGTATTATTAGTGGATGATCATGAGATGGTGCGTATTGGGGTAGCGGCTTACCTTTCTGCGCAGCCTGATATCGAAGTAACGGATGAGGCGGAGAACGGAAAAGTGGCGATTGAGAAGGCACTAGCGCTGAAACCGGATATTATTTTAATGGATCTTGTTATGGATGAGATGGACGGAATTGAAGCAACGCGAGAGATCACGACGGCTTGGCCAGAAGCAAAGATCATCGTCGTTACAAGTTTTCTTGATGATGAAAAGGTATATCCTGCACTAGAGGCGGGTGCGTCGAGTTATATGTTAAAAACATCAAAAGCAAGCGATATCGCTCAAGCTGTTCGGGATACGTATCATGGTAAATCTGTTCTTGAACCCGAAGTAACCGGGAAGATGATGAGCAAGATGCGTAAAAAACAAACGCGCGAGCCACATGAAGAGCTGACTGCGCGCGAGATGGAGATTCTGTTATTGATGACGAAAGGAAAGACGAATCAAGAAATCGCCGACGATCTATACATCGCGTTAAAAACGGTCAAAGTACATGTGAGTAATATATTAAGCAAGCTGGATGTACAAGATCGTACGCAAGCTGTTATCTACGCGTTCAACCACTCACTCGTGTAACGCTTACTCTGCCTGCACAGAGATATGCTGAAAGGTTTTGAAATCAAAGAGACCAAGGTCGGTAAGCTTAATCTCTGGTATAACAGGAAGAGTTAAGAAGGACAGAGTTAAGAACGGGTCAAAATTCCCGTTGAATCCAATCTCCTTTAACTTTTCTTTTAAGGTAATGATTTGGTCGTTCACTTCAATAAATGATCGATCTGACATCAATCCTGAGATCGGAAGCGGGACAGACGCGAGCACAGCACCGTCTTTCACGATTACATAGCCACCTTGCATCTCGCGTATCGCCTCGATCGCGACCAACATGTCCTCATCATTTGTTCCTGCAACGACTAGATTGTGTGAATCATGTGCAACAGTTGAAGCAATCGCACCATTCTGGATAAGAAGTCCATTTACCACGCCTAGCCCAATGTTTTCGGTCTTGTTGTGGCGTTCGATCACAGCCATCTTCAATAAATCGTTGGTGGTAGAGGGTACGAATCTGTTGTTTTCTGCTGTTGCGGTTACCATCTTCTTTTTGGTTACGATCTGATTCGGGATGATTTCGATCACATGCATGGGCTTACCGTTTGTAACTGAAATAGCTAGCTTTTCGGAATCTATCTTCGTCATATTTACTGACTGTGTTAAAGAGGCTGGAGGCTCTGAACTTTTAAATGCTGCTCCGTTGTATTTCCCATCCTCCGCAACCCGTTTTCCTTCTACCAAAACGTTAGAAATGACAATAGAATCTAGACCATCAAGCAGTAGTAAGTCTGCTTTGTAACCTGGAGCGACAGCACCTTTTTCTTTTAAACCGTAACATTCAGCTGCGTTCAAGGTTGCGAGTTGGATTGCTTGAAGAGAATCCATACCTTCTTGAATTGCAAGCCTCACGTTATGATCTACGCTTCCTTCTGCTACCAAATCATCCAGGTGCTTATCATCGGTACAGAATAAAAAGCGACGAGCGTTATTCGGAGTTACAGCTTTTATAAGTGCTTTTAAATTTTTAGCTACAGATCCTTCGCGTATAAGCACGTGCATCCCTCGAGAGATCCGATCTAATGCTTCATCCTTCGTCGTACATTCATGGTCCGTTGTAATTAGTGAAGAACGATATACGTTGATGCCATTAGCGTCTAAACCTGCCGCGTGACCGTCGACCTTTCCATTCTGATCAGCTGTTAAAACGATCTTTTGCAGCATATCCTCATCTCCTCTAAAAACAGCAGGAAAATCCATCACTTCCGCTAAACCGAGAACACGGGGATGGGCTAAAAAGGGTTCTAGGTCAGATGCTTTTAAGACAGCTCCTGCATTCTCAAAAGGAGTTGCTGGAACAGATGAAGGTAACATCACTCTAACGTCCAGAGGAAGCCCTTCAGACTGATTCAGCATAAAAGAGATCCCATCAGCTCCAGAAACGTTGCCAATCTCATGAGGATCCGTTATGACCGTTGTAACGCCATGGGCGAGCAGCACTTTGCTGAACTCTGCCGGCGTCACCATAGATGACTCGATGTGAACATGGCCGTCAATGAAGGCAGGGGATATAAATTTGCCCGTTGCATCAATGATTTCAAGTCCTTCGTACTCCCCAATACCGGCAATATAGCCATCAACGATCGCAACATCGCCTTCCATAACTTGAAGATTAAACACATCAATGATTTTTCCGTTTTTTATTACAACATCTGCTGGAATTCTTTTTGTACTAACATCAATTCGTTTTTTTAGAGCATCTATGTTCATGAAGTGAACTCCTTTAAAAAAATCTATCAACTAGTATACGGATATCCAATGTATTCCATGTACAGAAAAAACGGTCCCGAGGAGGTGACCGTTTTTGTGTTAGGCATTCAATATGTCAATAACTCGTCCAACTTGACCGTCTTCCAGGCGTACCTTAATGCCGTGTGGGTGAGTAGGTGAGTTCGTTAAGATATCTTTTACGATACCTTTTGTTTTCTTGCCAGAACGCTGATCTGCTTTTAAGATTACGTTCACAGGAAGACCAGGGGTGATATTTGCTCGCTTACGATGCATTAAACACCTGTTCTCCGCGCCTGGTTGTTTGCTTTTTTGGTTTGTTGGTTTTTAAGCTGGTTGGCCACTTTTACGGGACCCTTGCTGAATGATCCGCCTGATTGCTGTGCCTTCTTTTCAGCTAAGCGCTGCTTCGCGATTTCTTGAAAGCTTAATTTCTTTTTCTCCTCAGCCATCTTCGTCACCTCTATTTTTTCTTTTTAAAATCTGCTTCTTTTAAATAACCTTCTGCTTCTGCATATGTTTCAAATGCAGCTTCTAGTGCATCATCTTCATCAAAGATGAACCACATGCCATCTTCTCCTACGAGACGAATTTCCTCGTGGCTGTGGCTGTACCAGTGTTCTTCTTTACGCTCTTCGTCATCAGAACGATCTTTCTTCGGCTGCTGCCAGCCATGTTTCTTTGATAAAAACTCCATAGAGTCTTGAATCAAAGCAATTAGTTCTTCTGCTTCGTAGTCTCGGATGTTCACATAGCCTTTGTCGTTTTTAACGCTTTGTGGCAGGTGTCCGCCATAAACGAAGCCGTTTCCGTTCGGGTGAAGGTGGTACACGACGATTTTCTTGTCTTGTACACTTTCTTCGAAGTGGAAGTTCAAGCGGCCGAGGGATACCTCGTGCATGTCGAGCTCTGGGAAGTTTTCTTCGATTAAAGCAATTTTATCTTCAAATGAAAGCATGGTTTATACTCTCCGTTTCTTTGTTGTGATTGGTTGATTATATCATACTGAGAGGTGAAAACGAAAAGGTCTCAGGGGAAACTGTTAGGGGAAAAATGGTTATATGAATAAACAGGTTGTTTTGTAAGTAGTTGATCTCCGTTTCGGGTGCTTCGCTTTCCGCGGGGCAGGCGGTGAGCCCCTTGCCGCTTTGCGCCCTAAGGGTCTCACCTGACCGCTTGTCCCGCAGGAGTCTCGCACCCTACACTCCAATCAACTAGCAAAGGTGTCTAACAATCAAAAAACAAATTCAAGAGATGAGCCTTGTTTCAGTCACACGGATAAAATAAAAAAACTGACAAGAGAGGTTACCTAAGTAACTTTCTTGTCAGCTTCTTCTGCTTTATCTTGTTGTTGTTTGTTTTTGAATGGATTTTTCTAGTTCGAACCAGTAGTCTGCTAGGGTTTCCGTGCCTTTGTCGAAGTTTTCGAGATGGAAGTGTTCGTTTGGTGCATGGAAGTTTTCTGTTGATAGTCCGAAGCCCATTAATACGACTGGGATGTTCAGCATTTGGTCGAACGTTGCTACGATTGGGATCGATCCGCCGCCACGTGTAAACGCTGTTGGTACACCGTACACTTTTTCATAAGAACGTGCAGCCGCTTGGATAGCAGGGTGATCGAACGGCGTTACGTATGGAGCTCCTTTATCGAAAAGGGTAACTTTCACATCAATGCCTGCTGGTTTATGCTTTTCAATGTGTGCTTTTACTTTTTCAATGATCTCATCTGGCTCTTGGTTCGGTACGAGTCGGCAGCTGATCTTTGCATGGGCTTTTGCAGGGATGACGGTCTTGATGCCTTCTCCTTGGAAGCCTCCCCATACGCCGTTTAACTCTAACGTTGGGCGGGCGCACGTACGTTCGATGTGAGAGTAACCTTCTTCACCTGTTAGTTCTGTTACACCAAGCTGATTCTTAAGCGCCTCTTCTGTTAGAGGAAGGGCACGGAATGCTTCTCTTTCTTCTTCTGTTAATTCTTGTACATTATCATAAAAACCATCTACTAAAATGCGTCCGTTTTCATCACGGAACGATTGCAGAAGCTCTGTGATTGCGTGCAACGGGTTCTGAACAGCACCACCATATAGACCGGAATGCAGATCACTATTTGGTCCCGTAACATCCACTTGCATCGCACACATGCCACGAAGTCCATAACAGATTGCTGGCTTTCCGCGATCTAGCATGCCTGTATCCGAAATAACGATAACGTCTGCTGCTAGCAAATCTTTATTTTCCTCAATAAACTTTGGAAGACTTGGACTGCCGATCTCTTCTTCACCTTCAATACAGAACTTAAAGTTAAGAGGAAGGGTGCCTTCTGATTTAAGGATGGCTTGAAGAACTTTTACGTGCATGAACGTTTGACCTTTGTCATCTGATGCTCCACGCGCGTATAGTTTGTTATCGCGAATGGTAGCTTCATAAGGAGGAGATTCCCATAGCTCGATCGGATCAACAGGCTGTACATCGTAATGGCCATAAACGAGTACGGTCGGTTTGCCTTCTGCCTTTAACCAGTCTCCATAAACAACAGGGTGCCCATCTGTTTCATAGATTTTTACGTTTTCCATGCCGGCATCTGTAAGGCTTTCCGCAATCCATTCTGCACCTTTTCGAACGTCTTCTTTATGCTCGGGTAGTGCACTCACACTTGGAACAGCGAGCCAGTCGGTCAACTCTTGTAAATGCGTGTCGCGATTTTCTTTTAAGTAATTTACGATTTTATCTGTCATAGCAAAAATCCTCCTTATGTACGTTATGTTCTACTTCCTAGTTTAATGGAGTTCAGCTCGGAAATGAAATATTCTTTATCTTCTTTTTTCATAATCTGCTGAGCAGCTTGTAGCGCAAGGGCAAAATACTCTTCCATTCTGGTTTCGTCATTTTTTACTAGATATGCACGTGCAAGAGCTTCATACGCGAAAGCCAGATCAAAATCGGCAATGTTGTTCTTTAGACAGAGTTCTAGAGAGTGTTTCCCGTGAAACAGCGCGGACTCGCTCATGTTTAGCACGGCATACACTCTTGATAGCTGCCATTCTCCACGGGCGAAGTGAAGAGGTTCTCCGATTTGTCCCCAATGAAAGCGCGAGGCGTGAGCGGTATGAATCATTTCTAACTCTTCTTTTTTCGTGCGGTCTTTCTTTTCGATCATGTCCCACGTTTTATTAAAATTGTCTACAGCCTGTTTGCGATGCCATTCTTGAAGAGTGAACTTCTCCATCCATTTCACACACCTTATGTATTTGTGGTTTACTAAAGGTAAAGCTATCGGTATGAGTATTCTGTATAAGTAGAAATTTCCCTTTATAAAAGATAGAAAGAAGTGCATAGAGTATGGAGAAAAAAATAGGTTTTATCGGTTTTGGAAAGATGGCGCAAGCGATGGCAGGAGGTATGATCAGTTCAGGATTGATCAGTCCGGATCAGATTATTTCGAGTATGCGAACGGAAAAGACACGCCTGTATGTCGAGAAACAATATGGTATTCACACGTTCTCTTCTAATAGTGACGTTGCAAAAGGAGCTGACGTGCTGTTTCTTGCGGTTGCGCCATATTCCTATTTTGAAGTGATTGAAGAGGTAAAGGAATTTGTAAAATCTGATGCAATCATCGTAACGATTGCAGCGGGAATCACAACAGAAGATGTTGAAGTAGCCTTCGATAAGCGAGTGAAAGTGGTACGAACGATGCCGAACACCCCGTCACTTGTCGGGGCAGGTATGACGGCTGTTTCTGTAAATGATGAGATAACGGATGAAGACTTACAGACGGTCGAGAAGCTGTTAGGCAGCTTCGGTAAAGTAGAAGTAATCGTAGAATCTCAGATGGATGCGATTCCTGCGATCAGCGGTTCTTCACCAGCTTACGTGTACATGATGATTGAGGCGATGGCAGACGGAGGCGTCGTACAAGGCTTGTCACGCGATCAATCTTATCGCTTAGCTGCACAAGCGGTTTTAGGAGCAGCGCAGATGGTGCTTGAAACAGGAAAACATCCAGGTGAGTTAAAAGATCAAGTAACATCTCCTGGTGGAGCAACGATAGCAGCCATCGCAACGCTCGAGCAAGAACGCTTTCGTGGTGCAGTATTAGCCGCAATGGAAAGCTGCACAGAAAAAGTAAAGAAATTGGGGAAAAAGTAGATGGGCTTTAAAGAATTAGGGATTCATGATGAAATCATAGATATTTTGCTTCATAACGGAATTGGTGAACCTACGCCTATTCAAAAAGAAACGATTCCTGTCATCTTAGAAGGTAAAGATGTTGTAGGACAAGCTCAAACCGGAACGGGGAAGACGCTTGCATTCGTGCTTCCTCTTCTGCAAAAAGTTGATGCTGAACGGGATGCGATACAAGGATTGATCGTCGCACCGACACGCGAGCTTGCCATTCAGATCACAGCAGAAGTACGCAAACTTACAGAAGCTCTCGGTGAGATCAACGTGCTCGCTGTTTACGGTGGGCAGGACGTGATCGCGCAGATGCATAAGCTAGAGGGCAAGGTTCATGTTGTTGTCGCGACACCTGGAAGACTGCTCGATCATATTCGCCGAGAGACAATCGATTTATCTCATGTTTCAACGTTCGTGCTAGATGAAGCGGATCAGATGCTTCATATCGGATTTTTAGATGATATTGAAGACATCATGTATGAGGTGCCTGAAGATCGCCAAACGTTACTTTTTTCAGCGACGATGCCTGATGAAGTGAAAAAGCTAGCTGAAACGTATACAAACAATCCTCAAGACATTCATGTAAAAACGAAACAGATAACGTTAAAAGAGATCCGCCAGCGAATCGTGGAAACAACAGATCGAGGGAAGCAGAACGACCTCGTTCAAACGATCAGACTGTTGCGTCCTTATCTAGCGATCATTTTTTGCCGAACGAAAAGAAGAGCAAGCAAGTTGAACGAAGCACTGCAAAATATGGGTTATAACTCCGATGAACTGCATGGCGATCTTTCTCAAGCAAAGAGAGAAGATGTAATGCGACGCTTCCGTGAAGGGGAGATTCAGTATTTAGTAGCTACCGATGTGGCGGCACGCGGACTTGATGTTGAAGGCGTCACACACGTATTTAATTACGACATCGCGCTTGATGCAGAAAGCTATATTCATCGAATCGGTAGAACAGGACGAGCTGGCGGAAAAGGACTCGCGGTTACGTTTGTAGCGCAGAAAGATCGCCGTTTGCTGCAGGTGATCGAACGAGAAACGAATCAAAAGTTGAATGTGTTAAAACTTGAATATATGTAAGATTATTTCTTTAGAAAGTGGGCTATCCTTTTGGATAGCTCCTTTTTTGTGGGTATATAATACCAACTATTATTACCAGGTAACAAAAACGGTTGCTTCATAAAACAATCCTTGTTACGATTGTATTGTAGGAGAATTCGAAAGAGTCAGATTAGAGGAGTTGAGCAAATGAAAGATCTACAATCGTTTGGCTGGTATGCAGCAAAAATCGCTCCAAAGCTGCCGAAAGAAGCCTTTAAGCCAGTGCCTTCAAGATTATGGGGAGGACTAGTCTACTTATTGATCGCAATCGCCGGTATTTTAGTTATCGGGTTATTGAATAATTTACACCCTTGGTTAGGGATTGGAATCGCCGTTATATTAGGAACGTGTTTTGCGGGAATGGGCTTTTTAGGTCATGAGATTCTGCACGGCACAGTAATCCGAAAGCCGTGGCTTCGTGATTTTTTAGGAGCGGTAGCTTTCTGGCCGTTAAGTGTTGGACCAAAGCTATGGAGAAAGTGGCACAATACGACGCACCACGTACACACACAACATGATGGAAAAGACCCGGATGCGTGGCCAACGCTTGAGAACTTGTCACACAAACCCTTGCTACAAAAAGTGTACAAGCTTCCAATGTGGATGCGTTCGATCGTAAGCTTTGCTTTCTTGTCAGTTTCGTTTACACTGCACGGACTTTTTATGTTCAAACGTTTTATTAAAGAGTTCAAACCGAGTAAACGTCCTTCTGTTTGGATTCAGTTGTTATTGCCGTGGGCGATGTGGCTAGGATTGTTAGCATGGCTTGGACCTGTTAAATGGTTCTTTGCGGTATTGCTGCCGTTATTGATCGCAAACGCGATCGTAATGAGCTATATCTCAACCAATCACCGCTTGAACCCAATGACAGACGTGAACGATCCGTTAGCGAACAGCTTAACGGTTACGGTTCCAAAATGGATCGATGTGATTCATTTTAATTTCTCTTACCATACGGAGCATCATTTGTTCCCAGGTATGAGTCCGAAATATTACCCGCTCGTGAAGAAGCATATTAAAGAAATGTGGCCAGAGCGCTATCACGAGATGCCGCACTGGAAGGCACTTGTTGCGCTGTGGAAAACACCGCATGTGTACTTTAATCAAACGCAGTTTGTTGATCCTGCACCAGGGAATCTGTATCCTTCGCTTGGTTATGGGATGAATCAGGATGAAACAGTGGAAGAGAAGAAGCGCGAACGAAAGCCAGTGAACCGCACGTCGAAAAGCATCCATTAATTTGGGTGTTTTTTTGTTTGGGTGGAGTGAGTTTCGAGATTGGACAGATTAATTGCTGAATTGGACAGATTATATTCAAGATTGGACAGATTATGGCCGCAATCAGACAGATTACATAGACAATTGGACAGATTCATTACTCAATCGGACAGATTTCTATTTCTGAATGTCATTTAGGGGGCTTAAATCATACATTCTCCCTCTTGTTGCACCTGTATAAGGCAATTTCATAGATACTAAGAGCTTGGATGCTACCGAAATAGAAGAAAGCTTCAGAAAATCACGTGCTTGCTGGTTGGTTAACGTAGTTTGGATGAAAAGGGAGTAATCTTTAAGCGCTCTTATGTGAGGATTCCTGCTAGAATGTGAACAATGCGGACAATTCCAGGTTCGATAGCCTTTTTTCATCCCGAAACCCAAACACCCCTCACACTGCACCCCTTTAATAATCATCTCTTTACTAATTTTATAACGCTCCATTACATCGACATCCCGTGGGGTGTGTTCCTTGATCAATCGCCGCGTGACCTTGTTCATTACATCTCCTGAAACAATCACATGCTGTTTATATTTCCGTTGAAGCTCCCGGATTCGGTCTAGCAGTTGAACACTATGAATCACTTTTTTCGATATACGACTCGATACATCGTTCGTTTTCAAAACAGATTGAGAATGAGTCATTACAACGAGAGTCTCGATCGGAACTGTGGGAAATTTATTTTTAATCAACCAGTGTTCAAGCTGGTATTTTTGGCGTTCAAATTGGGCGATAGGGTCTTGAAAGGGTTCTTCTATACCGTTTTTTGTGCGTATTAGTTGATTGAAGGTATGATCGAAGAAAAGGTTACCGGAGATGTTCTTTACTTCAATAATAAGGATGTACGTAGGATTTACAATGAGCGTGTCGATTTAAAAAAAAGTAGATTCATGGGGAATTCGAAGGTCATGCAGAACGTGGCATTCTTTCTGGTTCGGAAGCATGTTCAAAAAATAGTTGATAGAGTCTTCACCGCGAAAACCGGCCGTCATCTTGCTCATTTCTAATTCAAGACTCTGTTTAACAAGAACATCCTCTAAACGGTTCATTAAGAGCTGAAGCTTGTTCATATAGATGGGCTGCAATCTTATCTTTTTTATCATAGCATCACTCCTCATTTTAAAATTCTTCTAATCACACAAAATATCCTTTAAAACGCTATAGGATTGATTGAAGAATTGGTAGAATAGAGGAAAGTGATTTGCTGCTGAAGGAGAAGAAATGATGAAAAAAGAACTAAACTGTGATAGCTGTTTGATGCCGATAAAGGAGAGGGATGAGCTGCGTACGGTATGGGCCTTTTTTAAGTTGCGACCGTATCATAGATCGTGTTATGAAAATTCCTTAAGAGGGGCAGGACTTGTAGGAACTCAACCGATCAATGGATTTTCAGGAAATTTAACAGCGCTTGTTGCCTTTATTTTAGCGTGGCTACCGTTATTCACGAATTTATCGCCTGTTTTAACGATCGTGGGTACATTGATTGTACTTCTGCGACTGTATTCCTTTATTCGGTTTGAAAAAAGATTACCACATTAAAAAAGCGTGCTCTCCCTAATCGGACAGCACGCTTTTGTTTGTTAAGCTTTCACGCGATATACACGCGCTTCATAAGGTCGTAAAGTTACGCTTGTCACATCGTCATGAGGTACAACTTCTTTGTTTGCTAACAACAATTCATTAGCGTTCAGATTTAATTCAGATTCAAACTTCGCTTCAGCCTTAGAAAGGTTCGTGATCACAACGATCTTTTCCTCTCCAAGTGTACGTGTGTACGCATAGATCTGTTCATCTTCTTCAAGGATCAGATCATACACACCGTACGTGAAGACTTCGTTCTTTTTCTTTAATGCGATCATTTTCTTATAAAAGCTTAAGATCGAATGCTCGTCTTGTTCTTGTTTCTCGACGTTGATTTCTGCAAAATTTGGATTTACTTTCATCCAAGGCGTTCCGGTTGTAAATCCAGCATTTTCACCGCTATTCCACTGCATTGGAGTACGGCTGTTGTCACGAGACGATGCCCAGATCACAGACATGATATCTTCATGCGATACGCCTTCTTCGCGCTTGATGCGGTAACGATTTTTGTCAGCGACATCATCATAGTCTTCGATCGAGTCAAACTGTACGTTCGTCATTCCGATCTCTTGTCCTTGGTAGATGAACGGTGTTCCTTGCATCAAGAAATACATCGCGCCGAAGCTTGTTGCACTTTCATACCAAAACTCATCATCATTGCCCCAAGTAGAAACAACACGAGGTTTGTCATGATTTTCGATAAACAGTGCGTTCCAGCCTTCTTTTTCAAGACCTTTCTGCCAGCGTGTTAATACTTTTTTCAGTTCAACGATATCCACTTCTGGATTGGTTTCTGCATCCCAAAGGCCAAGGTGTTCAAATTGGAAGATCATGTCCATCTTTCCGTTTTCTTTACCTACCCAAAGATCTGCTTCGTCAATCTTAACGCCGTTTGCTTCACCAACCGTCATTACATCATAGTTTGCGTATGTGCGGTCTTTGAACTCTTGTAAAAACGTATGAATGCCTTTTTGATTCATGTGCATGTCGAATGAAGACACATATTTTTCGTTCTTCGGGTTCGGCATGTCAGGGAAGCCATCACGCTTTTTAATATGACTGATTGCATCGATACGGAAACCGTCGATTCCTTTATCTAACCACCAGTTGACCGTATCATAAAGAGCTTCACGCACTTCAGGGTTTTCCCAGTTCACATCTGGTTGTTTGGTTGAGAAAACATGGAGGTAATATTGATCTGTCTTTTCATCATATTGCCATGCCGATCCGGAGAAAATGCTTTCCCAGTTGTTTGGCTCTTTACCGTCTTTACCGTCTCTCCAAATGTACCAGTCGCGCTTCGGATTTTCTTTAGATGAACGAGACTCGATGAACCATTGGTGCTCGTCACTCGTATGGTTAAGAACAAGGTCGATGATCAGCTTCATATCACGCTTATGAACTTCCTCCATCAGGAGATCAAAGTCTTCCATCGTTCCAAAGTCGTCCATGATATCTTGATAATCGGAAATGTCATATCCGTTATCATCATTTGGCGACTTGTACATCGGGCAGATCCAGATCACGTCGATGCCAAGGTCTTTAATATAATCTAAGCGTTGAATGATCCCTTTTAGATCGCCGATTCCGTCTCCATTAGAATCTTGGAAGCTGCGAGGGTAAATTTGATAGCCAACGGCTTCTTTCCACCAAACTTTTTCCATAATGTTACCTCCATGTTTTCTCTTTAACAACACGCCAGGGGATACCGCAAAACGGCTCCCCATGGTTTGTTTGATTTCTTTATTTTCTTTATAAAATAAGGCTGCTTACTGATCGGTTTATTGTTTATGCTTCACTGAAAAAGTTGATTGGAGTGCAAGGTGCGAGACTCCTGCGGGACAAGCGGTCAGGTGAGACCCTTAATGGCGCAAAGCGGCAAGGGGCTCACCGCCTGCCCCGCGGAAAGCGAAGCACCTGAAACGGAAATCAACACTTTCAAGAGAGCAACAAAGCTTATAACTTAACCGTAACTGCAACACCTGCATGATCGGAGACCACCGGTGTTTCTTTGCCGTTAAAACGCACGGATGATTGAAGCACGTCAACAGGCTTGCTGCTTAAGATATAATCGATCCTGCGTCCAGCTTCGTTATCGTCCCATCCTGCAATGGAACCGATGATCGTTAAGCCATCATCTTTATCTGCAGCCAGTTCGTATGTGTCGTAAAGGCCTTTTTCTTTTACATAATCAAAGCCTTCGCCACAAACGTTCGCATCGTTGTTTAAGTCACCCATGATAAAAGAAAGACCTTCTTCAGGGATGTACTGCATCAAACGATCGAACTGACCTTTAAAGGGTTCGATGTCATCTTCCCACCAGCCGAAGTGCCCGGAGAAGAATTGAATATCTTGGCCTTCATAAGAGATGGTTGCTTTTACGATTTTGCGTGTTTTCCAGTTGTTCATATCTTGTAGATCAGAAACAAAAAAGCTTTCATGAGACGTAATTGGGTGGCGGCTGATGATCGCCAATCCCTCTTCGTAAGTCACATAACCAAAGTGGGCCATGTCCCATACAAAGTTATAATCTTCAACGCCAAGTTTCTTCAATAGCTCTAAAAGAACAAGGGCATAATTATCTTTTTTGATGTTGTCTTTAACAAGAGAAGCGTCGATCGACTGCATGACCTCTTGTAGCGCGATAACATCATAACGCTCGCTCGCGATATCGCGAGCAAGCATCTCTAATTTTTCCATCTGGTTCTCTTCTTGCCAAGCATGAACGTTTAACGTTAATAGCTTCATGAATTACATCCCCAAACGATCTTGAATGTCAGACTTTAAAACATCAGCTTTTGGTCCGTAAATCGCTTGAACACCTTTATCCTTGATGATCAGACCAAGTGCTCCGTTTTCTTTCCACTCTTTTTCTGTGCCGACGCCAGTTGCATCCTTAACCGTTACACGAAGGCGAGTCATACATGCGTCAACGTCTTCAATGTTGTCAGCTCCACCTAAAAGTCCGATGATCGCTGAAGCTTGAGAATTGTCTGATCCAGTTGCAGCTTCGTTTTTAGCTGGTGCAGCATCATTTTCTGTTGTTTCGATATAGTTACCTGCACGACCTGGAGTAGGCAGGTTGAACTTTTTGATCAATACGTAGAAGATCGAGAAGTTTAATCCAAAGAATACGATACATGTTACAGCAAAGTTGATTAAGTCACGTGTTAATCCTGCTTTTACAAGCAATGGTGTACGAGTTAATAATTCTATAAAACCAAATGCATGAACACGAACGTGGATAAGATCCGCTACTGCGAAAGCAAGTCCAGTCGTGATTGCATACACAACATAAAGAAGTGGAGCAGCAAACATGAACATGAATTCGATCGGCTCAGTTACACCTGTTAAGAATACAGCTAGTGCTGCAGATAAGAACATAGACTTGTACTTTTTACGCTTGTCTTTATCAACGTTCATGTACATCGCAAGTGCGATCGCTACAAGAGATGCCGTTGAAAGAACAACTTGTCCCATTTTGAAACGAGCAGGTACTACATCATTTAATAGTGCTTGATACGCTTTTGTATCTCCAGCAGCTAAGAAGTTGTTAAGGTCGTTGATCCAAGCCAACCATAGTGGATCTTGTCCTGCTACAGAAGATCCTGCTCCTGAACCCGTCATGATTTGATACGTTCCACCGAGCTCCGTATAGTTGATCGGCACCGTTAACATATGGTGAAGACCAAATGGTAACAATAAACGCTCTAGAGTACCGAACACGAAAGGTGCGATAACTGGAGCCGTGTTACGAGATGTTGCGATCCATTTACCAAAATCGTTAAGTAGAGATTGGATAAACGGCCAAATTAATGCTAGAAGTAAAGCTGTAACCACTGACCATAAAATAACAGCGAATGGTACAAAACGTTTTCCGTTAAAGAATGCTAATGCATTTGGAAGCTTGTTGTAGTTGTAGTACTTGTTAAATAAAACAGCACCTAGGAAACCGGAAATGATTCCGACGAACACTCCCATGTTTAGAGCAGGAGCACCTAGAATGGATGTGAAATAATCGCCAACAACGAGTTCGCTGCCAAAAAGTGATTTTACTTTTGCGCCTTCTTCAAGCATCATCGCGCTGTTCACGCCGAAGATTGCTCCTGTAATACGGTTGATCAAGATGAACGCGATTACGGCTGCGAATGCACCACCCGCACGTTCCTTCGCCCAAGATCCCCCGATTGCTACCGCAAATAGGATGTGCAGATTTGTTATGATCGCCCATCCGATGTCTTCCATAACACGAGCAATCGTTTGCACTAATGTCATGTCGCCACCGAACATAGCTATAACTTTACCTAGTGATATCATCAAACCGGCAGCTGGCATTACCGCTACTACTACAAGAAGCGCTTTACCTAGCTTTTGCCAGAAATCAAATGAAATGAGTTTTCCACGTTGTTTCAAAACGATTTCCTCCTTAAGTATATATCTTTCGTTGTCTTTTTGAAATCGCATTCAATAGATTGCGAAAAAAAGTTGAATCGCTTACAAATTTGTATATGCATGTTGGTGCAATCGTTTGCATTAGTGATTGTAAAATAAAACGGTTTCATTTACAAGTCAAAATGATTAAAAAAAATATAAAAGTTTTTCCAGAAGCTTTTAAAATGCTTTTTAAAAGGTAGTTCGATCTGATTGGGATTTTTATGAAATTAAACGAAGTGGCAGGTTAATTCAAAATTTGGAAGAAAGAGGTATATAGAAAAAACAAAGCAAGGAGAGAAGGGTATGAGTAAATCATTTATTGAACAAGTACATTATATAAGAATTCCTGTAAAAGAATTAGAACGATCAGCACATTGGTATAGAGATGTATTAGGGCTCCAGTTATTAAATCATACAGAGGAACGGGCCATTATCAAAGTAAATGATGGACCTTTCTTACTTATCTTAGTTCCCACCGAAGATGAAACATTTGCACATTTTACAATCGACAATGAACAAGAATTTAGCATAGGCTTTACGAGTCCTGATTTATCTAAATTTCATCAACACTTAATTGACCATCAAGTGAAGGTTGATGAAATTAAAGAAGATAATGGTCATGCATTTTTTCACTTTTATGATTTGAATGGTAATAAGTTTCAAGTACACTGGTAGGATTACAATAATTGACCGTATAAAGTAAGCTGCGGAACTAAGATTCTTTATGATGGAACCCTTTTACTAAGCAAATGCGTATTACACCATTTTGTAACAAAGTTGACTCGTTATTACGAGCCAACTTTGTTAAGCCATTTTAAATTCTTTTTTACCGTTTCTACCTTTCGCATACCAATCATCGTAGACAAAATACCCGGCGTTTTTAAAACAAACGATATCAGCTCTTTTACATCTGCGTGCTGATGATTCGTAAGTCTGCCGCAATCTAATGGAGCACTTGTTGTGACATGAATTCCTAACTCTTCTGAAGCTTGAAGCAATGTTCTCCATTTACCATTTACGTGCTGGTTAAGACCTGTTGCTGCGATCTGATTTGAATAATTGAATGGGGTTTGAATAAAACGAAAATGATGGGAGTTTCCTGCAACAGAGTGGGCAACATTCATTACTTTGTCTAGAGAGATGTAACCCGGTGTGCCGGGAGACTCTGTAAAAGCTGACCAGACCGCTAAACCGTAATAGCGGATCAACCCTTTTTCAACTTGCTGTTCATAAAACGAAAACAATTTTTGGAGTTTCTGATAAAAAATATCTTCACCTAAAGCTCTCAAAGAGACCTCAGGATTATGAATGTAATGAACGTCTATGTAATCAACATGCATATGCTTTAAACTTTGTTGCAGTGCAAATTCATAAAAGGAAGGCTCCATAACGTGTTTGTGATGGTCAATGATCTGTAAATCAGAACGCTGTAGAATCCCTTTTTCTACTAAAACCTTCTGCAGATAATTCTCTGGACGAAGTTGAGCATCAATATCACCTGGTATGATACCAGCTTTCGTAGATAAGAAAATATCTTCTCTGTCGACCTGTTTTTCGATTTGAACGAGTTTCGCTAAAACACTCCCAACATCGCGCTCGGAACGCATGCCGCGATAATTAAGTGCAGTATCAATAAAGTTGATTCCATTTAGCAACGCAAATTCAATTGATTCTTGATAGGTAAGAGAATCTTCTTTATTCATTTCTCCTAAATGTGTGCCGATGGCTATTCTTGAAACCTCGCTAATGTGCATGCCCTCTCCCCCTTTTTTCATCCAAATTATAACATTAATCCGTGTTTTACTTTTATCAATCCCTTTTAATAAGAATAAAGAACTATGAATATTTACTCATTTGTGTTTCTTTCCATTTTTAACGAAGGTATCAACTGTGGTCTATTGAATATTAATTCTGGTGATATAATCTTGAAAAATAGATTGAATAAATATTCATGTATAGGTATAATTATTTTGTTTTTGGACAGAGGAAGGGGAGAAACAACATGTTAAAAAAACATTGGATAGCAGGTGTGATGAGTTTAAGTTTGCTGACATCGATGCCTTTTGCTGTAACAGCAGAAGCGCCTCAAAAAAAGTGGACGAATGTTAATAGTTTTGAAGAGGCTGATGGAAGTCCGTTTAACTCTGAACATTATGATTTTGTAAAGTATTCAAAGATTGGTTCGGTCTTAAAGAAGATTGATAGAGAAAGTAAACGAGTAACCCTCGAACAAACAGGCGTTTCATCTAAAGGGTATCCGATGTATGTGGTCACGATCTCGAATAACGGGGATAAAGGCAAGTATGGACATTATAAGAAACTACGAAAGGAAATGTTCAGAAATCCTCAAAAAGCACAAGACTGGATCGCCGAAAATCCTGACTTTAAAGTGCCGGTGATGATCAATGGATCAATCCACGGAACAGAATACATAGGTTCTGATGCCGTTCTTCAGCTGATCGATCGTTTTGCTAATGATAATGACGAAGAAACAAAAGAGATTCTAGACAGCAACATACTTATCTTTAACGTGGTGGCGAATCCTGATGGTCGTGTTGACGGCACTCGTTTTAACGGAAACGGTATCGACCTGAACCGTGACTTCATCACACTTTCGCAAGAGGAAACAAAACAAACCGTTGATCTGATCACAGAGTGGAATCCGATGGTCTTCTTAGATCTTCACGGTTATATCAATAGTGACGACGGAAAACCTGGGTTAATTGAGCCATGTACGCCTCCTCATAACCCAAACTATGAATATGATTTGTTCTCTAAATGGGCGTTAGATCAAGCAAAAGCGATGGAAGCTGAAATCGTTGGTAATAAAGCAAACTATGAAACAGATCTCTATAAAAATATGACAGGTACTTATATCCCTCAGCGTGATGACAGCGCTGGTTGGGACGATTATCCGCCAATCTTTACACCGATGTATGCGATGTACCATGGGGCGTACGGCTACACGTTAGAAGCTCCGACAAACAACTGGGATGGTGTACGATGGGCAAACGATGCTGTGATGGGGGCATTGAAGTTTGCTGTTCAGAACAAACAAGGAATGCTTACAGATCAAATTGAGATCTTTGAACGTGGCATCAATTTTGATCATCCGTATCATGAGGAAGGATTTTTCCCAGATGCTTATGTGCTGCCAGTAGATGAAAAAGATCCAACGGTTACTGAAAAAGCCGTGAACCATCTCATTAAAAATGATATCTCTGTTGAAAAAGCCGTTAAACCTTTCTCAGTTAACGGACAAACATACCCAGCTGGCACCTATATCGTTTCTATGAGCCAAGCGAAAGCAGGTCTTGCAAACACGATGTTATGGGATGGCGAGGATATCACGAACGATACGCCAGCGATGTATGATATTTCAGCTTGGAGTCTACCAGAATTGTGGGGCTTTGAAGCAATTGAAGTAGATGAAAAAGTGAATGCGAAAACAAAGCCTGTTAAAGAGGCCGAATATGACGGATCTATTCAAGGGAAAGGGCCATACGTAATTCCCAACAGTTCGGTCCAAGCTGTGAAACTAGTGAACGACCTTATGAAAAAAGGTGAGCGTGTATATAAAGATAATGCAGGTGATTTCTATATTGAAAACCTCTCATCAAGAAACAAGAAGCTTGTGAAAGAGTCAGGCATCAAGCTGCAATCAGCAAAAATGCCATCTCAGAAAGAAATGCTTTCAACACTTGAAGTAGCTGTTTTAAAAGATGGTGGCATGAATAAAGCGCAAAGTCATGCAGGTACAAAGCTCGCATTAGAACGACTCGGTTTCTCGGTTACAGAAGTGACACCAAAAGAAGTTGCAGAGAAGGGTCTATCTCAATACGATGCGTTTTTATATGCAGGAACGGACGCATTGCTGCAATACGAGAATGTGAGAGAAGCGAATAAGCCGTTCGTGATCGGAAGTAAGCAGGCTTATGACAGTTTTAAAAACAACGTACAAACGTTTATTGATAGCGGTGGAAAATACATTTCAGTAGGTGCAGGTGGAGCTAAAGCTTCAAGTCAGCTCGGATTAACAACGATGAAAGTTAATACTGGCGGCTCAAACAGCAACGGAATCGTAAAAGTAAACTATGAAAAAGATGAAGTAACAGCAGGCTATAAAGAAGCGGATCTCGGATTTGTTTATCGACCAGTCTGGTTTACAGAGTTAGGAAACTCTAAATCGGTCGCAACGTTAGGCGACGGTGACTTCTTTGTTGCAGGCCACTGGAAGAACAATCAACTAGCGGCTGGGCAGTCCGTTATTGTAGAAGATGCGCAAAAAGATATAACGTTGATCGGACTCGAAGCAGGATTCCGTGATCATACGGATTATCTGTTCCGTTTATTGTCCAACTCACTATACCAATAATAGAGCCTTTCTCGTTGACAACCAGATAAGCACTGCATTACTTTTATAGGGAAAGTTTACCCTGTTTAATAGGACCTGAAGAGCATTGAACTTGTTTCTTGCTCTTTGGTCTTTCTTTATATCAAAGATTCAGCTTTTATCTTTTGATTTTCTACATCATCGAATTTGATTGGAGTGTAAGGTGCGAGACTCCTGGGGGATCAGCGGGACAGGTGAGACTCCTAAGTGCGCAGAGCGCAGAGGAGGCTCACCGCACGCCCCCCGGAAAGCGAGCAACCTGAAACGGAAATCAATCCCACGAGCTACAATAATTTTTCAAACATGGTTTTGTGATTAAGAGCTGAAATGTTTTAAAGCGTTCAGACAGGTGTAAATTATAAAAGTAAAGCAAACTGAAAGGTGAGTGAAAAATTATGTTCAATAAACTATTTGGAAAAAAAGAAGTTAAAAAAGAAGAAACACTAATCGCTCCATTAACAGGAAAAATCGTAAACATTGAAGAGGTGCCAGATCCGACGTTCGCTCAAAAAATGATGGGCGATGGGATTGCGATAGAACCAACAGAAGGTGTTGTTGTCTCTCCAGTTGATGGGGAAATCGTTCAGTTCTTCCACACGAAGCATGCGATCGGCATCCAATCAGAAGCAGGCGCAGAAATTCTAATTCACGTTGGTCTTGAGACGGTTAGCATGAACGGTGAAGGTTTCGAAGGACATGTGAACGTAGGAGATAAAGTGAAAGCGGGAGACAAGCTTGTAAGCTTTGACCTGGATTTAATTAAAGAAAAAGCGGCTAGCACGGTAACGCCGATCGTGATCACAAATGGTGATGCGGTTGAATCTTTAGACAAGCGCGCTGCGTCTAAAGCAACTAAAGGTGAAACTTCATTATTGCAGGTTAAAATGAAATAAATCAGGAAATCAGGCTAACCATGCCTGATTTTTTTACAAAGAGGGGGAGGCTACGATGAAAAAAGGCGTAATTTCTTTAGGAGAAGCACTTGTTGATTTTATTCCAACGGATGAAACGAACACAACATACCAGAAAAGTCCTGGTGGAGCACCTGCCAATGTAGCTGTTGGGGTTGCGCGATTAGGCTCAGCATCTACTTTTTTAGGAAAAGTTGGGGACGATGTTCTAGGATCGTTCATGATTGAAACATTAAAGAGCTATGGTGTGAATGCTTTTCATGTGTACAAAACCGAAGAAGTAAGAACAGGTGCTGTCTTTGTAACGCTTGACCCAAATGGTGAAAGATCGTTTGATTTTTACATTAACCCGAGCGCAGACCGCTTCTTAGAAGAAAAGGATGTACAACCGAGTCTCTTTAAAGAGCATAAAATTCTTCATTTTGGTTCGATTTCGTTGATTGGTGAGCCTTCCAAAAGCGCTACTGAAAAAGCGGTAAGGCTTGCAAAAGAAAACGGCATGTGGGTTTCGTACGATCCAAACTTGCGGTTGTCGCTCTGGAAAACACCAGCGCAAGCTCGTGAAACAATTCTTTCTATGCTAAAGCATGCTGACATCGTTAAGATCTCTGAAGAGGAACTCGAATTTATCACAGGATTAAAAAAGGTCGAAGAAGGCATTAAAGTTCTTCAAGAATATGATATTCCCTTACTCTTCATCACGCTAGGTGATGACGGAAGCTATGTGGTGACAAAAGAGGGCGGTGAATATATCCCGGCAAAGCGTGTTTCTTCGGTAGATACGACTGGAGCGGGTGATGCTTATGTGGCTGCTGTTCTTCATCAATTGAATGAATATGAGGGGTCACTCCAAGACCTGACACTTGATGAAGCGAGTGACATGGCGTTGTTCGGTAGCGTTTCTGGAGCACTTGCTGTTTCTGTTAAAGGAGCAATGACCGCACTGCCTACTTTAAAACAAATTGAGGACGAACTGGCACAAAATAAACAATAACTGCATATAATAGGAAAATATTTTGACTAATGTTTTTGTTTTTTGGTAATATTATTTTATTATAAAAGATGATATGCAGCTGTGAAGGATGAATAGTAGCTAAATGTACACTCTTTTTAGCGAGCTGGGGATGGTGAGAGCCCGGTAAGAGACATTAGTGAAACGGCAGTCCGGAGTTGCTTTTTGAAAAGAGGATTCGTTTTTACATACGGATCAACTAGGGTGGAACCGCGGGAGATACAACTCTCGTCCCTGGGCATAGCGCCTTGGGACGGGAGTTTTTTATTTTTAAAAAAACGGCCGACCCATAAGGCAAAACCTAAATGGGAGGAATAAAAATGACAAAAAACATGGAAACCATCACAAATCATGCGAAACACCGCGGTTTTGTATTTCCAGGATCTGAAATCTACGGAGGTCTTGCAAATACGTGGGATTATGGTCCGCTTGGTGTTGAGCTGAAGAACAACGTAAAAAAAGCTTGGTGGAAAAAATTCGTTCAGGAGTCACCATACAACGTAGGTCTTGATGCTGCAATCTTGATGAACCCGCGTACGTGGGAAGCATCTGGTCACATCGGTAACTTTAACGACCCGATGATGGACTGTAAGAACTGTAAAGCGCGCCACCGTGCAGATAAACTAATCGAAGATGCTGCTGAGCAAGCTGGAAAAGAAATTATCGTTGACGGACTTCCGTTCGAAAAGATGGAAGAGTTAGTAAAAGAGTACAATATCGCTTGTCCTGAGTGTGGAAGCCATGACTTCACAAGCATCCGCCAGTTCAACTTGATGTTCAAAACACACCAAGGTGTAACGGAATCAAGCTCAAACGAAATTTACATGCGTCCGGAAACAGCGCAAGGAATCTTCGTTAACTTTAAAAATGTTCAACGTACGATGCGTAAAAAATTGCCGTTCGGTATCGCACAGGTCGGTAAGAGTTTCCGTAACGAGATTACACCAGGTAACTTCACGTTCCGTACACGTGAGTTCGAACAGATGGAGCTTGAGTTCTTCTGTAAGCCTGGAAGCGAGATTGAGTGGTTCAACTATTGGAAAGATACAGCTGAAAAATGGTTGAAATCATTAGGTATGACTTCAGAAAACCTTCGTCTTCGCGACCATAACGAAGATGAGCTTTCTCACTACTCTAATGCGACGACTGACTTTGAGTATAAATTCCCGTTCGGTTGGGGTGAGCTTTGGGGTGTTGCGTCTCGTACAGACTTCGATTTGAAGCGTCACATGGAATTCTCAGGTGAAGACTTCAACTATATCGACCAAGAAACAAACGAGCGTTATGTTCCTTATTGCATCGAACCTTCTCTAGGTGCTGACCGCGTAACATTGGCGTTCTTGATTGATGCTTATGAAGATGAGCAGCTTGAAGATGGCACATCAAGAACAGTTATGCACTTACACCCTGCTCTAGCTCCTTATAAAGCAGCGATCTTGCCTCTATCTAAGAAGCTATCTGAGGAAGCAACAGAAGTGTTCAGCTCACTTGCAAAAGACTTCAATGTGGACTATGACGAGACAGGATCAATCGGTAAACGTTACCGTCGTCAAGATGAAGTAGGTACGCCTTTCTGTATCACGTATGACTTTGATTCTAAAGAAGACGGCATGGTAACCGTACGTGACCGTGACACGATGGAACAAACGCGTGTGAAGATTGCAGATCTTAAGAGCTTTATTGAGGAAAAAGTTCAGTTTTAATTCTTTAAAAGAAGCTCGGGATATCCTTCAAAAGGCATCAATGAAAAGTTGATTGGAGTGTAAGGTGCGAGACTCCTGGGGGATCAGCGGGACAGGTGAGACACCTAAGGGCACAAAGTGCCGGGGTGGCTCACCGCACGCCCCCCGGAAAGCGAGCACCTGAAACGGAAATCAACCTCTTTCAAATTTTTATATTTAGCACACATTTGCTTCTTGCGATGTGTGCTTCTGTTTTTTCACGGGAGTTTATTCTACAATAGAGTATGAGAGATTAATTTATAGCCCTCGGGCTTTTATTGGAGGTATATACATGAACGAAGGACGTATTCAAAAGGTACAGAACTGGCTACAGCAAGAAGGGCATACTTTCGCGTTCATTCACACGACAGCAAACGTGTTCTATCTATCAGGATTATATTCTGACCCGCATGAACGTGTGTTAGGTGTGGCTGTACTTGCAGAAGGAGAACCGTTCATGATCTGTCCAGGCATGGAACGTTCACAGGCTAAAGACGCAGGCTGGACGTATGAGATTGTTGGTTACAGCGATTCTGAAGATCCTTGGGCGAAGGTACAAGAAGCGTTGGCTAATCGTGGGGTGACTACAGCGTCATCGATTGCAATTGAAAAAGAAACTCTTCCTTACGCACGTGGCGAGAAGCTACTTGGCATGTTTGATGGTGCGAGCTTGGTCGGAGCTGAAGAGTTGATGAACGAGCTTCGTCTCATAAAAGAAGAAAGCGAGTTAAAGACGTTGCGTGAAGCGGCTAGACTTGCAGACTATGGGGTTGAGGTAGGAGTTGCAGCACTTCGTGAGGGTGTAACAGAGATGGAAGTACTCGCGAAGATTGAATACGAACTGAAGCAAAAAGGCATCAGCGCAATGTCGTTCTCTACAATGGTGTTATTCGGTGAAAAAGCGGGACAGCCTCATGGTAAACCAGGATTAAGAAAGCTTCAGCACGGTGATTTTGTTTTATTTGATCTAGGTGTAGTTCTAGATGGATATTGTTCTGACATCACGCGTACTGTAGCGTTTGGTGATCTAGATGAAAAGCGCCGCGAGATCTATGATACCGTGCTGCAAGCACAATTGAAGGCGTTAGAAGCTTCTAAGCCTGGAACGCGCATCGGTGATCTTGATGTGATCGCACGTAACCACATCACAGAAGCAGGTTATGGCGACAACTTCCCGCACCGTATCGGACACGGACTTGGAATCGATGTTCACGAATTCCCGTCTGTGAGTGACAACAATGATGGTGTGCTTCGTGAAGGAATGACGTATACGATTGAACCAGGCATCTATATTGATGATGTTGGCGGCGTACGTATTGAGGACGACGTCTGTGTAACGGCAGATGGACACGAAACATTGACGAAATATCCAAAAGAGCTGCAGATTATTAAATAATATTGTTTAAAGGATGGCTAAAAGTAATTTAGCCATCCTTTTTCTTTGCATGGGGCGTGAGACGAAGTGATAAGTTTATATTTTTTGGTGCAACATATAATAATCCCTGAAATTTGCTTAAGAATCCCGCGAGAAATTGATTTAATTCCGCGAGTTTAAAACAGAATCCCGCGAGTTTTCCCTTTTTTTCCGCGAGTTGCTAATTTCAGCAGATGCATCGGCTGTAAATTCTCTTTTAATTATGTAATCCTGATCTTAACTTTTTCTTGTTGCTCTCTTTTCGCATCCCACACACGTTGAATCTCAAAAGTACCTTCCTCAAAGAACAACGGAAACCTCTCTTTAAACCAGTCTTGCATGGGAAGATCTAATGCTTCGTTCATTGAGACCCAAACCAATTCGCCTTCTGGTGGATCTAACAAAAGTTCACCATCAAACGTATCCGTCCAATAGTTGAACACCATATATCTCACATTCTTTTGAGGATTTACATACTCATCAATCCCTTTGAACACTAAGTTTGAAACACATAATCCTGTTTCTTCTTCAACTTCTCTACAAGCACCTTCTACTAAGCTTTCAGGAAAATCTATTTTACCACCAGGGGCTAAAAACCCAGGAAAGCCGCGATTGTCTGGCCGTTTGATCAACAGCACATTATCTCCGTTTTGCACCATGCACATCGTATATAGTCGGTGTTCAATATAAGCAGTCACACGCAATCCTCCAAAAAACATTTTACTTATTTTAACATATACTCTATAATAATGATTGATTAACCAATCATCTGTAAAAAAGGAGATTTCTCAATTGCCTTTATCACATAAACAACTGAAAGCGATGGAACAAAAGCGTGAAAAGATTTTAGAGCAGGCGATTCTTTTGTTTGCAGAGCAAGGGTATGAGAGCACGACCATTGCAAAGGTGGCGAAAGCTGCGGGTGTTAGTTTTGGAAGTGTGTTTACGTACTTTGATAATAAGGATCAGCTTTTTTACCATGCTGTTACAGAGCCTTTAGAAAAACAATATAAAGAAGCGATGTTAGATTTTAATCCAGAGGCTGAAGATTCGTTGACTGAGATTAAGAGCATGATAGACAAACATATTGCTATTTTTATCGAGATGCGTACATATCTACAGCTGGTCGTTCAAGTGATCGGACAGCATACGAAATTTCCTGAACCGTTTAAAGTTCTGGACGAATTTAGTCTGGAATTTATTATAAAACTTCAAGAGATCATACGTAATGGTCAAGTAAACGGAGTTCTAGAAAAATCTGATGAAGACTTAACCGCGACAGCTTATCTTGGCTTTTTATTAGGTATTCGACTGACGTTTACAGACTATGCCGTTTCAAGGGTTAGAGAAAAGTTTAAGATTCCAGCTTTCCAACTGTTATATCCGAAACGCTAAAAGGTGTTTCGGTTGTTTTTAACTTTAATAATGATTGATTAATCAATCGTAAAAGGAGAGAGGAACATGAATTTCTTTTCGTTTCATCGCAACATCCAGCTTAGGTTAGTGCTTCAGTTTATTACGACATTTGCTTCTTCAGCTGTCATTCCGTTTCTAGCTATCTTTTTTTCTAATCAGGTTGGGGCGTTTTCAACGGGTTTGATGTATATCGGAGTCATTCTTTCCGGTATAACGGGAGCGTTGATTGGCGGAAGGCGTTCCGATCAATTTGGAAGAAAGCGAATTATTCTACTGAGTGAGAGTATGATTGGTCTAGGTTACTTGATTGCTGGAGCTCTCAATCTGATCTTTCCTCTTTCTCCATATATGAACTTTGTACTGTTTATCGTTATTCTCTTTTTTACAGGTATGGCTGGACCTGCGTATGGCGCGATCATTATTGATTCAAGTACGAAGGAAAATAGAAAAGCGATTTATACGATCTCTTATTGGCTTGGGAATTTGGCGGTTGCTGCAGGTGGAGTAACTGGGGCTATCCTATTTAAAACCTATCCATATGAGTTATTTTTAGGAATCGCGTTGGTTACTTTTATTACGTGGGTCGTGACATGGTTATGGCTTGAAGATGTGCGGCTGCCGAGCGCTGTGACTCAGGATACCAACGTAACAAAAAGTTTTCAGGGAGGCTATAAAAACATTTTTTTGAACCGAAAATTTATCTTCTTTACGGTAGCAGGGTTGTTTCTTATCTCGTTAGAGGAGAGCTTGACCACATATATCGGTATCAAACTTGTAAGCGATATACAGGATCAAGTGCCATTACTACCTTTCACATCATTTTTTGAAGTAGATGGATTTCAATTGATTGGTTTACTAAAAGCAGAGAACACGATCTTAGTCGTCGTATTAAGTCTTGTTATAGCCGCTATATTTAAGCGTTTCAAAGACCGTTCTTTAATGCTCGGAGGAGGGTTTGCCTACGCTTTAGGGTTTGTTGTAATCAGCTATAGCACGAGTCCCATTGTTTTAATCATAGCGATGTTTATTGCATCTGTTGGTGAACTGATTCATATTCCAGCTAAGCAAGCTTATGTGGCATCAATCATACCAGATGATGCTCGTGGGTCGTACATGGCGATCTACGGCTTGTCGTTTCACCTGTCTGGAATGATTGCCGCACTATTCGTCATGATTAGCGGATTTCTTTCAGCAAACACGATCACTTTGCTGTTTAGTTTGATGGGTGCTACAAGTTTAATCATTTATCACTTTTTATTTCGATCTGAAGAGTCAGCAGAAACAAAGGTTGTTCAAACTACAGCATAAAAAAGAAGCAGAACATTTTCTGCTTCTTTCAAAAAAAATTTTAGTTAGGCAACACATAAAACATCATAAGAAAATGCATCACACTGCCGGCTAGAACAAACAAATGCCAGACGGCGTGGTGGAACGGAAAGCTGCGCCATACATAAAAGATACTGCCGAGCGTGTAGATGATTCCGCCTGCAACGAGGAGCTGGATGCCCGCTGGTGGCATGTTTGCCGAAATATCTTGAAAGGCGAATGTGATCAGCCATCCCATCGCTACATAACCTAATGTTGATAACACAACGAACTTTTTCGTAAAAAAGACTTTAAACACGACACCAAAGATTGCGAGTCCCCAAACCACTCCAAATAATGTCCAGCCAAGTGCTCCTCCTACAACGATCAGCACGATGGGGGTATACGTTCCTGCGATAAAGAGATAGATGGCGGCATGGTCCATGATCTCAAATAAATCCTTAACCCGTCCTTTAGGAAAAGCGTGTACGAGGGTTGAGGCTGAATAGAGCGTCAGCATCGTTCCTCCGAATACGGCGAAGCTAACAATATGAACCGCTGTTCCTTTCCATACGGCAAACACGAGCAGAATGGAAGTAACCGCTACACTGAGAAGGACTCCGAGTCCGTGTGTGATGGCATTTGCTATCTCTTCGCGTTTTGAAAATACATGTGTACTCATTTCGTTCACCTTCCTTTACGTTATGGTCAGTATATCAGAAAATGGCATCCTTTAACCAATTAAAGAACATTTAAAATTGTAAATTCATTTAGGGATATGAAGGGAGTTGATTTCCGCTCCAGGTTGCACGCTTTCCATGGGGCGAACGGTGAGCCTCCTGCCACTACGTGCCATTAGGAGTCTCCACCAGTCCACTCGTCCCATAGGAGTCGGCAACCTTCCTCTCCATTCAACTTGCATAGGATGAGACAATGAAAGATCAGTGGAAATGGCTCGTTCAGCCCCGACCAGCAAAAGTTGAATGGGCAATGAAGGCGCAATTTGCTTTCTTGAACATTTAACTTTTGACCTCGAGGGGCTAGCCATTGCAACTAGACAGGTGAGACACTTATACGGAAACGTACGAATGTGGCTCACCGCCTGCCCCGCGGAAAGCGAGCATCTGCAACGGAAATCAACTACATTCAAAAGAGACAATGAATACGAAAACAGCCTTTAATAATAAATCCCGAAAAAGAAGGAATCTTTCTCAACGGAGAGGAAATAGATAGGATTACAGACTTAATAGATAAAGAGAGGGTCACGATTATGGAGGTCACGCGTTATTCGTCTATAGCAGCTTTTTATAAGGAAGTTGAGGAATTCCTGCTATCTCAGGAAGATCGGGCAGGAATCATGCTTGGCAACTGCTTGCGTTTTCAAGACAAAGTATGGGATGGGGAGCAGCCCTTTCTCGCTACCGTTAAACAGAATGGAGAGATTATGCTAACAGCCATGCTTATCCCACCTTACGCCCTATTACTTTTAGAAAAAGAGGAAACAGATGGTGTGGCGTCAGTGCCTTTTTTAGTTCGTTATTTGATCGAAGAAGACTACTATATTCAAAAAGTCATGTCACCGAAAGCTGTTGGAAAGGCGTTTGCACACGAGTGGACGACTGCTCATCATCTAGAAGAAAAATTGCTGATGGATTTGCGTCTTTATACGCTACCTACTGTTATCCAGCCTGCAGCCCGAGCCGGCCGTTTAAGGATGGCAACAAAAGCTGACTTAGCTTTCTTGCCGCGTTGGATCGTAGAGATGACAGAAGAAACGAAGCAGATTATGACGATGGCAGAAGCAGAAGAGTATGCAAAAGCACGGGTGGAGAGCAAGTTTCTTTTTATATGGGAAGAGGATGGGAAGCCGGTTTCGATGGCTGCTAAGACAAGGCCGAATGTGAAAGGTGTCTCCATCAATTTGGTCTATACGCCAAAGAATCTTAGAGGTAAAGGGTATGCGAGCGCTTGTGTTGCTGCATTAAGCGATCACCTATTGAGTGAAGGATTTACGTTCTGCACGCTTTATACGGATCTCTCAAATCCTACTTCTAATAAAATCTATCAAAATATCGGTTATGAACCAGTATGTGATTATATTGAACTGAAATTTAACGAAAAAAGAACAGAGCGACCGGCTTGATTACCGGTAAGCTTTGTTCTGATTCTTCATTTGTATATAGTTTGTTATGTATTTTCGTGCACCGCCTAACGTGTCTTTCGGAAGCTGATCATGTTTGAAATATTGAAAATCATGTGATTCATTGAGATCGATTGTTAGTTCGCCACTTACAGAATGAGCCGTGTACACAGCGGTCACGGCATAGAGTTCATCACCGTTTGCATTTTTAATATAATGATCTTGGCCAGAATAGACGTGAAGCTGGGTCAAGCCCTCAACATCGAGTCCTGTTTCTTCTTTCACTTCACGAATCGCCGTTTCTTCAAAACTTTCACCAAGTTCCATCAGGCCACCTGGTAGTCCCCAACCGCCATCGGTACGATGCTGTAATAAAATTTCATCCTTTTCGTTCACAATAATAACAACTGAGCCAGGTAGGATGAGTGGTGCGGTTCCTACATATTTCCGAAGATCTTCATAGTAAGCCATTAAATCGCTCCTTCCTAACCAACATTTTACAGAAAACATGTTAATAATTCATCTAAAAGTGGAACACTGAATAAAAAGATCGAGGGGAGTTTTGGAATGGAAGCCTTCGCTAGACCCCGTGTGGTGGTAAGTAAGTGTCTTGAATTTGAAGCATGCCGATACAATGGTGATGTGATATATAACGATGTGATAAAAAAGCTGATGGATTATGTAGATTTTGTTCCTGTATGTCCAGAAGTAGAAATCGGACTTGGTACGCCACGAGAAACGATACGTATCGTGAAAAAGGGTGAAGATCATTTTCTTCTTCAGCCATCAACGCAGCGTGATATAACGAAGGAGATGCGTACTTTTTCAGATGGTTATTTGGCTGGAATTATTGATACAGATGGATTTATTCTGAAGACTCGTTCTCCTTCTTGTGGATTAAAAGAAGTGAAGGTGTATGCCTCGACTGAAAAAGGGCCTGCCATCGGGCATTCGAGCGGGTTGTTTGGAGGAAGAGTCGCAGAGCTCTATTCCCATTTAGCCATCGAAGAAGAAGGAAGGCTAAATAATTTTACGATTCGTGATCGTTTTTATACGAAGCTTTTTACGCTTGCTGCCTTTCGTAACATTCTGCCTCAGGGACTTCAAGCGATTAAAAGCTTTCATCAGAAAAATCAGTTTCTGTTCATGGCTTATAGCAATCCAACGCTAAAAGTGATGAATCGTATCTTGAAAAAAGAGCAGGAAAATGGAGAAGAACGAACGATACAACTGTATGCAAAAGCCATGAACAAGCTCTTTAATCGAACAGCTAGAAGCGATTCTAACCGGAAAGTGGCATACGAGATCTTTAAACGGTTTCAGCCACATCTGTCAGTAAAAGAAATTGCCTTTTTTGAAGAGCTTCTTCAGAAGTATGCAAACAAAAAAGAACCGTTTTCGAGTGTGGCTACGATCTTAAAGTCGCATGCGATCCGTTTTGAAGACAGTGAGATTCTCGGTCAGACGTTCTTTGCACCGTACCCTGAAATTCTGCTTGAGATCTCAGACTCAGGCAAGGGACGAGATTATTAAAACGAGCGCATACAACAGGGGGATGGTTAGACAGGAAAGAACCGTACTTAACATAACCCCCGCTGCCGCAAAAGAGGCATCCTCTCCATAACGCTCTGCATACATGGAGATGGTTGGAGCGGAGGGCATCCCAGCGGTTAGAACAGCAACTGCTATTAATTGAAGTGGTAATGAAAAGAAAATAAAAGGCAGTAATAGAAACGGAAAAAGCAGCAGCTTGTAAAAACTCGCTAGCCATAAGTGTGAACTTTTTAGAAAGCTCATGACATGTTGCAGCGGTAAAGCCCCTAAGAGAACGCCAATCAATAACATAGAAAGCGGAACAGTAGGTTTTCCTAACATTTCTAAAGTGTTGGATAAAGCACTAGGAAGTGTACCTGGCAGGAGCATAAGGATTAAGCCAGCGATTGTAGATATCACACCAGGATTTAAAAAGACGCTTCGCCATGGCAAAGTCTTGGAATGACGAGCAAATAAATAGATGCCGTATGTCCAAATCCACAACAGATAAACAAAATTAAAGAATGTAGCAATAAGCACTCCTGTTTTTCCGAATAACAAAAAACAGACCGCAATGCCTAGAAAACCTTGATTTCCAAAAATCATGATACCTTCTAAGGCATTTTTCTGTGTGTCTTTTATCTTTAGCCGCTTAACAGTCCACCAAGAAAAGAGTGAGGAAAGAATTAAGGTGAAAACTGACATCATGGAAAGCCAACCGAACTGTTTAAGATGTTCAATGGAAAAGGAAACATCCATTCCAAATATGATCAATGCAGGCAATGTAACGTTCAGCAAAAGTGCCGATAGAGTTCGTTCACTGCCAGATGGCAATATTTCTTTCTTTCGAAGGATATAACCGATAAAAGCAATGCTGTACAATAGGGTTAATTCTTGCATAAAAGGAGCAAGTTTCATAGTATCTTCACCCTCCTTACCTAAAAAGCATATGGAGGAAGTGTAGAATAGGTGATACATACGATAGACGTACGTAGGAGGTCGATTCATGCTGATTGCAAAAGGCGAGATTCTATTCAGGCAAGGAGAAGAAGGTCCGTTATTTCGGTTAGATAGCGGCTTATTAAAGATCGTTCGTGTTCATGAAGATGGAAGTCAAGTACTGCTGAATTTAATCATTCCAGGCGAAGTGATTCCACATCATTCATTAACAAGTCCAAACGAATATAACGGAACCGCAATAGCGTTGTTACCATGTGAAATCACGCGGATTGAACCGCAGCAATGGTATCGTTCACTTGAAGAGGACCCTTACAGATACAAAGAAGTCGCATTATTGCTAGAAACAAAATTAAGAATGATGCAGCAGCGCATCAATCAGATGTCTACTTTGACGCCAGAAGGAAAGATTAGAAAGCTTCAAAACTGGTTCGCCAATTATTTTCCGGATATCCAGATTGAAAAAGTACTGACTCAAGAAGAAATCGGACAGTTTGTGGGCTTAAGACGAGAGACGGTCAATCGAGCACTCAAGAAGATTTAATGAAATGTCAAAGAATTTACATACATATGTACGTAAGATTTTCGCTTCTTTAACAAATGATACCTGTATAAAAGTTAAAGGAGTGATGAGTGATGAAGAAGTTTATTCCTCTTGCACTGGCGTTTTCCGTTCTTACGAGTGGTGCCATAACGGTTTCTGCCGCAAATCAAGAAAAGGTCCAAGTGGAGGCTCATAAAAGAGGTCAACACTTTAAGCAGATGAAAAATTTTCAGGAGCAGGTTCACAAAGCGAACGCTCTTAAGATCGAACGATTAGAGATACAAAAAGAGATTGTTAAAAAGAAAGATCAGCTTTTCGATTTGCACGTCAAAGCTGGGGAGCAGAAAGTAAAAGAGAAGCGAAGCACGAACAAAGCCAGCTGGCAGGAGATGAAACAAATTCATCAGGAGTTAAGGACTCTGCATAACGAGGCACATGAAACGAAAAAAGCGATGCATGATGCTTTACGAGCAAATAACGAGAAGCTTGCGCTAGAGAAGATGAATCAGTGGTTGAGTCTTAATGAAAAAATTAATAATAAGCTAAGTGAAAAATCCGCGAAGTTGGATGAGGTTTTGGCTAAGCATAAATAAAACACAAACAGCATGGAAGTTTTGGACTTCTATGCTGTTTTGTTGTTAGATGGTAGTAAGAAAGAATAGACATGGAGGAATTAGATGAAAGAGTTTGGCAGAATGTTATCGGGAGAGTTTTATAACACCCGAGATCCTGAACTTTTACAAATGTCCTTTGATGCCAAAAAGCTTGTGGAGACATTTAATTCGACAAGCGTTGATGAGATCGAAAGGAAAGTACAGATCTTAAAGCAATTATTAGGCAGGGTAGGAGAAGGGGTTTGGATTGAGAAGCCCATTCAATGTGAGTTTGGAAAAAATATATCGATAGGACGCAATACATTTATTAATTTCAACAGTGTTTTGTTAGATAACAACAAGATTACGATTGGAGAAAACGTACTGATTGCACCTAATGTCCAAATCTATACCGCTACACACCCTATACACGTGTCGGAAAGAATCAATAAGCATCCACAAGGAAACGAAGCGCCGTATCGAACGAACACAAAGCCAGTGACAATCGGAAACAATGTTTGGATCGGTGGAAACTCCGTTATCTTGCCGGGTGTTTCTATAGGTGAAAATACCGTAATCGGAGCGGGAAGTGTTGTCACAAAATCTATTCCAGCTAATTGTGTAGCTGTTGGTAATCCATGCAAAATAATCAAAGAGAATATCAATTAAGTAAAAAAGTGTTGAAGCCACCCATAGCCTCAACACTTTTTAAAATCATTTATTTGGATTTATGCTTGGGCGTAAAATCTGGATAATCCGTTATGATGCCATCAACACCAGCGTCTAAGAGTGGCTGCACTTCTTTTTGATTTCGAACCGTCCAAGCCATGATGCCCATATGACGCTCATGCACTTCATTAACGATTGAAGAATTTACTAGGGTTCTGCTAGGGTTTACAAATTCAGCATATGTAGCAAATTCATCGAGCTTTGCTTCACTAAGATCTGTTGAGCGAGAAGTCAGTACTCCAACTGGGACTTGAGGCAAAAGCTTGTCCATCTGTTGCATAGATTCGAACTCAAATGATTGAATGATAATCTTGTCATGAGCTGGTAAATGCATGTTTCGTTCCTTTATAGCTGCAGCTACTTTTTCTTCAATCTCCGGATAGTAATAGGTTGCTTTTAATTCAATTAAAATACCAGTTTTTCCTTGGAATTTATCAAGTACTTCTTCAAAAGTAGGGACTTTTTCGCCTATAAATTCTTCCCCAAAGTAGCTACCGGCATCAAGTTGACGAATCTCTTCTAACGTATGATCTTTTACATATCCCGTTCCGTTCGTTGTTCGATCTAATGTAACGTCATGAATAACAACGAGCTCACCGTCTTTAGTTACTTGTACATCAATTTCAATATAATCAGATTTCATATCAACGCCCTTTTGGAATGCGGCCATCGTATTTTCTGGGGCATACCCTGAAGCTCCACGGTGTGCGACGGTTTGAACACGGTCAGACGGGTCGTAAGCAAGTGTGGAAGTACTATAAATTGAACCGATAATCCCCATTGAAAGTAGTGAAGCAACTGCTGTTTTCTTTAAGCTCATGTCATTTCTCCCCTTTTCATTGTGTAGTTCGTGAACCTGCTCGCCTCATGCAACAAGCAGGATCACATTCATTATGCTAACAAAGGAAAATGGGGAAAGAATGGTCAGAACCTCCTTAGTATTTTAAAGAAAATAAGGTCTATATGAGGGGAAATCTTAACAAATGGTTGTTCTGTAAATGTGGGGTGAAGGAGATGTCAGGTATGTTAAAATGACAAAAACAAAAAAAGGGGAAAAAGGCATGATAGTTGATGATATATATGGTTCTTTCGAAGTTGAACCTGTGTTGCAGGATTTAATATTGTCTAAACCGGTACAACGTTTAAAAGGCATTCATCAAGGCGGTGCTTCTTATCTTGTAAACAAGGAATGGAACGTTTCGCGATATGAGCATTCGGTTGGCGTAATGCTATTGATCAGAAAATTAGGAGGGACACTTCAAGAGCAGATCGCTGGGCTCCTTCACGATGTTTCCCACACTGCATTTTCTCATGTGATCGATTTTGTACTGGATAATGAATCAGAAGACTTTCATGAAGAAATCTTTGAGGAAACCATTATGGACTCAGAAATTCCAAGTATATTGAAACAACATGGATTTTCCATTGAAGAGATCATGCAAGGTGATCATTCGTTATTAGAGCAACCATTACCGTTGTTGTGTGCGGACCGCATCGACTACACACTAAGAGATCTGTATAGATACGGTTACCTTTCAAAGCTTGAGATTGATCGTTTTATAAAGAAATTGTGTGTATCACGAGGATTAATTTGTATTGAAGGAACGAGACAGGCTGAATGGTTCGTTGAAGCGTATTATAAAGAGGTTTTAGATTTTTTCATGAATCCCCTGAATGTATACGGATATGATCGACTAACAAAATTGCTCAAAGAAGCTTTAGAGCTGGATGTTATTACACTATCAGATTTTAAGCTTACAGATGAGGAAGTTCTTCAAAAAGTCCGAACATCAAACAAGTCGTCCTTAGTAGCTCGATATGAAGGACTTATAAAGCCAGTGATGCTACAAGAAAACGAGATTGAGTTTGATATTCACTTAAAAGGAAAGCCTCGATTGATCGATCCAACAGTCATCATAGAAGGGAAATTAGTAGAAGGTTCAAATATATCCCATAAAATCAAAGAAATGAACACGAAGGCAAAGAAGCGTGCTGAAAAGGGAAGTTACATAAAAGTCCTCTAAAAGTGGCTGAAGTAGTTCTACGATATAACAAAAAAGGGTAAGACCATCTTCTTATACGAGTTGGTCTTATCCTTTTAATAAACTAACAGTTTTCTACTTTTAAAGATCTTTAAATTTCATACCGGTAAGTTGATTGGAGTGCAAGGTGCGAGACTCCTGCCGGATGAGTGGGACAGGTGAGACTCTTAATAGCGCAGAGCGCTAAGAGGCTCACCGCACACCCCGCGGAAAGCGAGCATCCTGGAATGGAAATCAACCACTCTCAAGAGCATTTAAACGCCTGGTTTCTGAAGGTCTTCGGGATGGTTAAAGCTTCTTGCAATATAGATAAACGGTGTAGAAGCGGCTGATACTACAAATTTGATCACATACGTTGTAAAGAAAATTTGAATCCAAACATCCCATGAAAACACACCAGCAAACGCAATCGTACAAAAGATAAGCGTGTCGATGAGCTGGCTTACCATCGTACTTCCGTTATTACGAATCCAAAGCTGATCAGGACGTGAAAACTTTTTCTTCAGCTTCGCAAAGAGCTTAACGTCTAGATACTGACTGATTAAGTAGGCAGCGAGGCTACCGATCACAAGGCGAGGCATAAACCCAAAGATAGCTTCAAGGTGCGGCTGGAAGATGTCACTTTCGTGCGGTTGGAACACGAGCACCATCTGCATGATGATCGTTGTCATGATAAGAGTAAAGAAACCGAACCAAACGGCTTTCTTCGCCTCTTTTTCTCCGTACTTCTCATTGATTAAATCCGTTGCTAAATAGATGGTTCCGTAGATCACATTACCGAGAGTCATAACAAGCCCAAACATCTCGATTGTTTTTACAACTTGCAGATTAGCAAGAATCGTAGCCGCAGCGATCCACGCGAACAGCCCCGTACGTCCGAACCACTTATAGCACGTTAAAAACAATATAAAATTAACCAGTGCAAAAGCTACACCAAAATAAAAATTAAACAAGATAATTCCTCCTAGTTTTGATAACGCGGGAGTTTGCGAACCGCGAAAACACTTTTAACACAACAGTTCCCCATTATAAGGCAGTTTTTGTAATTAATCAATCATACATATAAATAAGTAGGACACGAGTAGTTTACAATCTCTTTCTTTGTGCAATACATAGGGTAGATTGATTATTGATTACAGAAAAAACGGAAATACTGCTTGTAATAGATAAAGCACACTAAGGAGCAGGTGTATGATAACTTTTGATAATGTTTCTAAAGAATACCGGGATGGAACGTCCGCGGTTCGTGATTTGAATTTAACGATACAACCAGGAGAATTTTTCGTCGTGATCGGTCCGAGTGGTTGTGGGAAAACGACGATGCTCAAAATGATCAACCGACTGATCAGTCTTACAAAAGGCACGATTTCTATCGATAACAAGAGAATCAGTGACTACAATATTGATGAGTTACGCTGGAATATCGGGTATGTACTGCAGCAAATAGCCCTATTTCCTCATATGACGATTCTAGAGAATATCAGCATCGTTCCCGAGCTAAAAGGATGGGATAAAGAGAGAATTCGCAAACGAGTGGATGAACTCCTTGATATGGTTGGCTTAGATCCAAAGACGTATCGAGATCGAAAGCCTAAAGAACTTTCTGGCGGACAGCAGCAGCGGGTAGGTGTGGTTCGTGCGTTAGCTGCAGATCCTAACATTATTCTTATGGATGAACCTTTTAGTGCGCTCGATCCAATAAGTAGAGAAAAGCTGCAGGAAGATCTTTTTGACCTGCAAAGAAATATTAAAAAAACTATTGTTTTCGTAACACATGACATGAAGGAAGCGATTAAACTTGGAGACCGCATTTGTGTGATGAATGAAGGATCTATCGTACAAGTTGGAACGCCAAAAGAGCTTCTCGAAAACCCAGCTGATGATTTTGTAAGAAATTTCGTAGGAACCGAGAGTGTAAGTTCTGTAGAAAATATGGATCTTCGAAAGCTCGTCATTCCATTGAAAGCAGATGAAATTGGATTGGATTATCAATTGCCATCCCTTTCAGTGAATACGAGCATTAAAGAAGCACTCGATATTCTAACCCGTGAAAATGAAGTGACCGTTGAGGATCATGGTGCGATTATAGGAACGCTGAACAGACAAGCTGTTATTCAATATCTTGCAGATCACTTGCAGGAAAGAGGTAGCAGACATGAATAATTTCTTGCAAGTATTTCAAGATCGAAAAGGTGAACTCGCAAGTGCGCTGATTGAGCATATTCAGATTTCGTTTATTGCTCTTCTATTTGCTGTGGTCATTACAATCCCTCTAGGTATCTATCTAACGAAAAAACCAAGAGTGGCTGAACCGATAATCGGAGTTACAGCTGTGTTGCAGACGATTCCGTCACTTGCTTTACTTGGTCTGTTGATTCCATTGTTCGGGATCGGTAAGGTGCCAGCCATTATTGCACTTGTTGTTTACGCACTGCTTCCAATCTTAAGAAACACGTATACGGGAATTAAAGAAGTGGATTCCTCATTAATTGAAGCAGCGAGAGCGATGGGAATGAACACGAGGAAAAGATTGATGAAGGTTGAACTTCCATTAGCGATGCCTGTTATCATGGCTGGTATTCGTACGTCCATGGTTTTAATCATAGGAACGGCAACGCTTGCAGCTCTAATCGGAGCAGGCGGACTGGGTGATATCATCTTGCTCGGTATTGATCGCAATAACACGATGTTGATCGTGCTTGGAGCAGTACCAGCTGCATTGCTCGCGATTCTATTTGATTTTCTGCTCAGAAGGTTCGAACTTTTGTCGTTTAAACGCGCATTAACAACGGTCAGTGCATTTTTAATAGCTGCTCTTTTAGTTATCATAGTTCCTTTTGCGATGAAAGGCGGTCAAGAAGATATCGTGATCGGTGGTAAGCTAGGTTCTGAGCCTGAGATTTTAATCAACATGTACAAACTTTTAATTGAAGAAGAAACCGATCTAAATGTGGAGCTGAAGCCAGGCCTTGGTAAAACGTCCTTTGTGTTTAATGCGTTGAAATCTGGGAGTATTGATATCTATCCAGAATTTACAGGCACGGCAATCGCTGAGTTTTTAAAAGAAAATGCCTCAAGTACAGATAGCGAAAAAGTATATGAACAAGCTCGAAGTGGAATGGAAAGTAAGTTTGATATGCAATTGTTAAGCCCGATGGAATATAACAATACGTATGCGCTTGCTGTTCCTGAACAGTTGGCGAAAGAGTATAACTTAAAGACGATTTCGGATTTAAAAAGTGTCAGCCAAAGCTTAAATGCAGGCTTTACACTAGAATTTTCAGATCGCGAAGATGGCTACAAAGGTATTCAAAAACTGTACGATATTCAGTTTGCGAATGTAAGAACGATGGAGCCGAAGCTAAGGTATAACGCGGTAAAAAAGGGCGAGATTGATGTCGTGGATGCCTATTCTACAGACAGCGAACTGCGTCAATATAAGCTTACGGTTTTAGAAGACGATAAAAAACTGTTTCCTCCTTATCAAGGTGCGCCGATGCTTCGTAAAGAAACCGTTGAAAAGCATCCAGAGTTAAAGGATGTTTTGGAAAAGCTATCCGGAAAAATTACAGACGATGAAATGCGTGAGATGAACTATAAAGTGAATGTGGGTGGAGAGTCACCTAAGAAAGTAGCGGAAGATTTCTTGAAGAAGGAAGGACTTCTATAAGCTTCTGTCATCATTTATTAAGATTCGACAAAAATTTCCCGGAAAATAAAAAATATCCATGCAGAGCAATTCCTGCATGGATGTTTTTTATAATCTAGAAATCAACATTAAAGGTTAGAGGATTGGAAATTGATTTTTTCTGATCGTTAACGACTTCGCTGGATGTTATAGTGATGGATTTTAATTTATCTGCATTGGTCTTGTTCAGAATAAATCCAAGGCTCCCGACTTTTTCTTCCCCTGGTTTAATCTTTCCGTTTAATTCCTCCAGGTAAAAGTCTTCTTCCCACGTTACGGTTTCCCCTTGATTGGTTTTGATTGTTGATACGGGATTGAAATGAACGGTCTCTTTTCCTTGATTAGCAATCTTTACGTTTACACGTACATATGGAAATTCATCTTGTTGGGTATAACCATGAAAGAAATCTATAAGATCTAGAGATGGTGCATAGTGTAAAACTTTTACTTCATCAATGGTTAGGGATATTGAATCTGCCTGCTGTTCCTTATTTACTTTTGCATATTTCTTTAATGTGATTGCTCCATCTTGGTCTTCAACTTTTTTGTTAATTTCCGTTAGTCCTGTATCATCTGAAGCTTGAGAACTGTCTGTAAAGGTTTGTTCTTCTGACTGTTTTTTAGATTCCTTTTTATTGGACTCGTTTTGTGGTGTAGTACTTGTATCCTTATTCGTATCTGCTGAACAGCCAGTGACTAACACAGCTGATAAAACAAGCGTTATCCAACCTTTGAAAGGCATGGATCCACCTCCTAAAAGATAAGCACCCCGTATAAACGGGATGCTTTTTTGTTAGAATTACCTATTACAAAGATATTATTTCTCTAATGCAGATTTGCTTTTCTCTAAGATAGAGAAGATTTCATTTGCTGTATCCGTATTGTCGATCTTTCCAGTGAATTTCTCCATTCCTGGTCCGTATGCATAAACGTTAACATCTTCTCCCGTATGCCCATCTGTTGTCCAGCCTGTTCCTGTGCGGAGATCAAAGATTTTTTCGATAGCGTTATCGATTTCTAAAACATCACCGCTTTTTTCTTTTGCATCTTTAACAGATTGAACTTCTTCAGGTGTTAATTCAAGATCAATATATTTCTTTAATGTTTCTTCTACAGGTGCACCTTTCGCGATTTGCTTCGCGATATAGTCAGGTGTTTTCTTTGCTGCTTTAATTGAAGCAGGATCCCATTTGTAATCTCCGTCACGACCCATTGTCATACCGCCTGTTGAGTGGTCAGCTGTTGTGATTACAAGTGTGTGCTTGTCTTTTTTAGCAAATTCGATTGCAGATTGGAAAGCTTGTTCAAAGTCTTCCATTTCACTCATTCCTGCAACAACATCGTTGTCATGGCCAGCCCAGTCAATTTGGCTTCCTTCCACCATAAGGAAGAAACCATCATCATTTTTATTCAAACGATCTAATGCAGAGTTTGTCATCTCTTTTAGGGATGGCTGTTCTTTTGGACGGTCGATTTTTTTGTCTAGCTCTTTTGGAGCAAATAAGCCTAGAACTTGTTCGTTGTCGTCTTTCAACATTTGGTCACGGCTCGTAACGTAAGAGTAACCATCTTTTTGGAATTCTTTTGTAATGTTGCGGTCTTTACGTTCGAAATAGCTAGTACCTCCGCCTAAAAGCACGTCAACCTTATGCTTGCCATTCACCATATCATCGTAATAGTCATCAGCGATTTGGTTATAATTTTCACGAGATTCATCATGCGCACCGAATGCAGCTGGTGTAGCATGGTTGATTTGAGATGTTGCGACTAAACCAGTTGATTTACCGTTTTCCTTCGCTTGTTCCAAGACGGTTTTAACATCCTTCTTTTCCATATCAACTGCGATTGCACCGTTATACGTTTTGATTCCTGCTGACATTGAAGTAGCAGCAGCAGCAGAATCCGTTACACTCTCTTTTTCATCGTGAGAATATGTGGATTGCATCCCTACCAAATACTTATCAAGTTTTGTTTCTTCCATCATTGGTGTTTTTGTATCATCTTTAAAAGCGCGATAGGCAGTCGTGTATGTCGGCCCCATTCCATCACCGATTAAAAAGATTACGTTTCGAATTTCATTTTCTTTATTTTTATCATCAGCTGATGCTTGATTTATTGCTAAACCGCTTATAGCAAGAGTTCCTGCCATTGCAACAGATAGTACCTTTTTTGAAATAGCCATAATTGCCTCCTGTTGTTTTGAGTTGTCTTACAGTGAGGAATTATACTCCGATAATATTTTAGTGAGGTTATGAGAATGTTAAGATTGTGTAAACAAATGGGAAAATAGTTCTATGAAGATGGTGGAAATAGGGGTTTATTGATAAAAAATTGATGTGACGTTTGTCGAGAATTTATGACCTCTTATAAGAAGCTGGGCATCTGCATAAAACGGAAAAATTCTAATCATGTTCACTAGGAGAACACAAAAAAGAAGCTAAGGCTCAGAATTATGAGCCTAGCTTCTATTCATTCGATCCATTATACCGTTTGAACTGCTTTTTCTAATGCAACTTCAGCTGAAACATAGTCATAACCAAGATCAGTTGCAACTGCTTCGTATGTTACGAAACCACCAGCTGTGTTAAGACCTGCTTTTAAAGATGGGTTTTGAGCGATTGCAGCTTGTGCACCTTTGTTAGCAATTTGTAGTGCATATGGAACTGTTACGTTTGTAAGTGCGATCGTAGACGTACGAGGCACAGCACCAGGCATGTTTGCTACTGCGTAGTGAACAACACCGTGCTTGTCGTAAGTAGGGTTGTCATGTGTTGTGATACGGTCAACCGTTTCAAAGATGCCGCCTTGGTCGATCGCTACATCAACAACAACAGATCCTGGAGTCATCGATTTAATCATTTCTTCTGTTACTAATTTAGGTGCTTTTGCTCCTGGGATAAGTACAGCTCCGATTACTAGATCTGATTCAGCTACAGCTTGTGCAATGTTTAATGGGTTAGACATTAATGTTTGGATGCTGTTTCCGAAAATATCGTCTAGTTGACGAAGACGATCTGGGCTAAGGTCGATGATTGTAACGTCAGCGCCAAGTCCGATTGCAACTTTTGCTGCGTTCGTACCTACAACACCGCCACCGATGATTGTTACTTTACCGCGACGTACTCCTGGTACACCTGCAAGAAGGATACCTTTTCCGCCTTTAGGCTTTTCAAGGAACTGAGCACCGATCTGTGCAGACATACGTCCTGCCACTTCACTCATTGGCGTTAATAGTGGAAGTGTACGGTTGAATTCAACAGTTTCATAAGCGATCGCTGTAACGCCGCTATCTGTTAGTGCTTTTGCCAATGCTGGCTCTGCAGCTAAGTGTAAGTATGTGAAAAGAATTAGATCTGAACGGAAATATTTGTACTCTGAAGCTAAAGGTTCTTTAACCTTCATAACCATTTCAGCTGCCCATGCGTCTTGTGCTTCTGCTACGATTTCAGCTCCTGCTGCTGCATAATCTTCGTTCGTAAATCCGCTGCCAACACCTGCGTTGTTTTCTACAAGTACTTTGTGGCCTGCTGCTGTTAGTGTAATAACACCTGATGGCGTAATCGCTACGCGGTTTTCATTATTTTTAATTTCTGCTGGAACTCCAATAATCATTTGTGAATCCTCCTATATAAGTAAACTCTTTGAGTGCGTTTTCAATTGTGATTTCAGTATAGTTCGAGGGATTCAGCTTTTCATTGTGGGGAATCTAGAAAATGAAAAAAAGCATTTGTGATAATTCACAAACGCTCTTGTTTAAATAACCGATTCATCTTGAAATCAAGATAGATCATGATTTTCTGATGAGGGCTCTTCATATCAATATTCGTTAACTCGCTGATCCGTTTTAAACGATACAGTAAGGTGTTCATATGAATATGAAGCACTTCTGATGCTTTATTCAGATTTTCATCTAACGTCAGATACGTTTCCAACGTGTGATAAAGCTCTGTCTTGTGCTGGGCATCATATTCTTGCAGGATCTTAATCATTCCATTGTGGTAGCTCTGTCTTTGTTGTTTTTCATAAATGGTTTCTAAAAATTGGTAGATGCCAAGTTCATGATACCCGTTTAGCGTTAACGTTTCTCCGCCTAGCTTTTCTTGAACGGCTAGTACACTTGAAGCCTCTTTATAACTTTTTTCCACGTTTGAAAAAGAGGAAACGAGACTGCCGTATGCCGCTTTAATGTCAGATACCGAAAATCGTTCTTTCATATGTGTAAAAAAAGATTCCACAAAGGACTTCGCTAGTTCTAAAGGTGGTTCCTTACCAACAGGTGAGGCGAGTAGAAGCATCTGATTCGCGTCTGCTGCAGATAAGAGGACGTTGATCTTCTGGTTGACCGCCGCGAGATACAGAATATCTTTTTCAATTGCTGGTGTGATCTCTTCTTCAAGCTGCAGAATAAAAACAGTTGCTGGAAGTACTGGCAGGATGTTGAGTTCGTGCAACTTTTCTAAAATATGCTCTTCTTGAGGAAGGTTGCCGGTAAGCATCTTCCAAAAAAGCTCTTGCCGGTTTTCCTCTTTCTTTTTTGTACCGATCTGCATCTGAAGAAGCTGGCTTTTGGCTGAAGCAGCAGCGAGTTTTAACAATTGCATATCATCTGTTGTTAGTTGTTTTTCCACTTCAAGAACCCAAATATATCCGAGTACTTCGTTGTTCTTTCTAATCGATACCGCAACTCTGTCACCAAGCCCGACGTTTTGTATCGTGCCGACACGAACAGGGTCATCGCTCTCTTGTAATCTAGGAATAACGCCGTCTTTCCATAGACTGTTCACTACTTTTTCAGGCACGCGCCGTCCGATGATGGTCGCGATACGCGCAGGATCTGTTCCGTCTTCATGTGTACTGTAAGCAAGGAGTCGGTGATTCTGATCTTCTATCGTTACAGGGCAAGACAAAACGTCGCTGATCTTGTCTGCTAAATTTTCAAGACTGCCGAAGGTTCCTTTAAAAGGATCAGATTGAAAGCTCTTCATAACATTTGTCTCCCGCCATTAGTTTCTCTCTGCTTACATTCTACCGAAAAAGGGAAGGGGATTACAGGAGAAAAGAGATAGATTGTAGAATTGGTAATACAGGAATGGAATGTAAATGAATGGGAGGCTTTTTTTATGAAATTTAGTGAATTTACATATGAACGTCCTGATGTTGCTAGTTTGAAAACAGAATTTGAAGAAGCTGTACAGGTTTTTAAAGACGCGAGTTCTGCGGATGAGCAGAACGAGGCGATGAAAAAGGTCGTAGCTCTTCGTAACAGTTTCGAATCAAAAGCAAGGCTAGCGAAGATCCGCCACACGATTAATACAGAAGATGCCTATTATAAGGAAGAGCAAGCGTTCATGGATGAGAATCTGCCAGTTTATCAAGGAATGGTTACGGCTTTTCATGAAGCGCTTGTCCAATCTCCTTTTAAAGATGAGCTCGAAAGTAAGTGGGGCGGTCAGCTGTTCCGCTTGGCTGAATTAAAAGTGAAGACTTATTCTGAAGATGTATTAGAAGATCTTAAGCAAGAGAATAAGTTGAGCTCGGAATATGTAAAAGTGATGGCTTCAGCTAAGATCGAGTTTGACGGAAAAGAGCTGAACCTTGCGCAACTTTCTCCATACGTTCAATCTGAGAATCGTGAAACGAGAAAAGCGGCGAGCATTGCCGCGAACGCTTTCTTGAGTTCGAACCAAGAAAAGTTTGATTCGATCTATGATGAGCTCGTGACGCTACGAACGGGAATCGCGAAAAAGTTAGGGTACTCTACCTTCACAGAGTTGGCGTATGATCGTATGGGAAGAACAGATTACAATGCAGCAGACGTAAAGATTTTTCGTGAACAAGTAAAAGAAATCATCGTTCCACTTTGCACTAAATTAAAAAAGCGTCAGCAAAAGCGCATCGGACTTCATGCGTTTAAATTTTACGATGAACCCTTCAGCTTTACGACAGGCAACCCTAAGCCTCAAGGAGATGCAGAGTGGATTGTAAATCAATCCAAGCAAGTATTTAGTGGTCTTTCACAAGAGACAGGAGCGTTCTTCAACTATATGGCAGAAGATGAGCTCATGGATCTTGAAAGTAAAAGCGGTAAAGCGCCTGGTGGATATTGCACGTATCTACAAGACTATACGGCACCGTTCATTTTTACAAATTTCAACGGATCAGATAACGACGTTCGCGTGCTGCTGCATGAGATCGGTCATGCGTTCCAGATGTATACGAGCCGAGTGTTTGAAGTTCCTGAATACCAGTTCCCAACACTTGAAGCTTGTGAGATCCACTCGATGAGTATGGAGTTCTTAACGTATCCGTGGATGGATAAGCTGTTTGGTAAGGATACAGAAAAATATTTATACTCCCACTTAACGGGTGCGGTAGAGTTTATCCCGTATGGAGTTGCAGTTGATGAGTTTCAGCACTTTGTATACGACAATCCGGATGCATCAGCATCTGAACGTCGTACGAAGTGGAGAGACCTTGAGAAAACCTATTTGCCTCATCGAGATTATGATGGGCTAGAATACTTAGAAAACGGCGGATTTTGGCATAGACAAGGTCATATTTTTCGCTCGCCTTTCTATTATATTGATTACACGCTCGCTCAGATCTGTGCTCTTCAATTTTGGAAGCGTGCTGGCGAGAATTCTGATCGTGCTTGGGAAGACTATTTCGCTCTTTGTCAAAAGGGAGGAAGTCTGCCTTTTACAAAGTTAGTTGAAGAAGCTGGCTTGATCTCTCCTTTTGAAAAAGGATGTGTAGCGTCCGTTGTTGGCGAAGTAGAGAAGTTTATTGCGACAGTCGATGAGGAGCAATTTGCGAGAGCATAATGCATATAGGTGATAAGATGAGGAGAACCGGCCGCGTGCCGGTTTTTTCTTTTGTGTGGACGATGGGATGGGGAAAGAGTAGGGGGTATAACTGCCTCAGAAAATGTCGACAAATGACATCTCGTGGATAAACCGTCAAAACTTTTGGATTCAAGTACAAAACTCGTGGATTCAACACAAAAACTTGTGGATTGATGGTGCAAACTTCTGGATTGAACTTCCTCCGTAACCGGAAATACCCCAGAGTGTATTCCTGCTAAGTTTCTCATTTTTTGAAGAATTATTGACACTTGGATGGGGAATGCTGTTTTCAGCTGCCTATATGTTTGTGAATAGGGTGTTGAGTGGTAAAATAATAAGGAATCTTAGAAGTTTTAAAGACTTTTAGTGGAAAAGGAGTAATACAAAATGGCTGAAACCAAACAGCGTAACTATACACCGCTAATTATCGGGCTATCCATCGCGATCAACGTACTTGTAGCTGTATTGTTCTTCCTGCCAGAGTATGAGGGAGAAATCGCTTTTGATGTAACGTTGCTGCCGCGTTTGAACGCAATCTTTAACAGCTTTACTTTCGTATTTTTGCTGGCTGCTCTTTATTTTGTGAAACAAAAGAACATCACGCTTCACAAGCGCTTTATCCTAGCGGCATTTACGAGTACAACATTCTTTTTGCTGTCGTATGTAACGTATCACTATCTTACAGAATCTACGTCTTATGGCGGAGAAGGTCCCCTTAAGTACATTTATTTCTTTATCTTAATCACACACATCTTGCTTGCAATCGTTATCGTCCCTTTAGCATTAATCACCGTTACAAGAGGGTTCAACATGCAAGTGGAGAAACACCGTAAGATTGCACGTTGGACGATGCCGCTATGGCTTTATGTTAGTTTGACAGGTGTTATTGTTTATTTGATGATCGCGCCGTATTATTCATAAAAAAACAGGGGACTTTTGCTGATCATATGGAAACAGCAAAAGTCTTTTCTGTAGCGAGAGGAAATGAGAGATGAGATGGTTTTGGATCATACCTGTCGTTCTTTGTGGATTCGGAATCGCTGTTATCGTATATGGCATCCGTTATCAAAAAGAAGAAATGGAGCATAAGAAGCGTTACGATGCGAATTACAAAGGTGGACGTGTCTCGGAAACGTTTTTTGGTGCTATTGTAGAATTTATTTTTGTAACGTGTACGAATAAGTTTGTTGGTTTTTTTCCCAAATGGTTCATCAAGTTTTTTATTTTCGTTATCGGTGCGGGATTCTTAACTCTTGGCGTCTATTTTTTTCAAGACATGCCTCGAAGATTTTAATAAGCGATTCCTACACGAGTTTCTAAATAGTTACTGCTATCTAAAAGTGAGAACGCAAAATGAGCGGTGTCTCCTGTACTGATTCGAGAGCCGTCGATAGGTAGAACATCTTTTTCCGTTCGATACGTGCCGGTAGGTTCTCCGTCTGGCAAATAAGTGGGACAAACGATCGTCCAATTCAGTCCGCTCTCTTGCAAAAGAGTAAAAGCCATATGATGATCTTCTGCCGCTCTTGTTAATTTACGCTTTGATTCACAGGATTGGTAGCGAAGCAGATGAGGTTCTGCTCGGCTCTGTAAGATGCCTGCTGTACCAATCGTAATGATGCGAGAGATGCCTTCTTCTTTCATTGCTTCAATGATAATAGGCATACTCTCGGAAAGGACGTTAGCTCCGTCTGTTGAAAGAGCGCTGAAAACGACATCACAGCCCGCCATCGCTTCAGCAACGGATTCTTTACTTAGAACGTCTCCTTTTGTAAAAGAAAGCTGACTCAAAATAGAGCTCGTAAACTTTTCGGGGTTACGCAATAGTGCAGAAACGCTGATTTCATCTTGAAGCGCCATTTTAGTAAAATATTGTCCGACTCTTCCTGTCGAACCTAGTACGCACAGTTTCATAACATACCTCCTGATTGTTCTTTCCTTATCATAACATCTACTGCAAAATATAAAGAAATCCCTTACCGAAAACTCGGCAAGGGATTTCTTTTATTGAAGGGTAATAACATCCGTGTAACGACTGTCGAGCTTATCGCCTCTTTCGGCGAATGCGACAACGCGATATTTACCTGGTGCAACAGCTTGTCCTGCGATCTTTCCATCCCATTGGAAGTCGTTATATTGCTTTGGAACATCTTCATAGCTGCCGATCAGACCGATTTCTTTCGTCAGGTTGCTATCGTATAGATATAGATTAACTTTGTCGGCTTCAGCTGGGAAGTAAGCGGAAAATGTGAAAGCATTATTCCCAAGTGCTGTAGCGCTGATGCTCGTGATGGAAGGGAAGTCTGGCTCTTGTACAAAGAGAATCGTCGGTACGACTATTTCGTTTTTTCCGTCGCTGATCGTAATCGTTCCTTCGTGATAGCCAGGTGCCATTTTAGAAGCATCCACGTGTACTTTAAATTTAACGTCCTTCGAGCTATTTCCTTTAATCTTTAAATTTTTGCTTGTTGTTACTTTTACACCTTCAAGATCTACCTCAAACGAGTAATCTCTTGACTTGTTGCTTAAGTTTTTGATTGTAAAACGCTCGTCTCTTACTTCTTTGCCTTTCTTTTTAGAGAAGACACCGAACGAGTGGCTGCCAGGAGATACGAGTGTTTGTGTTTCAATTGCTTCAACTACACGAATACTTCCTGCTCCTTGTGTATTATGCGGATATAACTTTCCAGTAGCATCAAATAAATCTTCCGCTGTATTCATAAGAGCTGCTTTAATATCGTCAACACCCCAGTCCGGATGTGCTTCTAATAAAAGAGCGGCAGCACCTGCAACGTGTGGAGATGCCATACTTGTTCCTTGTTTCGCGCCGTAACCATGCGGATTTGCAGGGTCATGAGTCGGTACTGTACTTACGATGTTTACGCCAGGTGCCGAAACATCTGGTTTGATCATCCACGTATCCATTACAGGACCTCGGGATGAGAAGTCAGCCATCAATTCACCGACCTGTTTATCAAACTTGGTGCCAAGTGTTACCGTTGTGTTTGGATTAGTGGTTAACAAGCTTTTAAGCTGAACGCCCTCAGCGTTCGTAAGTTTAATTGTTGGTACTGCCATTCCGGGCACATCTACGATCTCGCCTGCAACGTTATTGTAGATAACCATTCCGATTGCGCCAGCGTTCTTTGCATTTGTTGCTTTGTCTACAAACGCATACGTACCGCGTTGTGCTAATACGAGCTTACCTGCTACGTCTTTTCCTGTGAAGTCAGCTGTTCCGGCTAAGCCAACATCAACGATCGGCAATGTTTTTCCGTTAAGTGCTAGAACGGATTCTTCAGACGGAAAGCCCATTACTTTTGCGGAAGAAAAACTAGCATTCCCTGCTTTTAAAGTAGCTGCATAAACGTTATATGGAAGCTGTGTAGCTCCTACAGAAATGGCTTCTCTTGATGTACCCGGAGAGCCGACCGTCCAGTTGTTTGGTCCGCTGTTTCCGTTAGACGTTACGGCCACAACGCCGTCAGACATCGCTTGATCAAGCGCGATACTCGTTGCCCAATCTGGGTTGTTTAACGAGTTTCCAAGAGATAAGTTCATAACGTCAGCGCCATCTTCTACCGCTTTTTCAACACCAGCAATTACGTTCTCAGTCGACCCGCTGCCCCCAGGACCTAGTACGCGGTACGCTAACAATGTAGCATCAGGTGCTACTCCTTTAATGCCGCCATCTGCCGCAACTGTACCTGCTACGTGCGTACCGTGAGTAGTTTCAGCTCCTCTTGGATCGCCTTTAGGCGTTTCTTGTGGATCATTGTCATTATCAACAAAGTCATACCCTTTATAGTCACCAAATGCTTGATCTAAATCGGGGTGTGTATAGTCAACTCCGGTATCAATAACAGCAACTGTTACACCTTCGCCCGTGTAGCCAGATTCCCAAGCTTGGTTAGCACCAATAAAAGGCGCTGAGTTCATCATCTGAGGCGAAACATCATCGAATGATTGGTCACCCATGTCATCTCCAGTTGTGTGGTATTCAACATCAGGATAAACGGCTTTTACACCAGGCGTTGATAAAAGGTTTGGAATTTCGTTAGATGCGATCTCTAGGGCAAACCCAGAGAAAACATGATCGTACTCATTCTTTACTTTATATGTTTTGGAGCGTGTGGAGATTTCTTTCACCACAGCTTCACGTTTAGATTTTAAGTTTGCTTTCGTTTGTTTTTGACCCTTCTTTTTTGCTTCTAGTACAGATGGTTCTTTTAATTCAACCATTACTTTTGTAACATGAGAAGAGTTTAAATTGTACTTCCCATAAAGTGGTGCTAGTTCTGGCTCTGAATTGTTGGTAGATGGAGCAGCAGATACACCAGAAAAAGCAGAAAAAACAAACGTACATGCTAATGTGAAACTAGATGTCTTGCGTAAAAAACTTTTCATTCAAGCGTACACCCCTTATTTTTAATATCAAGGTAATATTCTACTGCTGTGTTTTAATTCCTTGAATGTATGGTAAAAACAGTTAATAAGTACTTATTTTGGTAAATGAAGAGATGGTCTTTTGACCTGAAATGTTTTTGAGCAAAACGTAACGCTAATTCTATAGACCCATGATAAGATGGGAATATTGTTTTTTGAGAGAAGACTGTACTATAAACATTTGTTGCTTATGACTTACTAAAAGAACATCCATGACAAGTTGATTGTAGTGCAAGGTGGGAGACTCCTGGGGGATCAGCGGGACAGGTGAGACAACTAAGGGCGCAAAGCGTCGAGGTGGCTCACCGCACGCCCCCCGGAAAGCGAGCACCTGAAACGGAGGTCAACTACTTTCAAGAGCAACCATGTATAAGGAAACAGGATTAGAAAGAAGGTGAACGAATGGCTAAAGAGGAAGGGTATGGGACGATTCAGGAGAACCGGATCATTCCATTATGGAGCCTTACGGTATGGCTTGTGGTCATGAACACGACGATGTTTAATGTAGCGTTACCGAGTGTTATCTCGGAATTTGATCTGAGTCCTACTGCAGGATCATGGATTGTTTCAGGCTATTCGATCGTGTTTGCCTTATCGACGATCACATTCAGTAGGTTGTCAGATTTTATACCGATTGGAAGATTATTATTTACAGGTGTCATCATCTTAGGAATCGCCTCCATCATCGGATATTTTTCAAATAGTTTTGAGCTTGTATTGGTGAGCCGTATGGTTCAAGCAATGGGAGCGGGTGCGGTTCCAGGGCTAGGCATGGTGCTTGCCACAAGATACATTCCAATTTCAAGAAGAGGGCGTGCCATGTCGTTGATCTCATCAGCGGCGTCTCTTGGTTTCGGGTTAGGGCCTGTAATCGGAGGCGGTATCACACAATTGTTCGGTTGGAATTTTCTTTTCATCGTAACAGGCCTCGTGCTGCTGTTGCTGCCAGTATTTAAGGTCTATCTGCCTGTTGAGCAAAAACGGGAAGGATCGTTTGACTTTGTGGGTGCACTGTTAACAGGTGGTGGCGTAACTTCGTTATTACTCTATCTTTCTTCGTTTTCATGGTACTTGCTGGGCTTGAGTGTACTTTTCTTTGGCACACTCGTGTTCTATTCAAAGAAAAAGGAAGATCCGTTTATCCGTGTGAGTTTGTTTAAGAACACCCTCTATGTGTCGCTCTTGATCATCGGACTGATTGCGTTCATGACCCATTTTGCGTTGTTGTTCGTGATGCCAGTCATGTTGTCGAACTTATTCGGAAAAGAACCAGCTACGATTGGGTTTGTTATCTTTCCGGGTGCCATGCTTTCCGCGTTAGCAGCAATTTACGTCGGACGCTGGATCGATCGGTTTGGGAATCTGCCTGTCATGCGAACGGGGCTAGTGGCACTATTGGTGTCCGTTGTACTGTTTTCACTTTTTGCAACAAAGGCATTCTATCTGACAGCGATTTTCTACATGTTTACAAGCATCGGATTTTCTAGCTTAACGTCAAGCTTGGCTAATGAAAACTCTAGAATATTAAGCGAGGATGAAGTAGGTTCTGGAATGGGCATGCTTCAGCTTGTGCAATTTTTCGGTGGCGCGCTCGGTGTAGCCGTTGCAGGACTCTTAATTGAGGGGCAACAAGGAATGGCGTTAGATGCTGTCTATCGTAACGTGTTTATCGTGTATACCATTTTGGTTGTTATCTCGATCGTTATTTATCGAGTGAAAATAAAAAGAAATGTGAGCCTGGAACTTGAATAAGTTCTAGACTCACATTTTTTTATTTTAGCATCTTAAAATCATAAGAGTAGATTGACTTGCCTTTAATCGATTGTAGGATGTCGTTTAATCCATTGATTTTAATATTCTCTATCTTCTTTCCTTGAGTTAAGGAATAGTGTTCGATGTAATATTTTTCTTTCAATTTTTCGTCATGTCTTACGACGTAGAGATTGTCGTCTTTATAGAAAAGTTCTTCGTTATGTCTTACTCCGTCTTTTCGAACGTTTCTCATAGAGAATTTTTTGCTTACTTTCTTGGTTTTCGTGTCAAAAGCAAATACCTCACCAAGGCCATTTGCGTAGTAAAGAACGTTGTTATATAAGTGAGCGGAGTTTTTTATATTGAATGGGTAGTGTGCTGTGATATTCCTTTCATTTCTATAAGAAGAAATGATGAACTCATCTTGTGCTTTGGTTTTTTTATTGAACCGATACAGCACAATATCTGAATCCATTGTTTCTGTGACTTCTCCCAGCGTTTTCTGTCCCACAAAATAATAAAACAAATCGTCGCTTAGGATTGGAGACATGCTGCTAAAATCACTTTCTTTCGAATGATTAACTTTTAAAATATCTTGAGTATTCATCTCGTTCTTTGCCAACTTCACTTTTCTGATATGAAACTCTTCCTTTTGATTATCTTGAGTTAACACAACGATCTCACCTTGATCTAATCCTGAAGTGGCAATGTAATGGGGAATGTTTTCTTTATGAAAGCCCTCCTTATTACCATAAAGAATATTCGAATTATACCCACCGTCAGCACCTACACCTGTATTGAAAACAGTAAAATATAATTTTTCTTTCTCCAAGTATCCTGTTCTTTCACCCGTATACTGGGATTTATCCATACCAAACTCTTTATACGTGTCTCCGACTAGACGAATTTTATTTTTATCGACTAACAAAACTTCATTTTGACTCGCAGCTACACTGCCGAGTTCTAAGCCTTTCATCTTAAATGCATCCGCTTCACCTTTGTCATTAATAAATACGGCAAGGCTTACTCCTTTTCCATCCATGTCTTGGTCAGCTGTTGTTGAAAAATAGAGTACAGCTTTTTTATCAGTTAAAAATTTTCCTTGTTTGATTGCTTCATTCTCAATAGAAAGAGAAGCACTGAGATTCTGACTTCCGTACATTTTATATAAAAATCCACCGATTAAAGTAATCAATAATAAAAAGAAGATTATTTTTTTCACTGTAATCACCTTCTTATAAAAACAAGGCAATAAGTTCGTAGTTCTACGTCCTTATCGCCTTATTATTTTTTATATATTCCGGACGAGCTGTGTGCCAGGCGCATCCCGGACATCCCGAGGATATACTCCTAACCCGCCATCTACGTCTAAATCTAAGTTTCCATTTAATTTATATGCCGACCAGACCAGTTTGGAACAGTTCTTATCACCGATATGTGAAGTCGAACGGTTGGTCACGAAGTTATAAGAATATGCATCAATGCCTACGCGGCTAAATGCCCAGTTTGCAGCATTATCACGGTTTGACGAGCTTGTTGTAACCGATTTGACCTGTGCGTCTCCTTGATCCACTTTTCGTAGAGTGGTTGAGATCGTCCGTACACCTGTTTCAGGTACAGATTCAACAATGACGTCGCTTGAGTAATACATGCCCACGTGTCCATGATTCATGTAGGCGGTTTGAGATGCGGTGTAATAGAAGTTTCCTTTGGAACTTGGTCCAACAGAAACAGTTCCTCCGCTGCTACCCATTGTACCGACCTTACCGCTTTGTTGCTTTTCTTCCTTGCTCTTTGTTTGATCATGTTTTAATTCTTCGTAGATTTTTTTTAGAAGTGCATCCTCTGTAGCGCCTGTGTTCTTTGCGATAGCTTGAACACTAGAAAGTAACTCAGCTGATGTTAAATCTGGCTGCATACTTAGGATTTCATCTTTATACGTAATCTGATTTTGAGCAAAAGCACTTGGTACCGAAAAAGCTGTGAGACAGAATGCTAAAACACTAGTAACTAGATGTTTTTTCATATTCCAAACCTCCTGCCGTAATACGGGACCCCTTTGTCGACAAGTTCAATTTACCATTTATATACAGGTGCGTAAATACGAAAACGAATAAACAGTAGGGTGGACTTATAAGGGAAATGAAAGATACCCCTAAAGGACTGTGCGGGATTTACATAAAAGGAAAAGAAACAGGTCAAAAGGTGTTGCAGTGTACTAGTAAGATTGGATGCATTTCATGTTTGTTTAAATGACCGAGATCTTGAAACGAGGAATGTGGTTGGCCGTAAATGAAGTATTCTCTTAAGAGCTGTAGAGTAATTGAGTACGGGAAATAAATTGTGTGGGGTCAGACCCCTCATTAAACTTTCTATGAAACAGCCGATATTTATAATGAATTGCCTAAACAGGCGAAAGTTTAACAAAGTAACACAATTTCGGAGAAAGATGAGGGACGAATTCGTGGAAAGAAACAAAGAACTGATTGATTCATTATTGAAGCTTCAGGAGCTATTAGACACAGTACCAGACACTGTAGAGGCCATACCCGCTTTCACACAATACATCCGCTCTTTTTTACGTATTAAGCCAACAGGCAGAACGTTGCCAACTATTGAGATTATGACGATGATCAAGAAACGAAAGCCGAACTTATACCAACTGTTAAAACGGCATTCAAATGATGACATGTTATCGATGTTAACGAACCTTGATATGAATTATGAGCTAGCTCAACTAAAGATCGAACGCATTCTTCAAGGAGAGGTCATCGCTTAATAAGCGGTGTCTTTTTTATTTTCGTTATTCTTCGTTATAATAGTTGAAAGGAGTGAGGACATTTGCAAAGTGTTGGATTTATCGGAACAGGTGTAATGGGAAAAAGCATGGCCGGTCACTTGATGAATGCAGGTTATCCAGTCCATGTTTATACGAGAACGAAAGCAAAAGCAGAAGATCTTCTAGAAAAGGGAGCTAATTGGGCAGACACACCAAAAGAAATCGCTCAAAACTGTGATGTGATCATCACGATGGTCGGCTATCCGAAGGATGTGGAAGAAGTCTATCTAGGTGCAGAAGGGTTAGTCGCTCACGCCAAGGAAGGTTCTTATTTAATCGATATGACAACTTCTAGCCCACAGCTTGCACAAAAAATAGAACGCACAGCAGCTGAACGGAATATCGCAACCCTTGACGCACCCGTTTCTGGCGGTGATATCGGTGCGAGAGATGCCAAGCTTTCCATCATGGTAGGTGGTTCAGAGTCCGCATTCCACGATATAGAGCCGATTTTCTCTAAAATGGGTACGAACGTTGTTTATCAAGGAAAAGCTGGATCTGGTCAGCATACGAAAATGTGTAATCAAATCGCGATTGCCTCAGGAATGATGGGAGTTTGTGAAGCGATTCTTTACGCAGAAAAAGCAGGATTAGACCCAGAGAACGTGCTAAAAAGCATTGAATCTGGTGCTGCAGGAAGCTGGAACCTTAGCAATCTTGGACCAAGAATTTTAAAAGGAGATTTTGCTCCTGGCTTTTACGTAAAACATTTTATAAAAGATATGAACATCGCTTTGAAATCAGCGGAAGAGATGGGATTATTGACACCAGGATTACAACTCGCGAAAAAGCTATACGACGAGCTTGCTGAGATGGGTGAAGAGGATAGCGGGACACATGCTTTATATAAACGTTTAGCAAACCAAGGGTAATTTACCTTGGTTTCTTTTTTTGCTCTTTACAAAGCGTAATAATTACGATTAAATATAGGGTGCATTCCTATAAAATTTGAACGGGGATACTAGATTTCTTTCCTAACTAAACTAGTATACAAATAAATGAAACAGATGGAGTAGAGGAGCGTTAGACGATGAAGGACCTTGCAACAAGAGATGTTATAAGAAAAGAAATGATAGGACTTTTATTGCTAGCTATCTTTATTATTTCTTTTCTATTTATGGAAGAGATTAAAAATGATTCGGTATTTGATAACTTACCGAGTTCTATCATGCATGTGAACACCGTATTTTTAAGTATATTAATAGAGGCCGTTCCTTTTATCTTATTAGGAGTTTTCGTTTCGGCCCTAATTCAAACGTTTGTAACGGAACAGCATATTCAGCGGTTGATCCCTAAGAATCCATTTTTGGGTATCGGAGTCGTTTTGTTCATGGGAATCATCTTTCCTGTCTGCGAATGTGCCATCATACCTGTCGTAAGACGCTTGATCAAAAAAGGACTTCCGCTTCACCTCGGAACGGTTTTCTTGTTAACCGTACCAATTGTAAATCCAGTCGTTATTTTATCCACCTTTTACGCTTTTCGTAACAATATGGCAGTCGTTTATGGCAGAATCGGACTGGCCCTTCTTGTCGCAATTATCATCGGATTGATTGTTTATTGGATTTTTCGCAATAAAGATCAACTCAGGTCACACATAGAACACGGTGCTCATGATCATTCACATGGTATAACGATGAGTCGCTGGAAGCAAACGGTGTATCACGCATCTGACGAGTTCTTTGATACTGGGAAGTTCCTTATTTTTGGTGCGTTCTTAGCGAGTATGTTCCAAGTGTTCATCAATCGTAATGATCTATTGGAGCTTGGTGGCAATGAGTGGTCATCAACAGGGTTGATGATGGGACTCGCTTTCTTACTATCCATTTGTTCAGAGGCGGATGCTTTTATCGCCGCATCATTCGGAAGTACGTTTACAGTAGGTTCAATCATCGCGTTCTTAGTTTATGGACCGATGCTTGATGTGAAGAACATGCTTATGATGTTTGCTTATTTTAAAACGCGTTTTGTTTTTGTGTTAATGGGGTTAATAACACTGACCGTATTTGCTGTAACGATGGTGTATCAATTTGTGGTATAGAAAGGAAGGGAAGGTATGATGAACAAAGAGAGTCGTGACTTTCATACGTACTTAAGAGGTATCATCTTAATTGGTTTCATGCTTCTGCTAATTGGATTAATTACAACAGGGAAGCTGAATTATTATGTAGCACCAAAAATGCATATCTTCGTCTATTTTGCGATCGGCATCTTAGGAATTTTAGGTGTGATGCAGTTCTTTAGACGATCCGATGAACAGCATGATGACGCATGTGGATGCGGTGTAGATCATACACCAAAGGGAAAACCGCTCAAGCATTTCTTTATCTATATGATCTTTGTAATACCTCTTCTTACAGGATTCATGATCCCTGAAAAAGCGATGGACAGCTCAGTCGCCGAAAAGCGCGGCATTCGTTACGGAACGGGACTGTATGCTAAACCAGCTCAAAAAACGGAAGAAGGTAAAGTAACCACAACACAAAATATTGATGTGGAAGCTTATTTAGATGACCCTGAAGGTTACATTAAAGAAATGGAAAAGAACGTAAAGGAAGAAAATCCGGTCGAAACGTATGATGTTACGGCGTACTATAAAAAGTTCGGGAAAGAACAGTTGGCGAAAGATAAAGTGAAAGTAACATCTGATCACTATCTCGATACGATGACTGTTTTGGATATCTACCTGGATAAGTTCAAAGGAAAAGAAATCGAGACTACCGGGTTCGTGTATCGAGAAGACGGAATGAGTGAGAATCAAGCCGTTATTGCGCGCTTTTCGATGAACTGCTGCAGTGCAGATGCTGTGGTTTATGGAACGATCATTGAAGGCGATGGAGTTGCCAAACTTAAAGCGGATGAATGGTATACCGTTACAGGGACCATTGACGAAACAGAACTAAACAAGGTCCGTCTGCCGTTAGTGCAGGTCGAGTCTTTAGAAAAAATTAAGCCACTTAAGGATCCATATGTGTATCCGAGTCCTGAGAGTTTGGGAGCTTATTAACATATAAGGATAACGTTAAAAGGACCCTTCAACAGGGTCCTTTTTTACTGTGCATGATGTGTAGATTTCTAAAATGTATATGTCTTATACTGTCCATTATCAGATGAGTATTTTAAAAGATTTCTATCTTGTGGGATTCCCTGAAAATAAGCTCCAATGCATCCTGTTGTACACCTATGTCCAGAAAGGAGAATATGCATATCTGGTTTATAACTAACTTCTATTTCGCGTAAGAAGCTAAAAACGCGTTCTACATAACTATTGATATTTTCTACTCTTTTGTATCGATTAGAATCAGGAATAAATCCATCAAATATGACTTCGCTTTTCTTCAACTGATCTGCTTCTCCTAGGTCAAAAACGTCAAGTCTGCTGTCGATACTAACCTTTCTCCCAGTTGCTATCTCAGCTGTCTGAATGGCTCGTTCTTGTGGAGAAGAAAAGACATAATCAAATCTTATATTTTTAAGCTGTTCTCTTAAACGTTCTGCTTGTGTGATACCTATTTGATTTAAGGGGAAGCCTAATCTCCCTTGCAACCTTTTTTCTTTGTTTAAATCCGTTTCTCCGTGCCGAACAACATATATCATACATTCAGCTCCCTATCTCCTTAGTAAGCTTGGCAAACCACAGCAATATAAATCAGATAGATTATTTCGTGAATTGGACAGATTATCCTGTCAATCCGCTAAATTACTAAGGGACAAGCCTTTAGTAAACATACGTCCCAACAACAAAGAGTTCGAACAATACGGTAAGTCCGATAAAGTAAGAGACTTGTGCAAACAATCCCCAATCCTTATCTCTAGCAACCTGCATCACCCAAAGTGCTATCGCGGAAACAATCATAGGAATGATGAATGAGCTGCCAGTAAAGGTGAGGTACTGAGGCGCTAACGTATAAAATGTGTTGTTGAACAAAGACTGAATGACATAAAGCTGTGTAATCACAAAAAGTGCGATCGCCGTCCATTTCGCCCAAGGTTTTTCATCCTCAATAATATCGATCCGTACAAAATATAGAATTCCTAGAAACAATACAGACGGTACTACCCAAATAAATGCGTTTGTCATGGCGATGAACGATACAACAAAAGCCGTAAACGCGTCAAACGTGGCAGTATATATATCTTGTTTCCCCATTTTTTTACTGTCACTCTTAATCTCTGAATCTTGGCTTGCTAAATAAAGTCTATAATCACTGACAGATTCTGCTTTTAACCAAGCAATCGTCTTCTCATCAGCTTGTAACGGATAAATGGAGAAATCATTCGTTGTGCTGATTCTGGTTGCTTCCCATTTCCCTGCATTCAAGGTTGCTTTGTAGATATTACCCGCTTCTTTTTTTGTCGAAATTGGACCTTTCGCTGCAAATAGAATGATTGGTTTGTTGTTTTCTACGTTCAATTGCTGGTAAGAAGGGTTCTCGATCTCATAACCAAGCTCTGAGCTATATAATTTAACATTGCTAAAATCAATTGCTGTAAGCTGATCATTTGGTGCCGCACCGTAAAACGTTTTAAACGTCTTCGTTCCCTGCTTAGAAGAATAAAAGGTATACATAAAATGGACCTGATCATCTGCTTCAGCAAAGCGGAAATTATAAATCTTATCTGTCGGTGTTTTGCTGTATCGGATAATAGATTGAGCGCTATATTTTCCGTCAGCTTCTTTTAAATAAAAAGCTTCCATTTCTACTTTTTCACCAACAGTCAGGATAAATGACTGAGATGCGGGGTGACCTGATAATTCTGATAGCTTTTCTTTAGCTGTAAAGATAGATTGACTCTTTTCATCTTCAGGATTGTAAACAAATACTTCATTACCTTTTGAGTAAGCAAATCGATCTTTTGCATCAGCTAAAAGATCTACATCTTTATCAATGACTGTTTGTTTTCCGTCTTCATACAGAAAAAGTTCACCACGAGAGATAAAGGCAATCTGTTTTCCGTTTGTCCAATAGTTCGCTCTTTCATCGAGGGCAAGATTCTCTTTTTTTTCAGAGACTAGATTTAGCTTTTCATCTAAAGTTGTCACCTGTAAACCGTCTTTTTGATGGGTGTAGACATAATATTGGTTCTCTTTTTTTATAACAGTTGGTTCAGCACTAATGGATTGAGCCGGTGTGCTAATCGAGCGGCTCCAATCAGGATCTGGAAGCTTTGTTTCTTGACTGACGTTATTCCAGATCACTGCCCCGATCAAGATCAAAACGACGACAAAAGGAAGTAATAAAGCTCTGTAGTTAGATTGATTTCTTTTCTTTTTCTTTTTTGTTTTTACATTCGTATTCATGATGATAGATCCCCCTATTTTCTATAAAACGACAAAGTAATACTATTCGTTATATCAGACGTATTTCCTTGTAAAAAATTTCAATTATTTCGCAAAAAGATTTTGTTGGATGAAAATAATTAATTCTTAGTAGCTCTTTTCAAGTTTTTGTAGAATAACATTTATTGCCCTGGAAATATTGTCGAATATCATCAAAGAGTTTTTTTAGTTAGGGTTAAAAACTGGTGGTATAATTTAGGTTATGAACGATTAATAAAGAAGGTGGGGAGAAGGCATGGAACAATCCATTCATATTTATGTGACAAGCGATATTCACGGCTATGTTCTCCCGTTAACGTACGCTAATAATGAAAAAACAGAAATAGGGTTGGCAAAAACTGCAGCACTAATAAAAGAAAACGTGTATAACCACTTCAACACCTTCCTCATTGATAATGGAGATCTCATCCAAGGAACACCACTTACTTACTATCACGCAAAAATAGATTCCAGCACTATGAATCCAATGGTTCACCTTTTAAATGAACTGAACTATGATGCTGCGATAATAGGAAATCATGAGTTTAATTATGGTCTTCCGTATCTATATAAGACGATTGAAGAATCTAGATTCCCTTGGCTTTCGGCTAATATCGTGCACCAAGGAACAGAGAACCTTGTTTTTGGACAACCTTATGTAATCAAAACATTTGAGTGTGGCATAAAAGTAGCGCTCTTAGGATTAACAACACAATATGTACCGAACTGGGAGAATCCTGAGCATATTAAAGGTCTTTCCTTTCTAGATGCGGTAGAGACGGCAAAGAAATGGGTTCCTTATTTACGGTCGAAATCAGATGTCATCATTGTGTCTTATCATGGTGGATTCGAGAGAGAGATTGGAACAGGAGAACCGACAGAAACGCTCACGAAAGAGAATCAAGCGTATCAGCTCTGTATGGAGGTTGAAGGGATCGATGTACTTTTAACCGGTCATCAGCATCGGTTACTTGAAGGTGAAGTGAATGGAGTGACGATCATTCAACCTGGAACACAAGGAACTGAGCTAGGCTATGTAGAAGTAAAGGTCCATGGTGAAGGTAATTCATGGAAAGTGAAGAATAAAGAAGCAAAACTGATTTCTGCGAGTGACTATGAACCTGATCAACAGGTCCTGAATCTTATTCAGCCTTATGAGAGTGAAACACAGAATTGGCTGGATCAAGCTTTAGGACAAGTAGACGGAGACATGACGATTACTGATCCGATGTTAACGAGGCTAGTAGATCATCCGTTTATTGAATTCATTAATAAAGTGCAGATGGAAGCGGCAGGTGTAGATATTTCAAGTACTGCTCTATTCGATGATCATTCCAAAGGATTCTCAAAACATATAACGATGCGCGATATCGTTTCAAATTATGTGTACCCAAACACGTTAAAAGTAATCGAGATTACAGGACGAGATATAAAGGATGCACTTGAACGGTCAGCTTCTTATTTTTCTGTGAACGAAGAGGGTGCTCCGATAATCAATCCAGCGTTTTCAATTCCAAAGCCTCAGCACTACAACTACGACATGTGGGAAGGTGTCGATTACACGATCGACCTGTCGAAGCCGATCGGAGACCGTATTGTGACTTTGATGTACAAAGAAAAACAGATCGAAAACGACTCCTTATACGAGGTAGTGATGAACAATTATCGTGCAGGTGGAGGCGGTGATTATCCTATGTTTAAGGGAAAACGTGTGGTGAAGGATATTCCGATTGATATGTCTGAACTGATGGCAAACTATATTTTGATTAGAGGTACGATACAAGCAACGTGCAATCACAACTGGCGTGTAAAGGTTTCATCTTTCTTGAAAAAATAAGAAAAGCAGGTGAAGAGCGTGAAAAAGTGGGGTTGGTTCGTAGTAGTAATCATAGCCGTTTTACTTGCTGGCTGTTCGAGTGAAGAAAAAAGAACGCTGAACGATAAAAACTTAACGCTGCAAGATCACCCAAAAGGCGCTTATCCTCGTTATTACGATCAAGTATCTAAGAAAGAAACCCTAAAAGCCGTTCCGTTCCCACTGGAACTGCCTGATCGATTGCCGTTTAAAGTCGCTCTTTCAACTTATCAGATCTCCGATTGGGGTGAAAAACGAAATATATTGGTCGACTCCGTTTTTTATCCGGAACAACAAGGGCAGAATGTTTATTTAGCTTATAGAGTATCTAACTTTCTCCCGAAAACCGAGAAATTAGAAACAAAAGATGAAGTTGAGCTTAGTGATGGCACGGATGCTTATTTTTCAGGAAGTAATGATCTTCCTATCCTTGCTTGGAAAAAGGATGGCTTATTCTATAGAATGGAGTACTTAATAAAGGAAGATACAGACAGAAAAGCGGAGAAAACGAAGCTCATCGAAGCGGCAAGTTCTGTTTTTGAATAACTATATATAAGAAAATGAAGCCGCGGAGTGACTGAGCTCCTGCGGCTTATTGTTTGAAATACAGTGGTATGCTATAAAATATGATAATATGGTTCAAAGGAGGGGATATTCTTGCAAAAACTGGAGTTTGAATCAGCGTGGGACAAGACTATAGCCCGCCAAGACAGAGACGAGATAGAACGAGTCTTTTCTAAGTTGCATTCAGTAGAAGATAAGAGACAGCAGGCTGTGATTTTGAAAACAGCTTATAACCATAAAAAAGAATTTTTAGTGACTGTGCTTGTAAATAATTATTCGACAGAGCCCTTCTCTTTAGTCGGCAAAAAAGTGCTGTATGAAGAAGAGGAGCATACGATCGGTGATATGGATTCCCGTTATACATTGGAAGTTCCTCCTGAAACAAGTATGCCATGGACGTTTATTTTTCCAGAAGCAGCACTAAGAAGCCAGCCATCTCGAGAGTATGGAAAATTAATCATCATATAAAGTGGGGGAAATGTGTTGAGAACGATTATTTGGTTTATTTATTTTTGGGGAATTTTATTAAAGTTGATTCCTTCATTAAACCGTGTGAAAAAGTTTTATGAAGCCGGAAAGATTGAAGAGCGTGACCGGTTGGTTGACCAGAAAGTAAAAGAGTGGTCAACTTCGCTCGTTAAACTTAGTGGAACGCGTGTAACCGTTAGTGGTGAGGAACATATTCCGAAAGATACCGCTGTTCTTTTTGTCAGCAATCACCAAGGTAACTTCGATATTCCGATTCTTTTAGGCTATATCCAGAAGCCGAAAGCGTTTATCTCGAAGATTGAGGTAAAGAAGATGCCGTTTATCGGGACGTGGATGGAGCAGTTGAATTGCTTATTCATGGACCGTAAAAATGTCAGACAGTCTGTGCAAGCGATCAACGAGGGAGCTAAACTGTTGAAGACTGGAACTTCTCTTGTAATTTTTCCTGAAGGAACAAGAAGTAAAGGCGACGATATGTCAGAGTTTAAAGCCGGAAGTTTTAAACTGGCCACTAAATCTGGAGTACCAATCATACCTGTTACGATCAACGGCTCATATAAAATTATGGAACAACAAAAGTTCTGGATTAAGCCAGCGGACGTACACCTTACTGTTCATCCACCGATTTATCCTGAACAACATCAAGATGCAAAAGAATTGGCAAGGGTGTCAGAGGAAATCATTAAAAACGGTGTAAAAAAAGCCGTTTCTTAAGTGCATCTGATCTAAGAAAGTGCGAAAGTTGACGAAAACAGCTTAACGTTTAGCCTGTACGAACAGCATAGGAATTTGTTATTATTGGGATAGAAGGTAATAATTTCTAGGAGGAATACTATGACAGGATTGATTACAGTCATTATGATATTCTCAATTCCCATTATTGCAATCGTACTAGGTCATTTTCAACAACAGACGAAACTTAAACATAAGATGCTACAAGATGAGATAGAACTGGAACGTTTAAAGCATGACAACTATGTGATCGAAACCCAAAAGATGAGGATTGAACTCGAACAGATGAAACTGCTCGATTCACCGGATCAGAAGAAATCGGTTTAAAAAGAGGATGACCCAAGAGCTAGTTGCTTTTGAGTCATCCTTTTTTGTTAGTAGTTTGTTATCTGTAATTGATAAACTGAACGTCAATCGGCAGGTTTGCTTCTCTAACAAGCGCAATAATCTGCTGAAGGTCGTCTCGGCTCTTTGCTGTTACACGAACTTGATCATCTTGAACTTGGCTTTTTACTTTTAGTCCAGAATTCTTGATCAACACATTGATTTTCTTAGCGTTATCTTTATCGATTCCGGTTACAAGCTTTGCGCGTTGGCGAACAGTTCCGCCTGAAGCTTGCTCAATTTTGCTGTAATCCAAGTTTTTCGTTGGCACGCCGCGTTTGATCAGCTTTGTGATCAATACGTCTTTTAACTGCTCTAACTTGTACTCGTCATCTGAAACGAGTACGAGCTCTTCACTCGATTTGTCTAATGTAATCTCACTTTTACTACCCTTAAAATCATAACGAGTTGTAATTTCTTTTGTTGCGATATTAATTGCGTTGTCTACTTCTGATAGATCTACTTGTGAAACGATATCAAATGAACTTTCTTTAGCCATTTTGTGAAACCTCCTGACGATTACTTCGTTTATATAGTTACAGTATAAATACATTGTGGTTATGTTTCCAGTTTGTACACATTCTTTTCCGTGGAAACGGGTACAAAATATAAGAATTTATGTTAAAATGAAGGCTGGAAAATTTACAGAATGTTTGAACCACTAGGAGGAGTACTTGTTGCTTCATTACAAAACGTATACACACGAAAAAAATCATCAATGGGTGATTTTTGTCCATGGAGCTGGGGGCAGTTCATCCATATGGTATAAACAGCTAAGAGAATTTAAACAACATTTTAATATTTTGCTTGTAGACTTAAGAGGTCACGGCAAATCACAATCCGATAAATTTTTATTGAAAAAATATTCGTTTAAAGAGGTCAGCCTTGATGTGCTCGAGGTTATGGATCATCTAAAGATTCAAAAAGCCCACTTTGTAGGCATCTCTTTAGGCACGATTCTTATTCAAACGATCGCAGAGCTTTATCCTGATCGTGTGGCTTCTATGACTTTGGGCGGCGCGGTTACAAAAATGAATTTCCGCTCGCGGTTCTTGATTGCGATGGGTAACCTTTGTAAATCGTTTATCCCGTACATGTGGCTTTACAGCTTATTTGCTTGGGTGATCATGCCGAAAAAGAGACATGAAGCTTCGCGTTCTTTATTTATTGGAGAAGCGAAGAAGCTTTGTCAAAAAGAGTTCAAGAGATGGTTTAAGCTCACACTGAAAATCAATCCTTTCTTGCAAAGCTTACGTAAAAAAGAGATTCCCATCCCAACGCTTTACATCATGGGTGAGGAAGATTATATGTTCTTACCACCGATTCAGGCGTTCATTGATAAGAAGAAGCATTCGAAGCTTTTGACTATCAAAGATTGCGGACATGTATGTAATGTTGATCAGCCAGAGCTTTTTAACAAAAGTTCAATTGAGTTTATTCGCAAGCAGATTGCTGCTGCACCGAATGCATCATAAAAAATACATTAAAAGTGTTGATTTCCGTTACAGGATGCTCGCTTTCCGCGGGGCAGGCGGTGAGCCACATTCGTACGTTTCACGTATAAGTGTCTCACCTGCCCACCTTTAGAGGTTTCTTGCTCCTGCGTCTACAAGTTAATACTACGTAGTAAGCTTCCTCGTCGCATGCCTTGCAAGAAGCATCTCATGTAGTAGGCACACACCTTACACTCCAATCAACTATTCAATGATGTTTTAAAGAGCTTTAACTGCAAGAGTAACAATTATAAATCAAGACAAAACATAAGAAACGACCCTTAAATGTTTGGGTCGTTTCTTTTCGTTTGGTTTATTTTTTGCCAATGATTGACCGTGGTTCAAAGCCCTAGTTTCTCCTGCTGGAAAAGATGTAGCAGCTCCAACTTTGAATTTATTTATAGATCATTGATCTTTTTCTTCACCTTTTTCATTAAACTATTATTTAGAGTGTTCACAAGCTCCTCATTTTTGACCAAAATTCGATAAGCATCAATGATGGATAGAGTGCGAACCAAAATGTAGACCCCGATGCCGATCAATGCAATAAAAATCGGGTTGTACGGAGTTAATAAGTCTACGTCCACCCATTCTTTTTTTATGATTAAAAAGAAGATGGCTCCTCCAACTATAGAGCAGATTCCGATCATCATTACCGCGGTATATTTACTTTTTATCTCTTCGTATCTGATTTTTAAATCTTTTAAAGCGTTTTGGTCAAAAATCAGCATCTCTTTTTTGAGTAAACTGTATCGATCTTCTTTTATGATTCCTGCAGTAATCGTTCCGATTCCGAGAACGGCTATTATAATCGTTAATAGTGTAAAAGTAATCGGATCATCTTTAAATAAGAAGTAAGGAATCGTTGAAAAGATTAACAGGCTAAATCCAAGTGCAAGGTATTTTGAGACTTTGTTTTGAGATAGGAGGTATCCTTCCGCCATCTCTTTGCTAACATAATAACCATTTTCATTATCACGACTCTCTTCAACTGTATCTTTCAGTAAGTAATCAATGGATACTTCAAAAATGTTACCGAGCATCAATAGTTTTTCCGTTTCAGGAAAGCCCTGACCGTTTTCCCATTTACTGATTGCTTGTCTGGTTGTGTTTAATTGTTCTGCCAGCGCTTCTTGTGAGAGGCCTTTTTGTTTTCTAAGCTTAAAAAGTTTTTCACTGAATGTCATCGAAGAACTCCTTTCATTTACTAATTCAATTGTAGTAAAACAATGTATGGTTTTCTATAATTTAGCAGATGCATTTTGTCAACTTGAGGTTGCGCGTATGTCATGGCAACTAAAAAAGGTGTGAAGACATAAGAAAAACGACCAAGAAAAAAATTGGTCGTCAATAGATTGATTCTTATTTCATCTCCTGTTGCGAATATCAACTACTTTTAAGATGAATGAAGCTAATTTTACAAACTTACAGCACGTGCGATCGTGAACAAACGTGAAGCCGGGTGGAAGCCTTTAGTGATTAAATCTTTGATGATCGTAGCGCCTAGCATACTATAGACAGTGCCGTTACCACCGAAGCCTAAACAGTAGTACTCACCAAGACGGTTCGGATGTTCACCGATATAGGGAAGTCCGTCATGCGATTCACCAAACGTCGCACACCAAGAATGTGAGATTTTTGGGTTTAGATCAGGAAAATGTTCTTTGATCTTTTGGAGAATACGCTCGCCTCGCTCTTCAATAAGTCCTTCGTTTAAAGGCGCTTCTGCTTTGTCTTCATCTAGTCCACCGGCAACGATTCGTCCATCTTTAGTCGTTCTCATGTAAAGATACGGTCGTTTTGTTTCCCAGATCATCCATTCTTCGTACCACGTTTTAAGTGATGGAATTGGTTCTGTTACGATCGCGTACGAACGATTCAGGTCTGCTCCTAATTGCTGAGCTAAAAAGTCATTCTCATAACCAGTCGCAAAAATAACATATCGCGCTGAAATGGTGCCTTTTTCGGATTCACAGGTAAAGCCGTGTACGGTTTTTGTTTTTCGAATAAGAGGTGTGTGCTCAAAGATTCTTACTCCTGAAGCTGCTGCATCTTTTAACAAAATCTGTACACACTTGTATGGATTCACATCTGCATCGCCACTCGTAACGAGAGCAGCGGGTTTAGAAAAAGGAAAACGTGAAGAAATTTCTTGAGGTTCTAAGTATTCCACTGGAAAATCGTACTTCTTTAATGCCTCGTATTCACGCTGGAGTTTTAACGTATCTTCTGGAGAGCTGGCATAATATAAGCTCTTTTGTTCACGAAATTCAGGATCTTCGGATAGACCAGATGTCATTTTCTTTAAATCTTCTAACGCCTGTAAACAAAGCTGATAGAAATAGACAGCATCCTGTTCACCTTGCTGCTCAATGAGTTCGTGCAGCATCTTATCGCTTGAGAATTGCAGAAGTCCTGTGTTTGCTGAGGAGCTTCCTGCACCAGGGTGCCTCCGATCGATCAAAACAACGTCTAATTCTTTTTCTTGACCGAGTACATGGGCACAAAGAGCACCTGCCATGCCTCCACCAACAATTAGTACATCACACGATATATCTTCTTCTAAAACCGGGTACTCTCCGGTGTTTGTATAGGTTTCAGGCCAATAGAGCTGACCGTTATGTAGATTCATAGTGACTCCTCCTCGTCTTCTTTTCATTCCCCCTATCTTCTGTAAAGAAACGCATGAGAGGAAACTTTTTCAAAAATATGGATTTTGTGTGAATGCTTCTGTCACATGGGTAATTTATTAAGGAGAAATTTTACTAAAGATGAATGAGGAAGGGTCAAATTTATGCACAAAAAAAGAGCTGCATGCCCGATTGGATAAGCAGCTCTCTTCTTCAACTTATGGTAATGTATTTACTTTGTCTTCTTCTTTTACGAACAATAAGATTTTACCCATGTCGAGTTTCTTTTCATATTGATCCGCTTCTACATCAGATAAGCCTAATTCTGTCATCTTGTTACGAAGCTCATCGCCTCTGGACTCAAATACATTGCTGATCGCCGTTCCGAGTCCTTCTTCTTTTAAACCGATTGTATTTACATCTGCGTCATGTGCGAGATCTTTTGTGTCATCCTTTTCGTGGGATAATACATATAAGTTGTCCTCGTGAATTCCTCGAGCTTTCAGATCACTTGCAGCTGCAATCAATTCTTGTTGAGAGTTAAATTCATGTACGATAGGTTTTACCATTTACAATCCTCTCCTTTAAACGAAGTTATAGTGTGTATTCACGAATTTAAACTTGATTAAACCTCCTTTTTTAAACGCATACCGGGATAAAAGTACTAAATTCATTGCTTAAACTCAGCTGTGTAGGCATATTCTCCTTTTTTATCGGAATATAACGTTTTTACACCATTTTTACGAAAATCCTCTATCATTTTACATTTCAAAATATATACTTTTAAGTGTTGAGTTTTTACAAAATGAGTGATAGGGGAGTTTGTTTAATGAAAAAGACATTATCAGCTTTAGCACTTGCTTTAGGAATAACACCAATCGGCGCAGGCGTACATGCAGAAGAACATGCCATACAAACACATAAGGGTCGTTACTTAGATGTTCAACTGCTTGGAGTAAATGACTTTCATGGACAGATCGATATTACGCGTAATGTGGCAGGGGAACCTGTTGGACGAGCGGATTATCTAGCAAGCTACTTAAAGCAAAGAGAAAGTGAGAATTCTAACACGCTTTTGGTACATGCTGGTGATATGGTAGGAGCGAGCTCTCCCACTTCTGCATTGCTGCAGGACGAGCCTACCGTAGAGATCATGAATAAGATAGGCTTTGATGTAGGGTCTCTAGGAAACCATGAGTTTGATGAAGGCGTAGATGAGATGATGCGTTTGATAGACGGTGGAACTCATGATAAGACAGGTTATTTTGAAGGCGCAAACTTTCCATATGTGGCTGCTAATGTCATAGATAAGAAGACGAAGAAAAATATACTTCCTCCATATGTAATCAAGAAGGTAAAAGGAGTAAACATCGGATTCATTGGAGTGGTTTTCTCTGATACGCCGGATATCGTCATTCCGAGTGGAACGGCAGGCGTAGAATTTATAGATGAAGCAGAAGCGATTAATAAAGCAACGAAAGCTCTTAAGAAAAAAGGCGTAAAGTCTATCGTTGTTCTAGCACATAATCCTGTTGAGCAATCAGCGACAGGAGAAGTATCTGGTGAACTCGTGGACATGGCAAACAAAGTAGATGATGAAGTTGACGTAATGTTTGGCGCACACAATCATAGAAACGTGAACGCTGTAGTAGATAACAAGCTGCTCGTACAAGCATTCTCGTACGGAACAGCCTTTGCTGATGTGGATCTTAAAATTGATCGCCGTACAAAGGATATCGTGAAAAGTAAAGCGGAAATCGTATTGGTTATGCAAAAAGGTATAACACCGGACTCTAAAATTACAAAAATAATTAAACAAGCGGAAGACCAAGTAGCTCCAATCATCAATGAAGTAGTAGGAAAGACAGACCAACTGCTATCAGGTACAGAAGCCTATAACGGTGAGTCTGTGTTAGGAAATGTGATTGCAGATTCTATGACAGAGCAGACGGGTACGGATTTTGCGTTTATGAATCCAGGTGGTATTCGTGATGTGATCAATCCGGGTGAAGTGACATGGGGAGAACTTTTTAACGTTCAGCCGTTTGGCAACGACCTTGTAACGATGACGCTAACAGGAGCACAGATCAAAGAACTCTTTGAATCTCAATGGGCAACGGAAAAAGAGAAGATGCTTCAGATTTCTGGTCTGAAGGCTACATTTGATCTTTCAAAACCAGTTGGCGACCGAACTGTTTCTATGGTTAAGAAAGACGGAACACCGATTGAGTTAGAACAAGAGTATTCTGTTACGGTAAACAATTTTATGGCTGGTGGCGGTGATGGTTATACCGTTTTACTAGAAGGGAAGAATCCGACGGTAAGCGTTACAGATCTTGAGGCGCTCGTGAACTATTTTAAAAATCGCGAAACCGTATCCGCACAGATTGAAGGACGAATTACAAAGATTAATCCATAATAAAAAGGCAAAGCGTATGTAAGCATACGCTTTGCCTTTTTTCTATTCTCCGCGTTCTACAAGGTCAAGTCTTCCTGTAGCAGGATCGATAACGAGACCATGAACTTTAATATCTTCTGGAAGCAGCGGGTGATTTTTAACAAGCTTTACACTGTTTCTCACAGAATCCTCAACACTTTCAAACCCTTGAACCCATTTCTTTAAATCGAGTCCAGAATATTTTAATGTGTCAAACGTAGATTCTTCAATGCCACGATCTTTCATCTTGGCAAGAAGTCCATCTGCGTTTACATTGCTCATTCCGCAGTCATAGTGACCGATGACCATAACTTCTTCAGCTTTTAGTTCATAGATGGCCACAAGGATACTTCTCATAATAGAACCGAATGGGTGGGAGATAACCGCCCCAGCGGACTTGATAACTTTTACATCACCATTCTTGATATTCATTGCACTTGGCAATAATTCAGTTAGGCGCGTGTCCATACAAGACACGATAACAAGTCCTTTATCAGGAAATTTAGTAGTTTGGAAAGGTTCATATTCTTTGTTTTCAACAAATTGGTGATTGAACGCTAAGATTTCGTTAAGTACGGACATAATTCTCCTCCTTGTTTCTACAGAAAATAGTTAAAGTATAAAAAGATTTAGAAGTATACGTCTTTTTCTATCATATTCAGCTTAAACTCGCTAACATATTCACTTCTATATTCACTATTATACAAAAATGTGGGCCGAATCTGCTCCTTTTTGTATTTGAAGCGAATCTTTTGTTGATAGAAACTCTAAAACAAAAGCACATTGTGACAAACATTTTATAAAAAGGTACGTATAATCGCTATTAACACCACATACATTGGTAAGTTTGAAGGGAGGATGAAAAAAGAAAAATACTTGCCAGTAAAGTAGGGTTTTAAAATAGATCGGTACAAATCAATGAAAATTTGAAAGGGGTAGGGAAGATGGAAGTTATGACGTATGTGCTTTGGGTTCTGCTGTTAATGGGGTCGGTTATGAAGAACTATATGGTTTCAGTTTCTATGCCGAAAACGGGACAAGTTATCATGGCGAATGAATCAGGTGTGAACTTCTTTTCGTATGGCGAAGTGAGTAACAAGAATGCATCGGAAGTTATGTCTGCAATTGCCGGTCCTTTCAATAATCAGAATTTCAGTTGGGTGGATACGTCATAGATTACATATATGGATATTTGAATGGGTGTAGTGAAATTTTTGATTTTAGTTTTTTGAGAAGAAGGAGGTCTGCTGCAAAAAAATAAATAGGGCTATTTTTCGCATTCACTATCATGCTCGCGGCAGGATCACCGTACGTGTGCTAGTGTATGAATATTCTTGAGCGGAATTTGGAGCAAAAGGCAGCTTGTTCGAGCTGCCTTTTTTGGCATATATTTTATTTATGTGAACGGGTTTGATAGAATAAGAAAAAAACAATTGTGGTGAAACCGATGAATATATCAGTAAGTCAGTTTGCGAAAAAAATAGAAAAGCATGTTGGGGAAATGAAAGTATTAGATGAGAACTCTCCAAAACTGCGCGAACATGTCTCAGCTATTCAAACATTGTGCGAATTAATGCTAGAAGCGGATGAGGATGATTCAGCTATTGATGTAAAAGGTTGGGTCCCTTCATACCCGGTTCAAAAACCAGCTAGCTTAGTGACCGCTCCTCCTCCAGCAAAAAAACACAAAAAGTCTATGATGGACTTTGATATGGACTATGAGGATGAGGATCAAGACGAAAAAGACGGCAACGGAGATTCTATTTTCGATTTTTAAATGTTAGTTTGCTGAAAAACCTGCTCTTTTTGAGTGGGTTTTTCTTTTTTTTGTTGATTTGTCGGAGATGAGAATACTGAAGGTGGATGGAGAAGGGAGGATTCAAGAAATTTTTCGGATAATCCCGCGAGATGATATTTTCCCAAGGCTCTTCTCTGCAAGTTGATTGAAGCGCAAGGTGCGAGACTCCTACGGGACGAGCGGTCAGGTGGAGACTCCTAATGGCGCAAAGCGGCAGTCCGAAAAGTGGAAGTGACTTGTTCAGCCCCGACAAGCAAAAGGGAAATGGGCTTGGAAGGCGCACTTTGCCTTTTTGACCGTTTAACTTTTGACCTCGAGGGGCTAGTCACTGCAACTAGACAGGAGGCTCACCGTTCGCCCCGTGGAAAGCGAGCAACCTGGAGCGGAAATCAACAACTTTCAAGGACAACAATATAAGGCATAATATGTGCAAAAAAAACAGCACCATTATCAGCGCTGTTAGATCGATACATAAGTATTTTGGTGTTCCATGCGTGCATCTCTACGTTTGGCGATTTCAATTTTTTCGTTGATCTTTTTATTAGAAAAATAAATGGCAGTCACTGTTGCGATTAGACTTAGAGCAGCTAAACCAAGAATTGTATATATCATTGTAATAAGAAGTTCCATTTTATTGTTCCTCCTCGTATGTAATTTTTTCTGTCTTACTTTTTTTATTCCACAGTGTCAATTATTTAAACCTTTTTTCCTTCAAAGCATGTTATTTTACTTTTCTCACCTATCGCAATGTTGTTTTGTTTGGAGAGCAATGTTATCGACTTCTAAAGGCGCAAAGCGGTAGGAGGCTCACCGCACGCCTCGTGGAAAGCGTGCAACCTGGAGCGGAGATTAACAAACTCTCAAGACCCATTTCAAATAGGTCCTTTGAATCAAAATAAAAATATGAGAAAGGAATGATGGTAAATATTCTCCGTTCGCCTTATACTAAAATTACGAACATACGTTCTGTTTTGTTCGATAAAAAAAGAGGGGTGAATGGAAATGGTCGGAGCAAGTGAATGGTTAAACTTAGTTAATCTCCTCGGTAATGTGGGCTTTCCTATCGTCATTGCAGGCTACTTGCTTTTTCAGTTTGAGAGGCGTATTCAGAGCTTAGAAGGAATTATTCGAGAACTTCACTCTGAATTAGTAGAGAAAGAAGAGCTTGAGCGAAAGATCGATCAATACGTCCGATTGTTGGACAGCGAACGTCAGCCGAAAAAACGTTAGCGTTCGCCTTTTTTATCATGGACAACCCGTCCGCCAAAATTTTTACAATCCTGTGGCAACCTTTGTATTGTCATTTTTCAATGGTAAGATAAAAGAAAAACAGGAGTGGAACAGGATGAAGCTTTTTCTTATATTAGGTGCGATTCACGCGATGCTTGCAGTCATGCTCGGAGCTTTCGGGGCACATGCGCTTGAGGCTAAGTTAAATGCAAGAAACATGCTAAATGTGTATCAAACGGGCGTTCAATATCACATGTATCACGCACTAGCATTGTTAGTTATTGGTGTTTTGCTTGGTAAGTTTCCAGCATCTACACTATTAACAGGAGCAGGATGGTCGTTCTTTATCGGTATACTGCTTTTCTCAGGAAGTCTATATGCACTCTCAACGACAGGGATGAAATTTTTTGGTCCCATTACACCGCTTGGCGGGGTAGCGTTTATCGTTGGTTGGGTTCTATTAATCATCGCAGTTGTAAAAGCATAATAAAAGGCGCTCTCTTAAACTAGAGGGCGCCTTTTCTATAATTGCCTGAACCAGACAGGAATAATATTTATCAACGAGGGCTGTATTGGGACATCTGACCGCCTTGCTGTTGCTGCTGTTGCGTACCGTACGGATAGCTATAATTGATCTCTTCATCAAACGTGACATAGTTTACATACACCATCAATAGCAGATAACGTTTACCTGTTTGCGGATCACTTAAGATGATGTGATCACGACCAGCAGCTTCAATGATCCCTTTAAACACCTTAGCGTTCCATTTTTCATTGTTCTCAAAAGTCATATAGACGGTTGCAACTTTCCCTTTGTTCATCCTTAAAATATTTTCGATATAGGACTGTTCGAGCGGAAGCTGCCCAGGTGCACCGATATCTTGCAGAGGGCCGCCGCCCATTCCTGGTGCTTGCTGACTTTGTGCCATGTCTTGAGGAACCCCCATGCCTGCCATTCCTCCCATGCCGCCACCCATCATACCCATTCCATTCTGAGCCCGATAATAATCTTGGCCATACGGATTAAAGTTGTTCATCAACAAACCTCCCTAAAAGGTGTTAAACACATTTGGACAATCGCTTTGTTTCGGCTGATAAAAACAGTGAGCCTTGAAGCTTCCCGAATGAGGCTGATTGTACCAAGTCTTCGGACAAGCCCCTTTTGGATCGAAAAACCATAAAGAATTTCTGGCAGGGTGGAAGCGCTGACCGTTAATAACCCTTCTCGCTAACCTTCTTTCATTCTCTCTAGCACCTTGATAAAAATATCCTTTAATCGTGGCTTCAAATCCACCAGGTCTTTGAAAGACCATCTGCTGCATCGTACGAATATTTTTAAAATCAAGGCAGTTGGAGCGAATGCGATTTACGCCGGTATTACCAACAAGGAGCATCCCTTGGTCACCTTCACCCTCAGCTTCCGCACGTATGAGACGTGCCAGCAAGTCAATATCCTTATTTGTAGCTTTAATGACTGCCAATTGCCTTCCCCCTCTATGTTGTTAATCTTGGTGTACAAGCAGGGAAACAGAACATTCGATATATGTGTATGAGCTGTTTTGGGAAACTAGACCAAATAAAAAAGATGACACATCATAACTGATGAGTCATCTTAATTCTTACACCTGTAAATAAGCGGGCACTGCTTCTTTTGTAAGGATGTTTCCAACATAGAAAGATCCGAATTCGCCGTAGCGTGCACTTACTTCGTCAAAGCGCATTTCGTATACTAATTTCTTGAACTGAAGCATGTCGTTTGAGAACAGCGTTACGCCCCATTCCCAATCATCTAATCCAACAGATCCTGTGATGATCTGCTTTACTTTTCCTGCATACCCACGACCGATCATGCCATGAGAGTACATCATCTTCTTGCGCTCTTCCATTGGAAGCATGTACCAGTTATCTTCGCCATCACGACGCTTGTCCATCGGGTAGAAGCAAACATGCTTCCATTTTGGCAGCTCAGGGAACAGACGAGCTTTGATCATTGGATCCATCTCGCCGCTCTCGTTTTGCGGATTGTACGTACTTAGCTCGACAACAGAAACATAAGAGTATTCTTTTACTGTATATTGCGCGAATGCTGTTTTGTTAAATGCATTTTCGATCTCGTTCAGTTCTTCCATCGTCGGACGAAGAAGCATCATCATAAAGTCAGCTTTTTGACCCATGATGCTATAGAGTGCATGGCTGCCCACTTTGTTTGCTTCTACGTTCTCCCACTTCTCAAGGAACGTTAAAAATTCATTGATCGCATATTCTCTCTGGTCACCGGAAAGCGTTTTCCAAGCGGCCCAGTCCATCGTACGGAAATCATGAAGGCAATACCAGCCTTCTAGTGTAATCGCTGCTTCACTCATCAATTATTCACTCCTTGCTAGATATAAACACGTCCCTACAAATATACCATAAGTAGGGACGAATCCAAAAAGGAGGAATTAGCTGTATTGGCGAAGCAACTGCTCGATCTTGCTCTTAACACTAGCAGGATTTCTAAGTTCAGCTCGTGACAGTGTGAGGCGAACCTTCGTCTCATCCATGTCCATTGCTTCTGACAGCATGCCGAACAATCCTTTACCTTTTTTATCGATCTCTAAGAACAGCTCAATGCTGTCTGTTTGTGGAACTAAGATCACTTCAAGCTCATCTAGCTTTCCAGCATAAGCTCCTGACGTTGGCACGTACTCAAACTCTTGTAAAAACGGAAGTCTGCGGCGCATATAACGTGGTGCAGAACCGCAATAAGCTTTACGAAGGCGGAATCCAAGCTGCTCGATCGCATCAAAGATTGCAGACGTTTCAGCGTCAGGCAGCACACGAATCTGATCGTTATCTGTTGGATCTACTGCCATTTGGATATCAAGACCTGTTTTTATCCATACCGGTGTGTGCCCAAGTGTTAATGGAGCATCGTATGGAAGTTTAAGAGAGAACGGAATCTCTTGCTGACTGCCTGCTTTAACAACAAGTGAGCTCGTTACATTCGTCTTTTCAATCGCTGCAGTATCTCTCACTTTTTTATCGTCCACTTCACGATAGTATTCTGTCATGACATAAAGAGTGATGTGATCGATGTTCTGATCGACTTTACCACCCTCGATTCTAATCTTTCCTGTAATGCTCTCACCAGGTGAGTACGTATCTTTATCTAAAATGGTGTCTACCTTTGCTGATCCAATACCTACAGAAGCTAACATACGGTTTACAAAAGACATGTATAATTCCTCCTCAAAATTTTTCAAACAATTTTACGATAAATGAACGAAAAAGATTCATATTCCAAAAAATAAATTTTCATAGACGTAAAAAAATTCTAAATATAAGAACTTCTTTTATCAAGCGCTTACAACTGCATGGATAGGTTTAAAAGGTGTGAAAAAAGGAGTACCCTAATAGTGAGTGCAAAAAAAGTACAGTTTATATAGAGAAAATAGGAGGCTAAATCATGAGTGATCTTTTTATAGATTTAAAGAGTAAAGTCCAGTCCGCTAACCCAACAATCGTTTTTCCAGAAGGTACGGATGAAAGAATTCTAGAAGCGGCAAGCCGTCTAGCATCTGAAAAAGTTCTTCAACCGATTTTAATAGGAAATCCTGCTGACGTTACAGCAAAAGCACAAGCTGGAGGATTTTCACTAGATGGAGTAGAAGTATTAAATCCTGCGGAATATGGTGAGTTCGACGCATTGGTTGATGCATTAGTGGAACGCCGTAAAGGAAAAACAACAGAAGAACAAGCACGTAAGATTCTTTTAGATGAGAATTATTTCGGAACGATGCTTGTGTACACAGGGAAAGCTCATGGACTTGTAAGTGGTGCAGCACATTCAACTGCTGATACGGTTCGTCCGGCTCTACAGATCATCAAAACAAAAGAAGGCGTGAAGAAGACATCTGGCGCGTTCATCATGGTTCGTGGCGATGAAAAGTATGTGTTCGCAGATTGCGCGATCAACATTTCACCTAACAGCCAAGATCTAGCTGAATCTGCGATGGTTTCTGCTGAAACGGCACGCGTTTTCGGTATCGACCCGAAAGTTGCGCTTCTTTCTTTCTCTACAAAAGGATCAGCGGTTTCTCCTGAGACGGAAAAAGTAGTAGAAGCGTTAGAAGTCTTAAAGGGTATGAACCCAGACTTCCCATATGATGGAGAGCTTCAATTCGATGCGGCATTCGTTCCATCTGTAGCAGTGAAAAAAGCTCCAGAATCACCAATTAAAGGGGAAGCGAACGTATTTATCTTCCCTAGCCTTGAAACAGGAAACATCGGTTACAAGATGGTTCAACGTCTTGGTGGATTTGAAGCGATCGGTCCAATTCTACAAGGCTTGAACATGCCTGTAAACGATCTTTCTCGCGGATGTAACGCTGAAGATGTATACAAATTAGCGTTGATTACAGCGATGCAAGCTCTGTAAGTTCATAGTTAGATGAAGCCAGCTCTTATCAGCTGGCTTTTTTGTATGGAAAATGGAAGTCATGGTGGCCAGGCTGCTGCTAAAATACTTCATCACTTAAAAATGGAGTCACATCACATAAAAAAGAGCAGGCATCACATAAAAATGACGGTTAATCACATAAAAATAACTATTCATACATAAAAAAGACACTACCACCTACAGTGACAGTGCCTTCTCGTTTCGATCCCACATTCGCTTTATATTCCCAGGAAGCAGCTCGCTTTCCTCGACTGTAAGCTGGCCGCTGTAAAATAGCTCGCTGTTTTTGTGAAGCACTCTTAATAATGATTCATGTATATCTGAAACAGTTAGCGGACGTCCCAGCAGTTCAGCTAAACTAGCCATCACATCAGGCTCAATCTCCGGATATTGGAACTTTGTATCCTCACCAGCTAAACCGCGCTTATAAAACTCTCCGATCACGGACGCGCGCTCTGAACCGCTGCCGTCCACGCATAAGTAAATCTGTACCGCAACACCGCCGCGCATACGCCGCTGAGAGATTCCCGCAAACTTTTTGCCGCCGATACTTAGGTCATAACTTCCCGGGCAATAAGAACCGACAATCTCGTATGCTTCAAACTTCGCGTTATACGGCGCAAGAAGCTCATCCACAAGTGCAGTCATCGTATCGTACCCTTGATTGATGTCGATCGTCCCTTCTTTTTCAGGAAGAATAAGGGAAATGTTCAACACACCACTATCGAGTACCACAGCAAGACCGCCGGAATTTCTTACGATCGCCCGGTATCCTCGAGACTCTAAGTATTCAATCGCCTCTTTAAGGTGAGGAAGACGTGTGTCTTGTATTCCGAGGACGATCGTGTCGTGATGCACCCAAGTTCGTGCTGTTGCGGGAGAATCGCCACTTCCGATCGACGTGCAAAGTGTATCATCTGTCGCAAACGATTGCCGTGCATCAAATGACGGACCGAGTGTAGACTGGTCGATCAACCGCCAGACAGATTGAGAGAGAAGATAATCAGTCATTACAATTTCTCCGCCACGATAATGAATGACTTTGGAATGCCGCGGTCGAGTTCGTCTGGGTGTGGTTCTTCAACGAGCTGTTTGATCCATAGTCCGGCTGATCCAATAGCTGTGATGATTTCACCAAGCGTCCATTGGCGGATCTGTACTTGGAACGGTGCACGTTCTTCAGAAGTTGCGTACTGAAGTTCAGGTAAAAATTTAGAATAAGCAACGTCTGTTGTCACGAGCTCATCACTAAAATAATTTCCCGAAACTTTATGCTTCCTTACAGCTTGGCTTTTTCCTTGAGACTCTATTAATTTTGTAGAAACAGGGTGGAAGTCTTGCAGAATCAAAGTTCCTCCCTTTTTCAAAAGTCCTGTAACAACGCTGAAGTATTCGTTCAGATCAGCAAAGTAATGCAGAATGCCGTTTTCCATGAATGCCATATCATAATTCCCTGTCATTTCGGATTCTGGCAGATTTAAAATATCTTCTACCACATAGCGGACGTCAACGTTAGCAGCTGCAGCAAGTTCGCTCGCATATGCTGCATTCGAATCAGAGATATCAATCACTGTTGTCTCTGCTCCAAGAAGAGAGAGCGCGACTGCTTTACTGCCATGTGAACCAAGAAGATTCACGATCTTCTTACCTGAAACTTCACCAATGTAATGATCTAATGGCTGCAGCCTGCGTTTCGGATCTTTTAGAATACGAGAAACTGCTTTCTCCGGTGCGCCAAAGCGGTTGACCCAGGCTGTATAAGAGCTATTGCTCCATGCTTGTCCGTTTCTAATTCTTCGATCTTGATCCATGTTTTGTTCCTCCTGAAATCTATATAAAATCTATCATTTCCGTTATAAGCCTTATCTAGTATAACCCAAATGTGAACGGTAAGAAAATGGTGTGAATACCGATAAAAAGGGAGGGGGAATAGAAAAAAATAGTGGTTGTTTTCGAAGTTAAGAACACGATACAATAGGGTATATTCTAGTAGTTACAACACGATACTTATACAGAAAATACCTTCTTAGCTAGACAGACCAAGGAAGGGATTTTTCTTTTTTACGAGAATTCTTACCTATAAATGCAGGTGAAGGAGCAGGAAAAAAATCAATGGCTAAACTCATAGGAAAGTTGCACGAAGAGAAAGTATTTAAAGACCCAGTGCATCGCTACATTCACGTGCGTGATGAGCTGATCTGGCGTCTGATCGGTACGCGCGAGTTTCAAAGACTGCGAAGAATTCGGCAGCTTGGGACGACATACTTAACATTTCATGGAGCAGAACATAGCCGTTTTAGCCATTCTCTTGGTGTTTATGAGATTACGAGGCGGATCATTGATATTTTTCAAGAAAAGAAAACGTGGGATCCCGAAAAGCGTCTGCTCGTTCTTTCCGCGGCTCTTTTACATGATGTAGGACACGGTCCATTCTCACACTCATTTGAAAAGGTGTTCGGTGTGGATCATGAGGAATTCAGTAGAGACATCATACTCGGCGATACAGAAGTTCATCGCGTGCTTTTGCAGATGGGAGAAGATTTTCCTGTACAAGTAGCAGAAGTAATCGCGAAAACACATAGAGATAAATTAATCGTCAGTCTAATTTCCAGTCAGATTGATGCAGACAGAATGGATTATCTTTTGCGAGACGCTTATTTTACAGGAGTGAGCTACGGCAATTTTGATATCGAGCGAATCCTTCGTGTGATGCGACCGACTGAAGAGGGCGTCGTCATTAAATCAAGCGGCATGCATGCGGTAGAAGACTATATCATGAGTCGTTACCAAATGTACTGGCAAGTGTATTTTCATCCCGTAACGAGAAGTGCGGAAGTCATATTGAGTAAAATTTTGCACCGAGCGAAAGAGCTTTATGAAACAGGGTATTCATTCAAAAGAGAACTGTCTCATTTTAAAACGCTTTTTGAAGGCAATGTTTCGCTTCACGATTATATTTCGCTCGATGAAGGTGTGATCCATTATTATTTCCAAGGTTGGATGGAAGAAGAGGACACAATCTTAAGTGATCTATGTCATCGTTTCATCGATCGGAAATTATTTAAGTACACCGAAATGGTCTCATTTACGGACGGACACTTGCTGTCGAGTTACTTTACAGAAGCAGGCATCAATCCGAAATATTATCTAGTAGTAGATTCATCATCAGATCTGCCATACGACTTTTACCGCCCAGGCGAAAAAGAAGAGCGTCTGCCGATTAACCTATTAAAACCAAACGGCGATATCCGAGAGCTGTCCAGAGAATCAGACGTCGTCGAAGCGATCTCAGGCAAACGCCGAACAGATCACAAACTCTATTATCCCCTTGATCTAATCGAAGCCATTGAGGATATAACACTTAAAAGTAAAATTAAAGAGATTTTGAATAGATAGTGCATTTAAAAGTGGATTGAAATTTTTTTGCTGTTAAATTCACTTCAAGAGGTTTTTTATTGTTTGTTTCTAGAAGACATCACTGACAAGTTGATTGGAGTGTAAGGTGGAAGACTCCTGCGGGACAGGCTGGCAGGTGAGACACTTAACGGCGCAAAGCGGCAAGTGGCTCACCGCCTGCCCCGCGGAAAGCGAACACCTGAAACGGAAATCAACTACTTACAAACGCAACCTTGAATAATCAAAGAAAAAATAGATAAATAAAAACGAAAAAGGATGTTAGGGGGAACGTACTGTGTTTGAGGATCATTTAAAGGTAGTCACCTTGATTCAAGAAGCCGGAGAAGTCGTCGGTCGGAAAAAGCTTCAAAAAATGGTATACATCGCAAAAAAGCTAAACTTTCCTTTCCAAGAAAAGTATCAATTCCATTTTTACGGCCCATATTCAGAAGAATTAACACTTAAAATTGAAGAACTTTGCAACATGGGATACATACATGAAGTGAAAGAAAAGGTGAGCGGCTATTCGCAGTACCGTTATGCGGTGAATGAAGAAGGTCAGAAGCTTCTTTCCACATATGGTGCGGAGATTCAAAAGCTAGGGAGTTGTGTTCGTTCTATGAATGAGCAATCTTCGAGATTTTTAGAGCTTGTTTCAACCGTAATGTACTTCGAGAAACTGGAAAAAGACGAGATCAAGGAAAAAGTACAAACGGTAAAAGCCAAACAAAAGTATACAGAAGAAGAGATGGATGAAGCCTTTATGTATATTGATTCATTAAAAGGACAAGTTCAATAAAAATAAACCTGTTTAGTTAGCGTAAAGTATGCGCTGATGGACAGGTTTTTTATTTACCATCTAAATTGAAGGGGATGGCCATTATTGAAAACGCCATAAAAATAAATAAATGTAATAAAGATCGTAAATGGAACGATAATACCAAGCAGCGTCATAAAAAAACCTTTTGCCACACTTTTCTCATAAAGGCGCGTTGCGTAATATCCGATTCCGAGCCCTATAAACAAGAGCGATAAAATTAAAGCAATAAGCCAAATCTTCATGCTTGCGCCTCCTCTATTAACATCATATCCAGCACATTCTCCTTATAAACGACAGTTTATCTGAAACTTTTTTGGAGGAGGTACGACTAACAGGGTAAAAGGAGGGCTTAGTGATGAAAAACATGAAGCTGATTTTAATGGCATGTCTGCTCGTTCTCCTCGCCGCTTGTGGCTCGAAAGCAATGCCAGAAGAGGATAAGAAGAACGGAGCACCTCAAGTTAAGAACGAGATACCGGCTGAAAAAGAGGGTGTACAAGCTGAACTCGCACTCCAAGAAAATAGTGAAGAAGCAAAATTAACGTTGAAAAACGCATCCGATAAAGAAGCTGGTACAGGAACCGCGTATGCATTAGAGAAATGGACAGACGGTAAATGGGAGAAAGTAAATCAGAATCAGATGTTTACCGAGCAGATGATCATGGTGAAAGCTGGATCGAACTATGATCAAGCGGTTGATCTGAAGGAACAAGAGGCAGGAACGTATCGTGTTTCGAAAGAGTTCTTTGTAGATGAAAAGAAGGAAAAAGTAGCCGTAGTGTTTGAGACAGAATAAGAAAAGACCGGTCAGCCCTTATCTTATGGGTCGACCGGTCTTTTTTTAGAAGATCTTAGTAGCTTTTGAAAGTTGTTAATTTCCGTTCCAGGCGGCTTCGCTTTCCGCGGGTGTGCGGTGAGCCTCTTAGCGCTATGCGCTGTTAAGAGTCTCGCCTGGCCCACTGATCCCGCAGGACAAGGAAGGATACGGCAGCGACACATCGCACGAAGAAAATTTGAAGTTTAATTTTCGAGGAGTCTCGCGCCTTCCACTCCAATTAACTTGGCAAAGCAGAAGCTGACACAAACCTTCAATAAAGATTTTTTATTAATGAGGTAAAAACGCTAGTTGATAGAAGAACAATACGGCAAATAAGTACACCAAGAACGGAACTTCACGATATTTACCTTTTACTATTTTTAGGATCGGATACGAGATGAACCCTAACGCGATACCTGTTGCAATAGATGATGTTAATGGCATCGTTAAAATGATCAAGAACGCTGGGAATGCTTCATCAAGTTCGTTCCATTTAATTTTGCTAAGAGAACCAAGCATTAAGCTTCCAACGATGATCAGTGTCGGTGCTGTAATAGCAGCTAATCCTGAGATCGCACCAACGAGTGGTGAAAAGAACGCAGCGGCTACAAATAGCATCGCGACCACTACAGACGTTAAACCAGAACGACCGCCTGCAGCTACTCCCGAAGACGATTCAATATAAGCACTCGTCGGACTGGTACCAAACGCAGCACCAACAGTTGTAGCAACAGAATCAGCTAACAGTGCTTGACGTGCACGAGGCATCTTATTGCCTTTCATCAGTCCAGCTTGTTCGGCTACACCAACCATCGTACCCGTAGTATCAAAGATCGTTACAAGCAAGAACGAGAACACTACTGCATATAATCCATATTGAAACACGTCAGAAAAGGCTGTGATTGGATCACCAAAGATGAAAAGTTCAGATGGCAAGTTTGGTGCAGATACAAAGCCATCTTTAAATGTTAAATGACCCGTATAATAAGCGATGGCACCTGTGATGATCATTCCGAAGAATAAGGCACCGTTCACGTTTAGCCCCATAAGAATCAACGTGATAGCAAGTCCACCAAGAGCAAGAAGTACCGTTGGTGAGTGCATATCACCTAAAGTGACTAAGTTATCGGGATGGGCCACAATAATTTTTGTAAGACGTAAACCGATGAATGCGATAAATAGTCCGATACCGGCTGTAATACCGTGTTTCAGGTTTGCTGGAATAGATTCGATCAATTTTTCACGAAACGGTGTTAAAGATAAGATGACAAAGATTATTCCTGCCACAAAAACTGCCCCGAACGCAATACGATAGTCAATATCAGGGTTGTTTCCTACAACAGAAAACGCAAAGTATGCGTTCAGCCCCATACCTGGAGCAATGGCGATCGGATAGTTGGCCATTAAAGCCATCCACAATGTACCGACTACCGTGGCAATAATTGTTGCAATAAATACGGTGTCAAAAGGAACACCAGCGGAATGCAGGATGATTGGGTTGACTATGACAATGTACACCATCGTTAGGAATGTAGTGATTCCTGCTAATATTTCTGTTTTGATGGTCGTACCAAGTTCTTTTAGTTTAAAAAATGAAGAAAGCATACGTTAGAACCTCCAAAATACGAACGATTTATAAGTACATGATATATAATATTCGTTTTTAGGTACAATTTCAACAATTATCTTCAAACTCTCCAACTGAGAATTTTTCCTGATTTGTGATACAATACGTGATAACAACGATTGTTTAGAGGAGCTGGAAGCATGAAAGATTTTTTCAATTCCAATGATAGTGATAAAAAGAAAAAAGGGATGGGCTTTACCATCATAAGTGGTGACTCTACAGACGGGCATGGCGGTTACGGTGTTGGGAGTCTGACACTTGATCACGTAACACCTGTAATCGTCGATGTTGAAGAGTCGATTGCTTATATCGACATGGGAGCGATGCACGCGAGAAGCGATGTAGAAAAACGCATAAAATTTACGCCGAATCGTGAAGATACACCAAATCCACGCCTATATTGGCTCGTTTGGGTTACGATTAATCGAAAAGCAGAAGGACCTTTTTACTTCGGATTGACGGCATGTGAGATGCAAGTAGATGTTGAAGCGCGAAGAGGATATAAAAGTCTGCCGGAACACGTGAACCGTATGGATAAATCCATGAAGGGCAAAATCATCATTGAGGATATGGACGAAAACGCTCGTCGCGTGCTCGGAAACTTCCTAAAAGAACACGATGAAGCGATGTGGAACCGTTCAAGTGACGAAATCAAGTCATTAGTGGAATAAAAATGGCAAAGTTATGAACCTTTTTTGAACATTTTGCAAATAACTTGTGACAAGAAAGCACTTCCATTAAAATATAGGTAGCATTGTACACACAATGTTTCTAGGACAATAAAGTGCCCGGGGCTCCTGTAGTAGAGCTCCGGGCATTTTATTTTGTCTTTTTACAACAAGTGCTTTCAAGTCGTACAAATCTTGTCGACTCGTGGATACTCTACCCAAATTTGTGGATTGCGGCTCAATATTTCTGGATTCGAGCTCCAAACTTTTGGATTCAAACCCGAAACTTTCGGATTCACTGCTTCTAGCTGCGACCCCATACTACTCTGAGGTGCATCACCAAGAAAAAATCTTCTTAAAAAATCCTTTTTCCTCTTTTTTCTGCTCTAATTTTTCTTTTATTTCACTTGAAGCACCATGTTCGTCACAGTACTCTACAGGCTCTGTTCCTTTTTCATAATAAGAGATGCGCGTTACCGGACAGCTATCGGTTGCTAGCTTTCCGTTTTGCGGGTTGATCGTTACCGCCGTTACGCCTTCTGGTTGTTCGAACGATAGAATCTCTTTGTTCTTCAACGCACTCTCCATAAAATAAGCCCAGATCCGCTTGGAGTATCCCGTATCGTTCACATCATGCAGCTCTTCGTTGTTATCGTATCCGACCCAAACACCTGTAACGAGTTGAGGAGAATATCCGACCATCCAGCTGTCATTTGGCGTAGACCCAGATTTCCCAGCCATTGGGCGCGTCAAATAGTGGTTGATACTTGAACCTGTAACACTCGTGTAGTCATTCAATTTTTCATCAAACGTACCGGCTAACAGATCGGTCATAACAAAAGCTTTGTTCTCGTCAATTACTTGTTTACTCTCATATTTATGTTCATACAGTACTTTCCCTTTAGAATCTGTAATCTTCGAGATAAAAACAGGATCTACCTTTTTGCCGCCATTCGCAAAAACGCCGTATGCGTTCGTAAGCTCTAACACACCCACTGCTTTTGAGCCTAATGCGAGTGAAGGGATGCTGGCGAGTTCACTTTTAATTCCGAACTTCTTAGCTGTTTTCACTAGCTTCTTAGGGCCGAGATAGAGATTCGTTTTTACAGCATAAATATTATCGGACAGTGCGAGCGCCTGAGCCATCGTAATAAAATCATTCGCATAGCGGTTCTTAAAGTTCTTCGGCTTATAATCGCCTATGCCGTCTCCCATCGCGAATGTTGTTGGCTCTGATTTTATGGGAGTAGACGCCGTGTATCCATGCTCGAGCGCCGTATAATATAGAAAAGGTTTAAACGTTGAACCTGGCGCACGCTTCGCTTGAAGGGCGCGATTAAAGGAACTTTGCTCAAAATCTCTGCCGCCAACGAGTGCTTTCACATCTCCGCTCCGAGGATCCATAGCGACTAATGCAGTCTGGATCGAACTGTTATCGATGATGCGGTTTTCAATCGTGTGTTCAGCAACTTCCTGCATTTTTGGATCGAGTGTTGTGTAAATTCGAAGTCCACCGAACTGTATCGAGTTCGTGTTCACGTTCAGTTCTTTTTTTAGAGCACGCATCACTGCATCCTGAAAGTAAGGAGCGATCGTTGCGACTTCTTCCTCTTCTTCTCGCACATAAGTTAATGGGGCTGATGCTGCTTTTTGAACGGATGTCTTCTTAATCGTTCCATCTTCAGCCATCGCGTTTAAAATGATGCTCTGTCTTTTCTTCGCGTTCTCTTCATGAAGGACGGGAGAATAGTAGCTCGGACCTTTAGGGATCCCAGCTAACATCGTCGCTTCACTTAGTGAGAGCTCTTTTGCATCTTTGCCAAAATAATAGCGAGAAGCGGATTGGATTCCGTAAGAGCCATGTCCGTAATAAATCGTGTTCAAATACCCTTCTAAAATCTCATTCTTTGAATAGCTCATCTCAAGACGAAGGGTATAGAACGCCTCTTGAAACTTTCTTCGCCATGTTTTGTCATGCGTTAAAAAAAGGTTACGAGCATATTGCTGCGTGATGGTACTCGCTCCTTGAACTTTTGCTCCAGCTTTAAGGTCAGCGAGTAAGGCACCGCCGATCCGCTTCATATCAAAACCGTTATGTTTATAAAAACTTTTATCTTCAATAGAGATTGTGGCATCAATCACATGTTTATCGATTTTTTCGAGTGGGACCCAATATCGGTTTTGACCGCCGTTGTTGATCTCTCCCATTTTGGAACCGTCCGCTGCATACATGATGGTTGTTTGCGGAACAAGCAGAGCGGGAGGGCCCATGAGTTTAGCGAGCAGCAACAGTCCAACAAAGGATAATGCAAAGCATCCAGTGACGATAAGACCCCATTTTTTCATCCAGCGTATTTTCTGCTGTTTCGTAGCTTCTTTATAGATCTGCCAAAACTTCATAATCCGCCCTCCTTAAAAACTCTCATTATGTTATCTAGTATGGTGAAAAAAGATGCTCCTTAAACGTGATAAGGGAATGAAGTGCTATAATGGCTGTGAGAAAGAGGAGGTTCGTAACATGCTTATACAAAACATTCAATATATGACGACTTCGGCAGATGGAAAATGGGTTGTTAACACGGGAGACATCCTTATAAAAGATAATAAAATTGATTCAATAGGAAACGTTGAATGCGAAGAAACGGTTGAGAAGCTAGAGGGTAAAGGAATGCTGGCGCTGCCCGGATTAGTAAACGGCCATCAGCATACACCGATGTCTCTGCTACGCTGCTATAGTGATGATGTGACATTGATGACTTGGCTCAATAAAAAGATGCTTCCGCTTGAGATGAAGATGAGTGATGAAGATCGCTATTGGGGTGCTCTTCTTTCCATGGCGGAAATGATCAAGAGTGGAACAACTTCATACGCAGATATGTACATAGGAGTGGATACGATCGGGGAAGCGGCGGTTGAATCCGGCATTCGATCCGTCATCGCTCGTGGACTTATCGCGATGGATTCGAATTATGAAGGCCGGTTGAAGGAAGCAGAAAATGTTGTAGATCGCTGGCACGGAAAAGGAGACGGAAGGATCACAACGATGATCGCACCGCATTCACCGTATATGTGTCCACCTGATTTCTTGAGAGCAGCTGTGAATCTTTCAAAAGAAAAGAACGTTCCGCTTCATATTCATCTAGCAGAAACGAAAGATGAAGAAAAGATGATTCAAGAAAAGCACGGGCTAAGACCTGTTGAATATTTAAAACAAGCAGGGGTGTTCGACCGTCATGTACTGCTCGCACATGGTGTTCATTTTAACGATGCAGACTATGAAACGCTGAAAACCGTAAAGGGTGGGATCATACACAATCCGGTAAGTAACGCGAAGCTAGGCTGTGGGATCAGTGATGTGAAACGATTGATGGATAGCGGTGTGAAGGTTGGTTTAGGAACGGATGGACCAGCGAGTGCCAGCTCTCTTGATCTGTTCTTAGAAATGAAAGCTGCTAGCTGGTTCCAAAAATTGAAGTACGAAGAAGCGGCGGTTCTCAGTGCGCATGATGTGTTATCGATGGCGACTCAGAACGGAGCTGACATCCTTGGAATCGGGGATGAAGTGGGGTCCTTAACGGTTGGGAAAAAGGCAGACATTCTATTGATGGACATGAACAAGCTTCATCTGACACCGAGTCATGAACCGGCTAACCTTCTAGCCTATTCGGCAACAGGACAAGACGTTGATACCGTAATCATCGACGGCAAGATTGTCATGCGTGGCCGTGAGCTGAAGACGATTGATGAAGAAAAAGTGATTGCAAACGCTAAAGAACGAACGAAAGAGCTTTTAGGGCGATTGTAAGCAGAACGGCACCTCGAAAATGAGGTGCATTTTTTGTGGTAAAAAGAATTGACACGAAAAATAATTTTATGATATTATAAAATATTTGATTAAAACAATCGCCTATGGTACTCTTAGAAGGTTAGCAAATCTGGAGGTGGAGTATTTGTTTCAAATTGGCGATAACATTGTTTACCCAATGCATGGAGTAGGTGTAATTGAAGCCATAGAAGAAAAAGAATTCCCCGACGAAAAACAACAGTACTATATAATAAAGATGTCAGTTAGTAAGATGCAAGTTATGATTCCGGCATGCAAGATTATGAATTCAAAAATTCGTCCTGTTACGGAACTCTTAGCATTAAAGCAGATTATGCACGATTTTCACAATGGTGAATCTGAAACATTACTAACTTGGAAAGAAAGATACAAAGTAAATTCCGACAAGCTAAAATCAGGCGAAATACGCGAAGGTGCCGAAGTTGTACGCGATTTAATGCGTATGAAAAAAGAAAAGACACTGAATGCAAGCGAAAAGAAAATGTTGGAAAATGCATACGGATTTTTAATTAGTGAACTTGAAGTGATCAAAGGAATCACTGAAACACAGATTAAAAGTTTCTGTTAAGAATTATTCAAAGGGTATGAGATTATAAAAAAGGTCTCATCAATAGTCATTTCAGAGACAACACACTTCTTAAACTTACTTATAGTAACCTCTTTAATTTCTACAAGAATTAATCCTTAATTTTTGATTTTACTTTCCTCTAAATACCTTATGAAGTATTTCTAACCAAATAATCAATGCTAATCCATAATCACATGATCGTTGTAATACTGATTCACACTGGCACGGACAAGGAGCCGTAAGGATGGAAGAGAGGTAGGGCTTTCATTGTTTTAGATATACCTCAGTGATTATTTTTAGTATGTTTTACGAATGATCCACCTCCACGAGTACTGTTAAATGAATATGAAATGGAAAAGCAGCTGAGAGTGGGTAACTCCGGTTGTTTTTTCTTTCTGATAAAAAATCAGAAAATTATGTTAAAATAGATATCGTTGAATGCCACACATTAACAAAAGAAGGAGGCCGACGCGTCATGATCATTAAATGGATCAAAGAGCGATAGTGACAAGTGCAGGCCAAGATAACTCCGTTGAGTGCTTATTGATCTGCGCTTAAATTCAGGCGAAAAAATAAAATCACGGAGGAAACAAGGATGAAACAACAACTTTTACAAACAAATCAGGTGGATATATACACAGAAAGCTTTGGTAACCCGAACGATCCCCCTGTTCTACTCATCATGGGTGCGATGTCTTCGCTCGACTGGTGGGATGAAACATTTTGTCAGCGTCTTGCATCAGCGGGAAGATACGTGATTCGCTATGATCATCGCGACCTCGGTCAGTCCGTCGTCTATGAACCGGGCACCTCGAACTATACGATTACAGACCTGGCCGATGATGCGTTCGGCATTCTCGATTCTTATTCCTTAGAGAAAGTAAATATCATGGGAATGTCTCTTGGGGGAATGATCGGACAGATTATGGCGATCAAGCATCCAGAACGTGTGCTTAGTCTAACGATTCATGCGTCTAGTGTTTTTGGAACAGAGCAAGCCGAGTTGCCTCAGATGGATCAGAAAATTTTAGATTTTCATGGGAAAAGTGGATCGATTGATTGGAGTAATCGAGAAGAGGCTGTTGCTTTTCTAGCAGACGGGTGGGCAGTGCTTTCAGGATCCAAGCCTTTTGAGAAGGAAAGAATATACGCTTTGGCAGAAAGAGAATACACACGGGCAAAGCAGATCCAAAGCCGTTTTAACTTCATGTTCCTAGGCGGTGGTGAAGAGTATTTAGATCGTATGAATGAAATCAGTGTTCCCACGATCGTCCTACATGGGACAGAAGATCGTGCACTTCCTTTCGAACATGGTCAAGCGCTGGCTAAAGCGATTCCTCATGCGGAACTCGTCACGCTCGAAGGAACGGGGCATGAGCTGCATTCAGACGATTGGGAGATTATTATAGATGCGATTGTAAGGAATAGTTCTGTAGGAGAGTAAGGGTAAAAGGCCATGAGCGGGAAAGCTGCTCATGGTTTTTTATTTTTGAGTAGTGGTGTTTGTCAGGGCGATTGAGTAGGATAATGGAATCGAATTTTATCAACTTTCCGATATATAATCAAAACTCGCCGGATTATAGCAAAAATTCGCCCGTGCACGAGGCACGGACGAATGGGGCGCCAGAAGGGACACACGAGTCGGTAAAGCGAGGCCGGTTTTTCTGGAACGAAAAGCCGGTGCTTTTACACGTGTGACAGAGGTCTATTTATTTTTAGACGTAAGGACAGTAACGATAAGCGAGCTGAAAGCGACCGCGAACATCAACGCCTCAAAAATCGTCAGAGGCATCACCCCCCTTAACTGTAAGCTGCGGATACCCGCAAGATGTCCAGCTTCAGTTTAAAAAAGGGAATGCGCCGACCGTCTGTCCTTCTGAACGCTATCTTCATTATACCACTTAAGTAGTCAGAATAGTCAGCCGAAAGAAGCGGGGGAAATGGCTCATTTTTAATAGAAATAGATTAGGGATTTCATAATGTGGTATGGATAAAGAGGTGTTATTTTCATTTAGCTGCATTCTGACAAAAATTGAATTGGAATCTTAGGTCTCAGAATGCTATAATCATTTTGTTTGTAAAATCTCGAAACAACGATGCCTGGCATTTCAAAATATATAGTAGGAGTGAGACCAACATGAGTATTTGGTTTACTGAAAAACAAACGGAAAATTTCGGAATTACGATGAAAATTAACAAAACGTACGTATCTGAGCAAACAGAATTTCAAAAGCTAGATATGGTTGAAACAGAAGAGTTCGGAAACATGCTGATCCTTGATGGCATGGTTATGACTACACAAAAAGACGAGTTCGTTTACCACGAGATGGTAGCACACGTACCTCTTTTCACACACCCTAACCCGAAAAACGTTTTAGTTGTAGGTGGAGGAGACGGTGGAGTAATCCGTGAAGTGCTTAAGCACCCATCTGTTGAAAAAGCAGTTCTTGTTGAAATCGATGGAAAAGTAATCGAGTATTCTAAGCAATACCTGCCTGAAATCGCTGGAGATTTAGACAACCCGCGCGTTGAAGTGAAAGTAGATGACGGATTCATGCACATCGCAACGAGCGAAAACGAGTACGATGTAATCATGGTTGACTCAACTGAGCCAGTTGGACCAGCTGCTAAGCTTTTTGAAAAAGGTTTCTATGAAGGAATCTCTAAAGCACTTAAAGAAGATGGAATCTTTGTTGCTCAAACAGACAACCCTTGGTTCACGCCTGAGTTGATCTCTCAAGTATTCAGCGATGTAAGTGAGATTTTCCCAATCACGCGTCTTTACACAGCGAACATCCCAACTTACCCAAGTGGTCTTTGGACGTTCACGATCGGATCTAAGAAACACGATCCACTAGAAGTTCCAGCTGCTCGTTTCCATGATATCGAAACGAAATATTGGACGCCACAACTTCACACAGCTGCGTTCGCGTTGCCGAAGTTTGTGAGTGACTTGATTAAAAAATAATCCTGAATTACTTATGCTTTGTTGCTTTAGAAAGTAGTTGATTTCCGTTTCAGGTGCTTCGCTTTCCGCGGGGCAGGCGGTGAGCCACATTCGCAACGTTTCACTCTTAAGTGTCTCACCTGCCCGCCTGTCCCGCAGGAGTCTCGCACCTTACACTACAATCAACCTTTCAGTGAGGTTTCCTTTTGGAAAGTGAGAGCAAAAGTAACCGATCATCTGTTAGAAAATATCAGTGATTAAAATATAAAAATGGGGGCCGTCAAAAGTGAGTTGTACCTTGCTTTCGCGACGGTCCCGTATTTTACATAAGGAGTGTAAAAACATGCGTTTTGATGAAGCTTATTCTGGAAATGTGTTTATTTTAAGTAAGCCTGATTATAAAACAGCCGATGCAGTTCTTTACGGTATGCCGATGGATTGGACAGTTTCATTCCGTCCGGGTAGCCGTTTTGGTCCTGCTCGTATTCGTGAGGCATCTCTTGGTCTTGAAGAGTACAGCCCATACATGGACAAGCACCTTGAAGAAGTGAACTATTTTGATGCGGGAGATATTCCTTTACCGTTCGGAAATCCTCAGCGTTCACTTGATATGATCGAAGAGTACGTATCAACGTTACTTGCTGACAACAAGTTTCCGCTTGGAATGGGTGGAGAGCACCTTGTGACTTGGCCGGTATTTAAAGCATTAAAGCAAAAGTATGATGACTATGTTGTGATTCATATCGATGCACATGCTGATCTTCGTGAGCAATATGAAGGAGAAGTTCTTTCTCACTCAACACCGATCCGTAAAGTGTGTGATCTGATCGGAGCAGAAAACGTTTATTCGTTCGGAATCCGTTCTGGTATGCGTGAAGAGTTTGAATTCGCAAAAACAAGCGGCATGCACATGTATAAGTTTGATGTGGCTGAGCCGTTAAAAGAAGTTCTTCCTACATTAAAAGGACGTAACGTGTACGTTACGATCGATATCGATGTGTTAGATCCGTCTGCAGCTCCTGGAACAGGAACAGCAGAAGCGGGTGGAATCACTTCAAAAGAGCTTCTTGAAGCGATTCAATTGATCGCAAAAGCGGACATCAACGTGATCGGAGCAGACTTAGTAGAAGTAGCTCCCGTTTATGACCACTCAGAGCAAACACCAATTGCAGCAAGCAAATTCCTTCGTGAAATTTTGTTAGGCTGGGTAAAATAATAAAAATGTAACCCCTGTTTGAAGGCTATTGTTTGCCTTTGGACAGGGGTTTTTTATGAATTTTTAGCGTGTGTACATGTCGAGCTGTGTCGAATCGCCTTTATTTGCTGAATTAGACTTAATTGGTACCGATTTTGACTTAATTTTTTCAAAATAGACTTAATTGAACCTTTCTCCGACTTAATTACTCATCAGACCGACTTAATTGCCATCCGCCACCGTCATCACACACTAATCCACAGACCCCATACATAAGAAAACCGGCCTCGAATATTCGAGGCCGGCAAACATTTAAGCTAATTCTTCTACTAATTTTTCTTTTTTGATCGATTTTGCAAACAAAATCGCTTCTACTACGAAATAAACCATTGATCCGACGCATACATACGTCCAGATTTCTTGAAGTTTAGTGTTTTGCCAAAGATCCAGAAGCATGAATAGGGAAGGAAGTGTTAACGTCACCCAAGACTGGACAAAAGCGACTCTTCCGATATAGTTTTCGTATGGTTTTTTAAGTGCGGACGATAAGAAGAACAGAAACCAAAGGAACGCCCACAATACCCACGTAAGGGCATTGACTAAGTCATTTTCTTGAACGTAAAACACAAGTGCATAAACGACGGCCATCATCGCTACCCACAGAGAGTACCACCCGAGCCCGCTGGAATCGAATCCTTTTAGGATCGTCACGCCTAGATAAAGGTATGTGAACCCAAACAAGAAAACAGCACCGTTATTGAACATCGACCAGTTTGATCCATCAGACGTGATGATGAGATAGATCGGTGTGATGACTTGAAGTAATCCGACCAATATATTGAAAAACGCGACACTTTTTTCTTCAGCTTTTCCAAGCAACATTAAGCTGTTCAAGAATAAAGCTCCACCTGAAAACAGCAATCCTATAGCACCCATTGTATTCCCTCATTACTTTTTAAATTTCTTTTAGATGTCAGACCTCTTACATTAATCAAATATAGTAAATTCTTAAGTGTAAAGCAATGGAAATCTTAAGAAATATAGTAGGATGGAACTGACTTCAGCTGTTTTTAGCTAAATTTGTCGAATTTTGTTATATCATTATGTCTTTTTTGCTATAGTTACAGTAGAGAATTAGATGGATAAAGGGGGGACAAATGGAATGACAGCGATTTCAAAAGAGATGGAGTATTTTCAAACGTTTATTGATCAGCTCTCTGAAGCGGTTGTGGTTGTGGATCAGAATGAAATATTAACAGCAGTCAATCAACATTATTTAAACCTGACAGATCAGGCAGCTTTTGAAACAGGAAAGTCAGTGGATGAAGTACTTTTACGTCATTCAGATGGTGAAGAAGGAACATTGCTTGCTGAGAATGGGTTTATTTCGGTAAAAGTGAGTGAAGGATCTTTGCCGTTTATGAAAAGTTCTACTCGCTATTATATTTTGAAAGAACTGCCTGCTGTCGTTCATTCTTGTCAGGAGCCTCTAATGAAAACGTTAATGAACATTGTTCCTGATTTTATTGGCATAAAAGATGGAGATGGGCGTTTTGTATTTGCGAATGCATTTGTAGGTGAACTATTTGAACTGCCGGGGTTTGATTTTACAGGAAAGACCGATGCTGACTTGGCAGAGATCACGCCGGACTTTCGCGATGTTTTTCAGTATTGTATCGAGACCGACGAGCAAGTGTGGAAAGCCAGAGAAATCGTAAGGTGTGAAGAATTTGTACCTGCACGAGACGGCAGCACACGCTTTTTTGATGTATATAAAATCCCAGTGTTTCATCCAGATGGATCTCGAAAGAACTTGCTCGTTTTTGGCCGGGAGGTAACGGAAAAGATTGAGTCCCGACAGCTGCTAGAAGAGAGTGAAGCGAGATACAGACTGCTTGCTGAAAACGCGATGGATATGATCACAACACATAAAGCAGATGGCTCATTTACGTATATATCACCTGCTTCGTATGCGTTATTAGGGAAAAGACCTGAAGAAATTTTAGGAGAGACAGGCTATGCTATGCTTCATCCTGATGACGAAGAGGTTTCAAGAAAAGCACACGAAGAGTTAATTGCGGGGCCTTGTACGAAAACGGTTCCTTTTCGATTGCAGCATAAAGACGGGCATTATGTATGGCTGGAAACTTCGTGTAAAAGTATCACAGATGATACAGGGAAAGTCGTCGAGATCATTGGGGTTACGCGTGATATCACAGACCGGAAAAAATCAGAAGATATGCTGCGTCAGTCTGACAAACTTTCGATCGTTGGCCAGCTCGCGGCTTCGGTTGCGCACGAAATCCGAAATCCACTGACTTCATTAAAAGGATTTGTTCAATTTTTACAAGAAAGCCATGGGATCGATCCATCCAACTACTACAGCATAATGGACAAAGAACTGGACCGCATCGATCAAATCATGGGGCAGTTGTTATTGTTGGCAAAACCGCAAGTTCGAACGTATAAAAAAACATGCTTAAAAGAAATCATTGAGTTTGTGGAAGCCTTACTTCAGCCAGAAGCAATCGTACAAAACATACAGATTAGAACAAAGATGCCAGAAGTTCTTCCTCATATTCATGCAGAGGAAAACGAGCTGAAACAAGTGTTGATCAACTTGTTGAAAAATGCGATCGATTCGATGGTAGATGGTGGAGAGATTACGATTCAGGCACAGATGATAAACGGCCAGATCCATGTGACTGTTAAAGATCAAGGGTGTGGCATTCCGAGTAATCGAATTGAGAAAATGTGTGAGCCTTTTTATACGACGAAAGAAAAAGGAACGGGGCTTGGTCTGATGATCAGCTCTAAAATCATGAAAGAACATAACGGTGAACTTCGGTTTACGAGTATAGAGGGTGAAGGCACAACGGCTAGTATGGTGCTGCCAGTCTGATGTGACTTGAGCTGATGGTGATGTTTTCAGCTCAAGTTTTTTATAGAGGAACTTTGTCGATTGTTGTAAACACGCCAATATATCTTAAAAAGTCGCCGTATCATCTCTATATTTTCTTGAATTCTTTTGAACGGCTTCTCCCCAACAAACATAAAAAAGAAGCTTTTCACTTCTTTTCGAGTGAAAAGCTCCGTAAATTATTGCTGTTTGTTACACATTCTCCGGCTCAGCTACTTTTACAAGCTGTTTTCCTGTGTTTTCACCTGAAAACAGGCCTAAGAACGCGTCAATCGTATTTTCAAAGCCATCTACGACATTTTCGCTATAAGAAATCTTGCCTTCTTTTACCCACTTAGCAAGTTCGATCGCGCCTTCTTCAAAATGAGCGGCATAATCGCTAACGATGAATCCTTTCATTAAAGCACTGTTGATCAGAATCTGACTTTGCATACGTGGACCAACATCTGCTTTTTCAAGGTTATAAAGAGCGATCTGGCCACAAACAGGAATGCGAGCGCCTTTGTTGATCAAAGCGAGTACGCTATCAGAGATCTCTCCGCCGACGTTATCAAAATAAACGTCAACGCCGTCTGGACAAGCTGCTTTTAGTGCTTCATATACATTTTCCGTCTTGTAGTTGATTGCAGCATCAAAGCCTAGCTCATCTTTTAAATAAGAAATCTTATCGTCTGAACCTGCGATTCCGACAACACGAGCACCCTTGATCTTGGCGATTTGACCAACGATCGTACCAACAGCTCCAGCTGCGCCGCTGACAACAACCGTTTCGCCTTCTTGAGGGTTTCCGATATCCAGTAAACCGAAGTATGCTGTTAAACCAGTCATGCCTAACACACCAAGGTTTGCAGTAAGTGGAGCAAGAGATGGGTCTAATTTACGTACTTCAGCATCACTCGCTACATTGTATTTTTGCCACGCTAAGTTACCGATCACGAAATCGCCTTCTGCTAGTTCACCCGAACGAGATTCAACAACTTGTCCGACAATTCCACCAGAGATTGGTTCGTTTAACTGAAATGGAGGCACGTATGATTTTCGGTCGCTCATGCGTCCTCTCATATACGGATCTACCGATAGATAAATCGTTTTTAAAAGCACCTGATTGTTTTCGAGTGCCGGAGTAGAAGCTTCCTCGAAGCGGAAATCAGTTTTTTGCGGAGCGCCTTTTGGGCGATTCACGAGTAAAATTCTTTCGTTTTTCATTTAAGATCCTCCTCATTTCTATTTCATCTTCTCGAGTGTATAATACGTCATTCACTACCTATATTCCAAATCATCCACTCATGAAAACGTGTTCTTAGGATAAATTTACCTAATGAGACGAACAATTTTTAAAAAGACACCCATAAGGTTGAAGGGAAGCAGTGAAATCTTTTATAATAGGTAAGTTAAAGAGGTACATCAAAAAAGGAAGTGTTGTTCGCATGGATCAAGATACGGAATTGTCTGTTGCGCTTTCGATAAGTTCAGAAGTACATTTCAGCGGTGAAGCAGAGAAACATTTCACCGAGACAGAAGGTAAGCTCTATAAAAGAGGGGACGTCACCTATCTTCAGTATAAAGAAGAGATAGAAGGTGCAGGTTCTGTCAATAATGTGATTAAGATCACGCACGCTGGCATTCTGATTATCCGCTCAGGCAGTGTATCTATGAAACAGAAATATTTAATTGGCCAGACGACAAAAGGCATGTACGACAGCCCATATGGCCAGCTTTGGATGGAAACGACTACACATGAAATGAATTTCCGCTGGAATCAGCAAAAGCAGACGGGAGATCTGAGTCTTGCTTATGAGCTAGTTCTACAGGGTGAACATACAGGAACACATCGAATCAAGATTAATTTTCAGGAGGCAAAAGCATGAATATCCTTGACCAAGTCAAGCATCTGTTAAAAGAAGAGATTGAAGAAGCGGTCGTAAAAGCGGGACTCGCTAAAAAAGAAGAACTGCCAGCAGTCGTTCTTGAAGTACCAAAAGATAAAGCAAATGGTGACTTCGCGACGAACATGGCGATGCAACTAGCACGTGTTGCTAAAAAAGCACCTCGCATGATCGCAGACGATCTTGTGGCGAATTTTGATAAAAGTAAAGCATCTATCGCAAAAGTAGAGATCGCAGGTCCTGGCTTTATTAACTTTTACATGGATAACTCATATTTAACAGAGCTTGTACCAACTGTTCTAAAAGCGGGCAAGGATTACGGACGTACTGAGCATGGCGGTGGTAAAAAAGTTCAAGTCGAGTTCGTATCTGCGAACCCAACCGGTACGCTTCACTTAGGACATGCACGTGGTGCGGCTGTTGGTGACACGATCTGTAATATCCTAGATTATGCAGGCTATAACGTGTCTCGTGAGTTCTACATCAACGATGCAGGAAATCAGATCAACAACTTAGCTACATCAATTGAAGCTCGTTATTTCCAAGCGCTTGGCAAGGATAAAGAGATGCCTGAAGATGGTTACCACGGAGCGGATATTATCGAGTTTGGTAAAGATCTTGCCCAAGAGTACGGCGATTCTTGGTTAGAAAAAGAAGAGAGCGAGCGTGTAAGCTTCTTCCGTGAATACGGTCTTACACGAGAGCTTGAAAAACTAAAAGCAGATCTTGCTGAATTCCGAGTTGATTTTGATGTGTGGTTCTCTGAGACTTCACTCTATCAAAACGGAAAAATTGATGCAGCCCTTGAAAAGTTAAAAGCTAAAGGTGTTGTGTATGAAGAAGAAGGCGCGACATGGTTCCGTACGACAGATTATGATGACGACAAGAACCGTGTACTCATCAAGAACGACGGATCCTACACATATTTAACACCAGATATCGCGTACCATAACGACAAGTTTGAGCGTGGGTTTGAAAAGTTGATCAACATTTGGGGAGCTGACCACCATGGTTACATCCCGCGTATGAAAGCGGCGATCCAAGCCTTAGGTTATGATAAAGAGCAACTCGATGTAATGATCATCCAGCTTGTTTCTCTATTCCAGAACGGGGAAAAAGTTCGTATGAGTAAGCGTACGGGTAAAGCGGTAACTTTACGTGAATTAATGGAAGAAGTGGGAATCGACGCGACTCGCTATTTCTTTGCGATGCGTTCTAACGATACTCACCTTGATTTTGACATGGACTTAGCGGTTTCAAAATCAAACGAAAACCCTGTTTTCTACGTACAATACGCACATGCTCGCGTATGCAGCATGCTTCGCCAAGGGGAAGAGATGGGTCTTTCTTATGAGGGAGACGTAGATTTAAAGCAGATTGATTCTGAAAAAGAATTCGAGCTGTTAAAGAAAATCGGAGAATTCCCGGCTGTTATTAATGAAGCAGCAGAAAAACTTTTAACGCACCGCGTAACGAACTATGTGTTCGAGCTGGCATCTGCTCTTCATAGCTTCTATAACGCAGAGCGTGTTCTGGATCCTGAAAACAAAACAAAATCACAAGCGCGCTACGCATTGATGAAAGCTACTCAAGTAACGATTGAGAATGCATTGAACATCATCGGTGTAGAAGCACCTGAGCGTATGTAATAAATAGATAAAACCTGTCTGCGGACAGGTTTTTTTCGTGTTTTGGAGAGTGGTTTTCTTTGATTTGAGGGCAAATATAGAGGTTTGTGAGCGATTCTAGGGGGTTTGTGAGCGATTCTAGGGGGTTTGTGAGCGATTCCAGAGGTTTGTGAGCGATTCTAGGGATTTGTGAGCGATTCGAGAGATTTGTGAGCGATTCGAGAGGTTTATGAGCGATTCCAAAGCTATTCTCAATTACCAACGAATCACGAACGCATCCAAAACAAAAAAGGAATTCCACAGCTTTTCTTGAATTCTATTGAAGCACATGAATGCTTAGGAGGTTCCCAAAATGACATCATCCAACAAAAGCCCTTTTGTTATCGGACAAATTGAAGGGTTCTCGAAAGAATTTTCAAACTTAATATCCATGATGGACTACACGAGAGAAACGACGATCTGGGACGTTCAAGATCTATCCGTTGAAGAGCTAGATTATCGAGTCAACGAGATAGGTAATTCAATCGGCATGCTGCTCGCTCATCTTGTAGCTGTTGAAAAAATTTATCAATTTATCACGTTCGACGGTAAAGACCTGCCAGAGGAAGAAATCGAGCGTTATGCAGAAACGCTGCAGCCTGCACTTGATTTAGGTGAAGCTGCGACAATCATCCATGGCAATACAGCAGAATTTTATCTAGAAGACTTAAAAAAGACTCGTGAGATCACTTTAAATCATTTTCAGAAGCTTGAAGATTCCTGGCTCTATGAAACAACACCATGGTGGAATAACGAGCTCGGAAACAACTACTTTAAGTGGTTTCATGTATTTGAAGATGAATTGAGCCATCGCGGTCAGATTCGTATTATAAAAAAGCAGTACGAGCTCGCTACAACGAAATCTTCTACGCAATCGTAATCTCAACGAAAATAGGGATAATGTGGGGATAACATGCCATATTAATTAGAGATAGGTTTGGAAACTCGTTTGAATGAGGGGGTACATATATGAAGTTGATCGTATTATCACTAATAACAGGCGCCCTCGTAGGTTTTGTGTTCGCCCTGTTAAAACTACCGATTCCCGCACCACCTGCATTGCCAGGAATCATGGGCATCATCGGCATCTACCTAGGCTATCAAGCGTATATCTGGATGGCAGGTACTTTTCTAAAGTGAGGAAAACATGGCATTAGCCGGACTGACCTCTGAGTTACAAATCTATTATGAAAAACTAGGAACCGGTGCTCCAATCGTTTTTTTACACCCGCCCGGTATGAGTCACCTCGTGTTTAAGTACCAAAAAGAACTGGCCGCTGATTATCAGGTGATCTTTCCTGATTGCAGGGGCCATGGTCGATCGTCTAGTAAAGACCCAGAAACGTTTACAATCTGGGACTTGGCCGATGATGTGGCCGCATTATTAGACCATTTATTATTAGGAGAAGCGTATATTTGTGGGTATTCAGCAGGTGGCTCAGTCGCACAGGCATTTGTTCAAAAATACCCGCATCGGACAAAGGGTCTTATTTTGAGTGGGGGCTTTTCTCAAGTTTCTACATTCGCACTGAAAAAGCAGTTTCAAACAGGAATAAGGCTGGCAAAAAATGCACCAGCCCTACTCAATCGAATTCTTGTCAGCACACACTCAAATTCTGTGGAAGATCGAAAAGAAATGTTGTCCTATCATAAGCAAATAGATTCGAAAACGTGTCAGCGATTCTACCAAGAAAGCTTTTCCTTCCAATGCACAGATCATCTAAAAGAGTGGCGATTTCCGTTATTATTCATTTACGGGGAACAAGCGGAATATATGCATCCTTATCGAAGAATTTACGCAAGAAATGTTCATGCAAAAGCCAAGTTTGTTTTAATAAATAAAGCGCTGCATCAGCTTCCGATCAAGCATTATGCAAGCTTCAATGCTGAGATTAAAAAATTCATTCCATGCCTTACATAAGGATGGTTCCACCGCTCATCCTCTTAAAGCCGCGTACTTTCTCCAGTTCACCAACGAGCTGAAGAACAGCGCGGTCTTTTTGTTTCGCTTCAATCATCACATCCAGCTCATCTGTGTAGTTGGACATCAATTTAAAAAACGGCAGTACATAATCCAGACTTACAAAGTCATGGTGACTTCTATAAGCTTTTTCGTCTTTTGGTGAGGAAAGATGAACTTTTGGCGGTCGACCTGTATTCTGCCACGTTTTCACGAACCTCGGCAGCAATTCCTCCAGAGAACCATCGTCATCGGGATTCGCCATGTAATGATGATAATCAAACATAAGTGGAATGCCTTCCTTCTCACAGACTTCTAATGTCTCTTGGGTCGTGAATGTTTTATCGTCGTTTTCAAGGGTCATTCTCGCCTTTATGTCAGACGGGAGAAGTTTAATATTTTCATAAAAACGTTCTAAAGCAGACGGTTTATCACCATAAGCTCCGCCGATATGAATATTGATATAGCTTCGGTCCTCGATACCCATCCCTTTTAGCAGATCATAATGGTATTGCATATCTTTGACCGCGTTCAACGTCACCTCTTTACGAGGACTCGTAAACAGCGTGTACTGGTTAGGATGCATGCTCGTTCTGATGTTGTGTTTTTTTACGAGTTTTTCGATCTCTTTACATTCTGTTTTGGTCTTCTTTAAAAAGTCCCAAGCTGCTTCAGGGTGGGTAGCTAAAGGAACGATTGAAGACGACATGCGGTGAAGAGGAAGTTCGTGAGCGATACAATAATGAAGAACGCGTAATGTGCGTTCGAGATTGTTTTTCGTGATCGCCAGCAGCTGTGCTGTGCGTTCTTTTTCATCTCTTTTTTGATAAGTAGCATAAGTCATCGTTTTTGCAGGTGAGGCCTCATATAAGTTGAGAGCCGTTGATACAAATCCGAAAGATGTTAACATGTTTGGCCCCCTGGTGTTTTGTTATAAAGTGCTGATGAAGGTGTTGATTTCCGCTTCAGGTGCTTCGCTTTCCGCGGGGCGACCGGTGAGCCCCTTGCCGCTTTGCGCCGTTAAGGGTCTCACCTGACCGCTCGTCCCGCAGGAGTCTCACACCTTACGCTCCAATCAACTAATCAAAGATGTCCAACGAAAAAGATCACAAAAAAGGAGCTAATCTCCATTAAAATTTATAAAAAAGGCGATAGTACAAAACCCACCACTTCTTTTAAGCGAACTTTCGCGGAACTGCGCGTCTTCTTTAAGCGGGCTAGCGTCAATTTCTCAGAACGTTCAAGATCTGAATCAAGAACTTTTTTAACAGCTTGTATCTCCGTTTTGTCTGTAAAGATGCAATTTAGCTCGTCGTTATAAAAAAAGCTGCGAAGATCGAAGTTTGCGGTACCAATATCACAGATTGAATCATCAAACATAACGATTTTGGAGTGATAGAACCCTTCATGAAACTGATAGATCTCAGCACCTGCTTTTAAGAGCGGTTTGACATAACGATAAGAAGCTTCTTGGACAAAAGGATGATCTGGGTTCATGGGAACGAGTATCTTCACATTGACACCACGATCGAGTGCTGACAAAAGCTCTCTGTTCATCTTTTTACCCGGAATAAAGTATGGTGAACCTATAAAAATGCTTTTTTTCGCTTGTTTTATTTTTTCATAAAAATAGTGATACCCAGCCTGTCCTTTTGAAGGAAGGAGCAACAGGTCTTTTTCTTCTACTTCCTGAGTAATATATGAAACACTTTGCGTCATCTTTTCGTTTGTTGAACCGTTCCAATCATCACAAAATAGACGCTGCAATTCGCTTACAACGTTACCTCTTAATTTTAAATGATAGTCGCGCCAATCTCCAAATCGTGTGACTCTGCCAATATATTCATTTCCTACGTTATAGCCGCCTAGGTAACCAATCTCTGAGTCGATGATCGTGATCTTACGATGATTTCGATGATTGATCCGGTATAACAGATACGGAAACTGTGGCTTGTTGCTGTATTCAAAATGGACACCAGCGTCTTTGAGGCTGTTAACCGTCTTTTTTTTCAATCCATAACTGCCCATGTAATCAAGAAGCAGTCTAATTTCTAAACCCTGTTGTGCTTTTGCGATCAACTTCCCACACAGCTCTTGTCCGAGTTCGTCATCACGCAATATGTAAAACTGTATGTAGATCGATTTGTTCGCTTGATCTACGTCTTGAAACAGTGAATCAAAAAAATGAGACCCCGTCGTTAAAAGATGCATGCTGCCTGTCGTAGTTACAGGAGGTTCTTCTTTTGCGATCGTTTGCTTATGTCCTAAATAAAAATCGATCCATACCAAAAATCCAATGACAATAACAAATAAGACGATCCACATTTTCTTCTCCTCCTTCTGTAGCAAACTTTTATATAGTATACCCTCGCCATATAAAACCACTAAAAAAATTTTTTTAACGGATGTTGACTGAATGCTCATTCATTTATTTTTTTATGCTATAATGAAGTCAGAAAATTAATTTCATTTAGAATTATTAAAAGAGAAAGAATTAGGGAATAGGAGCATTGGAAGGAGAGAAAGCGATGGACGGCTTAATGGTAGCAAACTGGCTTGCATTTATTTTTGTAACCGCTTACGCACTGTTTTTATTTGCTTATGTTGTAAAAACAAGGTTTGAGTTCATCAAGCTCGGCAAAAAAGTAGAGTTTGATCATACGGTTCAAGAACGAATTAAAGCAGTCTTAGTGAATGTATTTGGTCAAAAGAAGCTGTTGAAAGATAAGAAGAGTGGAATCATCCATATCATGTTCTTTTATGGATTCCTTCTCGTTCAGTTCGGAGCGATCGATTTTATTTGGAAGGGACTCAACCCTGGATCTCATCTGCCTTTAGGTCCGCTTTATCCGGGATTCACGTTTTTCCAAGAAATCGTAACAACGATGATCATGATTGCAGTCGTTTGGGCTTTTTATAGAAGATATGTGGAAAAGCTTGTTCGACTAAAGCGTGGATTTAAATCTGGATTGGTTCTTCTGTTCATTGGTGGCTTAATGCTTTCCGTATTAGTAGGTAACGGTGCAGAGATCATCTGGCATGATCTACCGTACGAGTGGACGGCACCCATTGCGTCCGTAATTGCAATGGCTCTCGGATTCTTAGGGAAAACCGGTGCTGCAGTCATATTCTTTATCTCATGGTGGATTCACTTATTGTTCTTATTAACGTTCTTAGTGTATGTTCCGCAATCAAAGCATGCTCATTTGATCGCAGGTCCACTAAACGTTTGGCTTGGTCGTAAAGATAAAGTAGGAAAGCTTTCTTCAATCAATTTTGAAGACGAGACACAAGAAGTCTTCGGTGTGAATAAAATTGAAGACTTCAATCAAAAGCAACTTGTTGATCTATATGCATGTGTAGAGTGTGGCCGTTGTACGAATGTTTGTCCGGCAACAGGTACTGGTAAGATGCTTTCACCGATGGATATGATCGTGAAATTACGTGACCATCTAACGGTGAAAGGAGCAGCGGTAACTTCTCGTACACCTTGGATGCCAGCGTTTGCGTTCTCGAACACAACAGGCAACCAGATCGCTTTTGAAGCGAGAGGGAAGGGTGCTGAGGAAACAGCGGCAACAACAGACGGATCATCTGCACTTGCTTATGATGTAGAGATGATCGGTGAAGTCATGACAGAAGAAGAGATCTGGGCATGTACAACTTGCCGTAACTGTGAAGATCAGTGCCCGGTTATGAACGAACACGTTGATAAGATCATCGACATGCGTCGTTATCTTGTTCTTACTGAAGGTAAGATGGATGCAGAAGCGCAGCGTGCGATCAAAAATATCGAGAAGCAAGGTAACCCTTGGGGAATCTCGAAAAAGGAACGCGAGAACTGGCGTGAGCTGAAAGAAGATATCCACGTTCCTACTGTAAAAGAGAAAGAAAAAGCGGGTGAAGAGTTTGAGTACCTGTTCTGGGTAAGTTCGATGGGTGCTTATGACAACCGTTCACAAAAAATCGCACTTTCTTTAGCGAAGATCATGAACGAAGCAGGAATCACGTTTGCGATCTTAGGAAACAAAGAAAAGAACTCTGGTGATACACCTCGTCGACTTGGAAACGAATTTTTATTCCAAGAGATGGCGAACGCGAACATCGAGTTGTTCCAAAAACATGGTGTTAAGAAGATCATTACGATCGACCCGCATGCGTATAACACGTTTAAAAACGAATATCCAGAGTTTGGTCTAGAAGCAGAAGTTTATCACCATACCGAGCTTTTGGCAGACTGGATCAAAGAAGGAAGAATCAAGCCGAAGTTCGAGGTAAATGAAACGATCACGTATCACGATTCTTGTTACCTTGGCCGCTATAACGAAGTGTATGAACCGCCTCGTGATATCTTAAAAGCGATTCCTGGTGTGAAGGTCGTTGAGATGGACCGCAACCGTCAGAACGGAATGTGCTGTGGAGCGGGTGGTGGAATGATGTGGATGGAAGAAAAAGCAGGTTCTCGTGTGAATGTTGCGCGTACAGAACAAGCTCTTGCTGTAAATCCAACCATGATCGGAAGCGGATGTCCGTATTGCTTAACGATGTTGAGTGACGGAACGAAAGCGAAAGAAGTAGAAGAGCAAGTACAAACACTAGATGTTGTTGAAATTTTAGAAAAATCGATGTTTGGCTCACAAAAACAAGAAGTTCTTCAGTAGTTTTTGAGCGTGTAATTAAGCTGCCCGCATATGAGCTGGCAGCTTCATGCTTGGAAGTTGGTCGACTGAGCGTTCGCTCGGCTCGTCTTTAAACACATTTGTAAGCGTTAACATAATTTTCGCAGCTCAACCATACGAATCGGGAGGTTTTTCATATGACAAAATCAGTAATCGTCAGTGGTGTACGGACACCTGTAGGGAAATTTGGTGGCGGATTAAGTTCTCTTACAGCATCAGATCTAGGCGGAATCGCGATTAAAGAAGCGCTTCAACGAGCAAATGTTGCTCCAGACTCGGTGGATGAAGTCATTTTAGGCTGTGTTCTTCAAGGCGGGCAAGGCCAGATTCCTTCTCGTCAAGCGGCGGAAAAAGCAGGATTACCTTGGAAGACGAAAACAGAAACGATCAACAAAGTATGTGCGTCAGGTCTTCGTGCGATCACGATGGCAGATCAGATCATCCGTGCGGGTGACGAAGAAGTCATCGTAGCAGGTGGAATGGAATCGATGAGCAACGCACCATACATTTTACCGAAAGCGCGCTGGGGGCTTCGTATGGGCGATAGCTCAGTGAAAGATCTCATGGTCCACGATGGACTAACGTGTACGTTTACAGGTGTTCACATGGGAATCTACGGAAATGACGTAGCAAAAGAGATGGGAATTTCACGTGAGCGTCAAGACGAGTGGGCGTACCGCAGTCATAGCCGTGCTAATGAATCGATTGAAAAGGGAATTTTTGCAGAAGAGATCGTACCTGTGGAAGTGCCTCAACGAAAAGGCGAGCCGGTTGTTGTGTCTCAAGATGAATCACCACGTAAAGATACGTCTATTGAATCTCTTGCAAAATTAAGACCTGTTTTTTCACAAGATGGAACGATTACAGCAGGAAACGCACCAGGCGTGAACGATGGTGCAGCGGCTGTAGTCGTGATGAGTGAAGAGCGTGCTGAAAAAGAAGGCAAAGAAGTGATGGCGACGATCCTTGGTCACACGGCACTTGCTGTAGAAGCAAAGGATTTTCCGAAAACACCAGGTCTTGTCATCAATGAGCTGTTAAAGAAAACAGGAAAATCATTAGAAGACATTGATCTTTTTGAAATTAACGAAGCATTCGCAGCAGTAGCGTTAGCGAGTTCTGAACTTGCGGGATTGGATCTTGAAAAAGTGAACGTGAACGGTGGAGCCGTAGCGTTAGGTCACCCGATTGGGGCGAGCGGCACGCGCATCGTACTAACATTAATCCACGAGTTAAAAAGACGCGGCGGCGGACTTGGCATCGCTTCAATCTGTTCAGGCGGCGGGCAAGGTGACGCGATTTTAATAGAAGTGAAGAAATAAGGAGGAGCAAATATTCATGAGCATTCAAAACATTATGGTGATCGGCGCAGGACAGATGGGTTCAGGAATCGCACAAGTTTGTGCGCAAGCGGGCTATTCCGTTGTTCTGCATGACATGCAAGAAGCGTTCGTACAAAAAGGGATTGGAATCATCTCTAAAAACTTAAACCGCTCAGTGGAAAAAGGACGTCTGGATGAAAGTGAGAAAGAATCCATTCTGTCCCGCATCACAGCTTCTGTTTCTCTAGAGAACGCGTCTAACGCAGATCTTGTGATCGAAGCCGTCGTAGAAAACATGGATGTGAAAACACAGCTCTTTAAGATGCTCGACCAATACGCGCCAGCTCATACGATCTTAGCGTCGAATACGTCATCCCTTCCGATCACAGAGATCGCGGCTGCAACGAACCGACCTGAAAAAGTAATCGGCATGCACTTCATGAACCCTGTTCCTGTTATGAAACTCGTAGAGATCATCCGTGGACTTCAAACAGCGGATGAAGTTTACGAAACGATCGAATCGGTATCTAAAAAGCTACAGAAAGTTCCTGTAGAAGTGAACGACTTCCCAGGGTTCATCTCTAACCGTATCCTCATGCCGATGATCAACGAAGCAATCTTCTCGGTGTATGAAGGTGTGGCAACACCTGAAGCGGTAGATGAGATTATGAAACTCGGAATGAATCATCCGATGGGACCGTTAACGCTAGCAGACTTCATTGGCCTCGACACATGCCTCTACATCATGGAGACGCTGCATGAAGGATTCGGAGATGACAAATACCGTCCGTGTCCGTTGTTAAGAAAGTACGTAAAAGCAGGCTGGCTAGGCAAAAAGTCAGGCAGAGGCTTCTACAACTACGGGGTCTGACCCCACACAAAGACAAAAATTCCATTTTTGTCTTTGTGAAAGAGACAGCAACCAAAAAACAGATAGAGAAATATAGAGCAAACAGAGAACAAATAGAGAGATAACAAAGATAACTCACGGAGAGAGACTACAAGAGTCGGCATTTCACTATAGGAATGGGGAGAGACCATGAACCTCGTATTTACAGAAGAACAAAAGATGATGCAAAAGATGGTACGGGATTTTGCGCAGAAAGAGATAGCACCGGCCGTCGAGCATATGGAAGAGACAGAAGAGTTTCCGCGCCATCTGATCACGAAGATGGCAGAACTCGGACTGATGGGAATTCCGATTCCAGAAAAGTATGGCGGAGCAGGGATGGATTTCACGTCCTACATTATCGCGATCAATGAGCTTTCAAAAGTGAGCGCGACGATCGGTGTGATTTTATCCGTTCATACGAGTGTTGGAACGAATCCGATTCTTTATTTCGGGAATGAAGAACAAAAGAGAAAATACATTCCTAAGTTAGCGAGTGGAGAGTACCTTGGTGCGTTCGGACTAACAGAGCCGAGTTCAGGTTCTGATGCAGCAAGCTTAAAGACGAGAGCAGTTAAAAAGGGCGATCATTACATCTTGAACGGCTCTAAGATTTTTATTACAAACGCTGGTGAAGCGGACGTGTACATCGTATTTGCTTCAACGGCACCTGATAAAGGAAGCTACGGGATTTCGGCCTTCATCGTAGATAAAGATACACCAGGTTTTTCAGTAGGAAAGAAAGAGAAAAAAATGGGGTTGTACGGATCAAACACGTGCGAGATCGTTTTTGAAGATGCGCGTGTACCTGCTGAAAATCTGCTTGGTCAAGAAGGTGAAGGCTTTAAGATCGCGATGAGTAACCTCGATGCGGGCAGGATCGGAATCGCTGCTCAATCATTGGGTATCGCAGAGGCTGCCTTAGAATATGCGACGAATTATGCGAAAGAAAGAAAACAGTTCGGCAAGCCGATCGGAGCGAATCAAGGGCTTGGCTTTAAGCTAGCGGATATGGCGACAGAGGTTGAAGCGGCAAAACTTTTAACCTATCGGGCAGCTGATCTGAAGGCAAACAATCTATCGTGTGGAAAAGAAGCTTCAATGGCAAAGCTGTTTGCTTCTGAAACGGCTATGAAGTCCGCGATTGAAGCGGTGCAAGTGTACGGAGGATACGGCTACACGAAAGAGTATCCGGTAGAAAGACTGTTCCGAGACGCGAAGGTGTGTCAGATCTATGAAGGAACAAGTGAGATTCAACGTATGGTGTTAAGCAAACATTTACTAGGATAAGAGGGAGAGATAGAAATGCAATTTATGTTATCTGAAGAACATGAAATGATCCGTAAGATGGTGCGTGATTTTGCTAAAAATGAAGTAGAACCTACAGCAGCAGAACGTGACGAAGAAGAGCGTTTTGATCGAGCTATATTTGATCAGATGGGTGAGCTTGGTCTTTGCGGAATTCCTTGGCCAGAAGAGTACGGTGGAATCGGTGGGGACTACCTAGGCTATGTAATCGCAGTTGAAGAATTATCACGTGTTTGTGCGTCAGTCGGTGTAACGCTATCTGCTCACACTTCTCTTGCAGGATGGCCGATCTTTAAGTTTGGAAACGAAGAGCAAAAGCAAAAGTTCCTTCGTCCGATGGCAGAAGGTAAGAAAATCGGAGCATATGGCTTAACAGAGCCAGGATCCGGATCAGATGCAGGAAACATGAAAACAACGGCGAAAAAAGACGGCGATGACTATATTATCAACGGCTCAAAAATCTTCATCACAAACGCTGGCGACGCTGAGATCTATGTTGTGTTCGCACGAACAGATATTGAAGCAGGATCAAGAGGAGTTTCAGCGTTCATCGTAGAAAAAGGAACACCAGGCTTTTCTTTCGGGAAAAAAGAAAAGAAACTCGGCATCCGTTCATCTCCAACGTTAGAAATCATTTTCGAAGATTGCCGCGTACCAGCTGAAAACCTTCTCGGAAAAGAAGGCGAAGGCTTTAAAATTGCAATGATGACACTTGATGGCGGACGTAATGGAATCGCGGCTCAAGCGGTTGGAATCGCTCAAGGTGCACTTTATGCTTCGGTAAACTATGCAAAAGACCGCAAACAGTTTGGTAAACCGATCGGTGTCAACCAAGGAATCGGTTTCAAACTTGCAGATATGGCAACAAAAGTGGAAGCAGCACGACTACTAACATATCAAGCGGCTTGGAGAGAGTCAGAAGGTCTTCCATACGGAAAAGAGTCCGCAATGTCGAAGCTATTTGCAGGAGACATCGCCATGGAAGTAACAACAGACGCGGTTCAAGTGTTCGGCGGATACGGCTACACGAAAGAATATCCAGTAGAACGTTACATGCGTGATGCTAAAATTACCCAGATCTACGAAGGTACACAAGAAATTCAGCGTCTCGTTATTTCTAAGATGCTTTTGAAAGATTAAGAGAGCGAAGTTTTGCGACATAGTGGCTAGGGAAATTTCTTGCTAAATCAGTGTTTCTCTATTCATAACAGAGTGTTGCTAAAAATGCTTTTAATAACACCCTTGCAGTTGATTGGAGCGCAAGGTGCGAGACTCCTGCGGGACAGGTGGGCAGGTGAGACACTTAAGAGTGAAACGAACAAATGTGGCTCACCGCCTGCCCCGCGGAAAGCGAGCATCCTGGAGCGGAAATCAAATACCCCGAAAAAGTTTTAGGAGGATATTATGCATCCATTAGCACAGCGCATCCAGCAAAAAGAGGAACGTGCTCTCGCAAAAGCGATCACGCTTGCCGAGAACAACGGTGAAGACAAACTTGAGCTTTTAAAGAGCATCTACCCACAGCAAAAAGGCGCTCATTGGATCGGCATCACCGGTTCACCTGGTGCCGGGAAAAGCTCGCTCGTCAATCGTCTCATCTCTTTTTTGCGTAAAAAACAGATGACTGTTGCCGTTGTTGCCGTTGATCCGACGAGTCCGTTCAGCGGCGGCTCTATCCTTGGAGATCGCGTTCGAATGGCAGACCATTTTACCGACCCTGGCGTGTTCATCAGAAGCATGGGTACGCGCGGTAGTCTCGGCGGTCTTTCCCGTTCAACGAAAGAAACGGTACGGCTGATGGATGCATATGGTTTTGATGTGATTTTAATAGAGACGGTAGGTGTCGGACAGTCTGAGCTCGACATTATGAAGCTAGCGGATTCGGTTGCGGTTGTATTGAACCCGGGCAGCGGAGATGTTGTGCAAGTGTTTAAAGCGGGAATCATGGAGATCGCGGATCTGTTCGTTGTGAACAAAGCGGATATGCCGGGGGTTCCGAAGCTTCTTGCTGAGATCGAAGCTATGCTTGACCTTGTGAAACACGACAGTCCGTACCGCCCACCAGTCGTGCAGACGATTTCTACTGAAAATAAAGGATTACAAGAATTATGGGAATATCTTCTAGCACACCGAGAATATTTAGAGAAAAGCGGCGAAGGCAAGGAAAGAAAGCTTTCTAACCTGAAGCGTGAAGTGATGGAAGTGGTTCAGCATGAAATCTATCAGCAAGTGTGGACAAACGAACAGAAAAACGGGTTCTCCTGGCTGGCCGACTTAGAATCAGGTACGACAGACCCTTATACAGCTGCAGAAGAGATACTACTCAAACGATTGCAGCCGGCTGACGGGAAACAGAAATGAGGGAGGCCAATTGGGTAGGAAAGAAGTGCCGTCGCTCGTAAAAGACGAAAAATTGATTCAGAGACGACGGGAAGAGATGGTTAAAGCGGCGGTTTCTCTATTTAAAGAGAACGGATTCCACCGCACGACAACTCGTGAGATCGCAAAAGCTTCTGGCTTTAGCATCGGCACACTCTATGAGTATATCCGGTCAAAAGAAGATATTCTCTATCTGGTTTGCGACAGCATCTATGACGGGGTAAAGCTAAGGCTGCAGCAGGATATCAATGGGGAAGATAGCGGCATTCAAGGCGTCGAGCGTGCAATCACGGCCTATTTTAAAGTGATGGATGATATGCAGGATGAAGTACTCGTCATGTATCAAGAAGCAAAGTCGCTCTCTCATGAAGCTCTTCCGTATGTGCTCAAAAAAGAGTTGGAGATGACGGCGATCTTTGAAGAACTTCTTTATAAAGTAGTAAAGCAAGGTGAACTGCATTTAAGTGAAAAAGAGATTCCGGCAGCGGCTCACAATATAGTAATCATCGGACAGATGTGGACGTTCAGACGTTGGGCACTGCAGAAGATCTATACATTAGAGGAATATACACAGTTACAGCTTCAGCAATTGTTGTACGGCATTAAAGGAGCATAAGAAAGGATGAATGAAATGACTCAAACCGATATTTACCGGCCTAAGAATCCGGTTCGATTTGTAACCGCTTCCAGTCTTTTTGATGGTCACGATGCGTCGATTAACATCATGCGAAGAATCATTCAGTCGAACGGCTGTGAGGTCATCCACCTCGGACACAACCGTTCTGTAGATGAAGTGGTGAGTGCAGCCATTCAAGAGGATGTGCAAGGAATCGCGATTTCTTCTTATCAAGGCGGACACGTTGAGTATTTTAAATACATGATCGATCTATTAAAAGAACGCGGTGCAGGACACATCAAAGTCTTTGGTGGCGGCGGTGGAGTAATTATCCCACCTGAGATCAAAGAGCTGCATGCTTATGGTGTCACACGCATCTTTTCACCGGAAGATGGAAGATTGCTAGGACTGCAAGGCATGATCAATAAAATGGTAGAAGAGTGTGATTTTCCGACGGTTACCTCTTTAACAGATGAGATTGAAAAAGTGAAAGAAAAAGACGTTCGCTCAGTTTCACGTTTGATCACGTTAGCGGAAAACGTGAAGCAAGCGCCAGAGGAGATCGCAGCAACGGCTGAACAGACGTTAAATGAGTTGAAGAGTCTGCAAAAACAAGTGCCGGTTCTTGGAATCACAGGAACAGGGGGAGCGGGAAAAAGTTCATTAACCGATGAGCTCGTTCGACGCTTCTTAAACGAGTGTGAAGACAAGACGATTGCGATCATTTCCATTGATCCGACAAAACAAAAAACGGGTGGAGCTCTTTTAGGGGACAGAATCCGTATGAACGCGATCTATCATCCGCGTGTGTACATGCGTTCACTTGCAACACGAGGATCTCGATCTGAGCTTTCAGATGCGATTAAAGATGCAATCGCTGTTACGAAAGCTGCTGGATTTGATCTGATCGTAGTGGAGACGAGCGGAATCGGCCAAGGTGACGCTGGAATCTCAGAGATCTCAGATGCTTCGCTATATGTGATGACGAGTGAGTTTGGTGCACCATCGCAATTAGAAAAGATCGATATGATCGATTATGCAGATATTATTGCCATCAACAAGTTTGAGCGCAAAGGCTCTGAAGATGCACTTCGTGATGTGAAGAAGCAATATCAGCGTTCTCGCAACTGGTTTGATAAAGACCTTGATGAGATGCCGGTTTATGGAACGATCGCGAGTCAGTTTAACGATGCCGGAACGAACGTCCTTTTTTATCACTTGATGAAAGTGATCGAAGAAAAGTCAGGTATGGACTGGGGCATCCAGCCTGCAGCGGAGGCGATGACCGCGAAAAAGAACGTCATCATTCCAGGTGAACGTGCTCAGTACTTAAATGAGATCGCACAAACGGTTCGTAAATACCATGAAACGGTGAATGAGCAGGCGAAACTAGCTCGCAAGTCGTTCCAGATTCAAGGGACGCTTGAAACAGTAAGAGAGTACGACGCTGCAGGTGAAGAAGTAGAAACGTCGTTAAATAAAGCGCTTGAAAAAGTTGAAGAGCAATTGTTGCCAACGACATCAAAAATGCTAAAAGAATGGCCAGCGTTAAAAGAAATGTATAGCAAAAAAGAATTCGTAACAAAGATTCGCGACAAAGAGATCGTAACAGAGCTGACGACGAAAAGTCTTTCTGGTCTTGATATTCCCAAGGTTGCTCTTCCAAAGTTTGAGGACTGGGGAGACATCGTAAAATGGATCATGAAAGAGAACGTGCCAGGTTCGTTCCCATATACAGCGGGAGTGTTTCCTTTTAAACGCAAAGGGGAAGATCCGAAGCGTCAGTTTGCTGGAGAAGGTACTCCTGAACGTACGAACCGCCGATTCCATTATCTATCCAAAGATGATGACGCGAAGCGCTTGAGTACAGCGTTTGATTCAGTAACGCTTTATGGAGAAGATCCAGATCACCGACCGGACATCTACGGAAAAGTCGGAGAGAGCGGTGTGAGCATCTGTACGCTGAACGACATGAAGAAGCTGTATGACGGCTTTGACCTAATCGCACCTTCTACATCAGTTTCGATGACGATCAACGGTCCGGCACCAATCATTCTTGCTATGTTTATGAACACGGCGATCGATCAGCAAGTGAAGATTTTTGCGGATACGAACGGCCGACAACCGAACGAAGCAGAATACAGTGAGATTAAAGAGAAGACCCTTGCCTCTGTTCGTGGAACGGTTCAAGCGGACATCCTAAAAGAAGATCAAGGACAGAACACATGTATCTTCTCTACGGAATTCGCACTTCGCATGATGGGTGATATTCAGCAATACTTTATCGATCATCAAGTGCGCAATTATTATTCGGTTTCGATCTCTGGCTACCATATCGCGGAAGCTGGAGCGAACCCGATCACGCAGCTCGCGTTTACACTTGCGAACGGCTTTACGTACGTTGAATATTATTTAAGCCGTGGAATGGATATTAACGCATTCGCACCTAACTTATCGTTTTTCTTCTCAAACGGCCTCGATCCAGAATATAGCGTAATCGGCCGTGTCGCTCGCCGAATTTGGGCAACGGTAATGCGCGATAAATACAAAGCAAACGAGCGCAGCCAGAAGCTGAAATACCACATTCAAACTTCTGGACGTTCATTACACGCGCAAGAGATTGATTTTAACGATATTCGTACAACGCTTCAAGCGTTGATGGCACTTTATGATAACTGTAACTCGCTTCACACGAACTCGTATGACGAAGCGATCACAACGCCAACGGAAGAATCCGTTCGCCGCGCGATGGCGATTCAGATGATCATTACAAAAGAGCTTGGTTTGGCTCGTAATGAGAACTCGCTTCAAGGCTCGTTCATCATCGAAGAGTTAACCGACCTCGTAGAAGAGATGGTTCTTCAAGAGTTCGAGCGCATGAACACAAGAGGCGGCGTGCTTGGTGCGATGGAAACGCAGTATCAGCGCGGAAAGATTCAAGAAGAATCGATGTATTATGAAATGAAAAAGCATGACGGATCTCTTCCAATCATCGGCGTGAACACGTACCTGAACCCGAATCCACCGTCAGAAGAAGAGTTCAATATGCAGCTCGCACGTGCGACGAAAGATGAAAAAGAGCAGCAGATCCAAAATTTAAACGCGTTCCAAGAGTCTAGCAAAGACCAAGCGGGTGACGCTCTTAAACGTCTAAAAAATGTTGCGCTATCCGGCGGAAACATTTTCGATGAGCTCATGCACACCGTAAAATATGCAAGCCTCGGTCAGATCACGAGTGCGCTCTATGAAGTAGGCGGAAAGTATAGAAGAAACATGTAGTGAAATATGGAGAGAGCCGTTTTGAGCGGTTCTCTTTTCTTTGCGAGAGTTTATGATTGTATCACTCCTTATAGAACTACTCTCTTAAAATGTAGTTTTTTTAAAGGTTGTTGTTTTAAGCTTCTTTATATAACTCCTATGCAAGTTGATTGGAGCGCAAGGTGCGAGACTCCTGCGGGACAAGCGGTCAGGTGAGACACTTTAGGGCGCGAAGCGGCAAGTGGCTCACCGCCTGCCCCGCGGAAAGCGAGCAACCTGGAGCGGAAATCAACTACTTTCAAAAGCACCGAAGCCCTACCTTACACCTTTTACAAAACCTTTTATGGAAAAAAGATAGATTACTACTGGCATATACCCATGGGATTTGTTTATAATGAAGAGTATGATTCTTCTAAAGAATGAGCACAATGTGTTGATATAAATGAGTGTGGAGAAGGAAAGGAAGTGCCGATGTGGCTATGTTGAACACGTACACGAAAGAACAAGTCGTTGAAATGTCAATGGTCGAAATCGCATTTGAAATTTTGCAAAATGCTAAGCAACCTGTTCAATTCTATGATTTAGTTAAACAGATCGCTGAAATCAAAGGTTTGTCTAAAACAGCTGTGGAAAACCGAATTGCGTATTTTTACACAGATATGAACATTGACGGCCGATTCGTTTCACTAGGCGATAATAAATGGGGATTAAAAACGTGGTACCCGGTTGAGAGCTCTGAAGAGGAACTTGGTGCAACGAACAAACCAACAAAACGTAAAAAAGCGTCTGAAGATGACTATGACTTTGAAGAGGACTTCGATGATGAAGACTTCGATGAGTTGGAAGTGGAAGATGAGTTCGTTGATGAAGACGATGATCTTTCTGACGACGATGATGACGATGACGATGATGAAGAAGAATTAGAATTCGATGAAGAAGATGAAGACTTCGACGAAGAAGACGAAGATGAAGATGCAGATGAGGAAGAAGAACTGTAAGCCTCATTGTGAGTTTGTGAAAACCAGTGCCCTTGTGGCGCTGGTTTTTGTTTTTTGGATGTAACTCGGATCGAAGGAAAAAACTTTTGGATTCAAAGCGGAAACACGTGGAATCATGCTCAAAACTCGTAATTTCCGAAGCTGGGCTACCGTTTCACAAGCTTGTCACACTAAAAGATGGATTCTCATAGATCATCTTGACATGTGCTCTATACTCGGGTAATATTCTTTTTGGGCTATTCCTGTATCTTTTATTTAAAAGACTAATTTTATATGATATCAAAGCAAAAGTGCCCCCTAACCATAGGGGAAGTGTCTTTTGCTTTTTGTTTTTTTACGGCTGAGACTGTGTAGACTTCACACACATACCTCTCCCGATAGTAGAAAAAGCGTTAAACGCACATACTTATTTTAGAAAATTTAGGGGGATTGAAAACATGGCAAAATATATTTTTGTTACAGGCGGTGTAGTTTCTTCTTTAGGAAAAGGAATCACTGCAGCATCATTAGGCCGTTTATTAAAAAACCGCGGAGTAAAAGTGACTACGCAAAAATTCGATCCTTACATCAACGTGGATCCAGGGACAATGAGCCCTTATCAGCATGGTGAAGTTTTCGTAACGGATGATGGTGCGGAAACGGATTTAGACTTAGGTCACTACGAGCGTTTTATCGATATTAACTTAAACAAATACAGCTCAGTAACAACGGGTAAGATTTACTCTACCGTTCTTAGAAAAGAGCGTCGCGGTGAATATCTTGGCGGAACGGTTCAAGTTATCCCGCATATCACGAACGAGATCAAAGAACGTGTTTTCCGTGCTGGCCGTGAAACGAACGCAGATGTCGTGATCACAGAGATCGGCGGAACAGTAGGGGACATCGAGAGCTTGCCGTTCTTAGAAGCGATTCGTCAGATCAAAAGTGATGTAGGCTCTGAAAATGTAATGTATATTCACTGTACATTGATTCCTTATATCCGTGCAGCGGGTGAGTTGAAGACAAAACCGACACAACATAGTGTTAAAGAACTTCGTAGTCTTGGTATTCAGCCGAACATCATCGTAGTTCGTACAGAGATGCCGGTTCCTCAAGAAATGAAAGATAAGATCGGTCTTTTCTGTGACATCGATCCAAAAGCGGTTATTGAAGCGAGAGATGCAGATACGCTTTATCAAGTGCCGATCGATCTTCAAGAGCAGAAGATGGACGAGCTTGTTTGCAAACATCTTAAGCTAGAAACGCACGAGCCAGATATGGCGGAGTGGAAAGAATTGATCAACCGAGTAACGAACTTAAAAGGAAAAGCGAAGATCGCGTTAGTCGGAAAATATGTAGCACTTCAAGATGCTTACATTTCAGTTGTTGAAGCGCTTCGTCATGCAGGTTATCAATTCGATACAGATATCGAGATCGACTGGATCAACTCTGAGAACGTGACAGCTGAAAACGTGAAAGAACTTCTTCAAGATGCAGATGGTATCTTAGTTCCTGGCGGATTCGGTGACCGCGGGGTAGAAGGTAAGATTCTCGCTACTCAATATGCGCGTGAGAACAAAGTTCCTTTCTTAGGAATCTGTCTTGGGATGCAGCTTGCTTCCGTAGAGTTTGCTCGTAACGTACTTGGACTTGATGGTGCGCACTCTGCAGAACTTATGCCTGGCACACCGTTCCCGGTTATCGATCTTCTTCCTGAACAAAAGGACATCGAAGACCTAGGTGGTACACTTCGTCTTGGGCTTTATCCGTGTAAGATTAAAGAAGATACAAAAGCGTTCGCTGCTTATAACGATGAGGTTGTTTACGAAAGACACCGTCACCGTTATGAGTTCAACAATGAATACCGTGAACAAATGGAAAAAGCCGGATTCATCTTCTCAGGAACATCTCCTGATGGACGTCTAGTTGAGATTATCGAGCTAGAAGATCACCCGTGGTTTGTTGCGTCACAGTTCCACCCAGAATTTACTTCACGACCAACACGCCCGCAAGCATTATTCCGTGACTTTATCGGTGCAGTAACACAATTGAAGAACTAATTATGGCCGGCAGCTTCCTATTCAGTGGGAGCTGCCGTTTTTTTATAGATTAGCTTGTGAGGGTGGGGTATTTGTTCTTTGGATAATTGTCGAAATAGATCGACTCGCCGATATATGGGCAAAACTCGCTGAAATAACGTAAAAACTCGCCGGAATAATATCATAATTCGCCGGATTATTGCAGATATTTCTCGAAAAAACAGTGAGGTTACCCGGGCGGGTATAAAAAATCTTACTCACAAAACAAAAAAAACTTGGCATAAAGCCAAGCCTCCTCATTATTCTTCATCGTATTCTTCCAAAATCTCTTCTGTCGTTAAAAATAGGGCGTAATAGGCGAATAAAGCGGTCAATCCAGATGGAAAACCTAGTCGTGAACCATCATCAAGCGGCACCAATCCACGAACGGCTTTCGTATCAATCACGATATCGGCTAAATCATCAGGATTCGCTTCCATATCGGCATCTTTTCGACGTCCGCCTATCAAAATGATATTACAATCCGTAATTTTTCTAACTTCTGAACAAAGTGCTACAGGTTTTTCGTCGTCTAAAAAGCGCGAAGCCACTACTACGCTATCGACTGGCAACAGATCAGTTGACTCTACATCTGAAAAATCAGCCCCGGCGCGAAATTTATTCTCTCCATATAGTGCTTCACTTACAACGGCTTCCATCTCATCAAAGCCTTTAAAATAGACAGTTCCTTCAGAAAGTACGCTTTGTGCCAACAAACGTGAAGCTTCTTCGATCGACTGTTCTTCTTTATCAGAAATGGATTTTAGCAATCCTGCGACTTGTGTTGAAAATATTTTTAACATGAAAAAGAACTCCTTACTTTTTTTCAAATCATCGTGTTTTTGTTTATTAATTTAGTATACTTAATTTAACAATACAAATCATCGGAAACAGCAGGAATTCGTATCCTGTGTCTCGAATGGTATAGGGACAAAATGGTTTTGTAAAGAAACTCTAGATGAGGTGAGCAATAATGAGCGGGAAAATTTTAATTGTAGACGATCAGTATGGCATCAGGATTCTTTTGAACGAAATCTTTCAAAAAGAAGGTTATAAGACGTATCAGGCAGCGAACGGTGTACAAGCTCTTTCGATTGTAGAGAAAGACCGCCCTGATCTTGTCATTTTAGATATGAAAATTCCTGGAATGGATGGCTTAGAGATTCTTCGTCGTGTAAAAAAACATGATGAGACGATTCAAGTGATCATCATGACCGCTTATGGTGAGCTGGACATGATTCATGAGGCTATGAAGTTGGGAGCTATCACTCATTTTGCAAAACCTTTTGATATTGATGAGATTCGCGCAGCTGTTAGGAAAGAACTTCCATTAAACACGCCATCATCATAAAAGATTAAGAAATGCTGGTGTGTCGGCAATGATAGCGGTTACACCCCGAAAACGTTGATGTGTTGCGGTTTTCAGGCGATATTGGTATGCTATACTAGAATGAAATATGAGCATAATGAAATGTTTAGCAAGACGCCATGAAAGGTAAACTAAAGTGGCTTCTTTTTGCTGTGTATGCGCATTTCAGCAAATATACTATACAAAAATGTAGTTGGTCTGCTCGTGCCAATATCTAAGGAGGACATTACTATGCCTTTAGTTTCAATGAAAGAAATGCTTGAAAAAGCAAAAGCGGAAAATTATGCAGTTGGTCAATTTAACTTGAACAACCTTGAGTTCACTCAAGCGATCCTTAAGGCTGCACAAGAAGAGAAATCTCCAGTAATTCTTGGTGTTTCTGAAGGTGCTGCTCGTTATATGGGCGGATTCAAGCTTGTAGTAGCTATGGTTAAAGCTCTTATCGAAGAGTACAAAGTAACTGTACCTGTAGCGATTCACCTTGACCACGGTTCTAGCTACCAAAAGTGTGCTGAAGCGATTCATGCAGGTTTCACATCTGTAATGATCGACGGATCTCACCACCCATTAGAAGAGAATATCGCTCTTACTAAAAAAGTAGTTGAGCTTGCTCACTTCCACGGTGTTTCTGTTGAAGCAGAACTTGGCCGTATCGGTGGACAAGAAGATGATCTAGTTGTTGAAGATGCAGATGCAGCTTACGCGATCCCATCTGAGTGTGATCAACTTGTTCGTGAAACTGGTGTTGACTGTTTCGCGCCTGCACTAGGATCTGTTCACGGACCTTACAAAGGTGAGCCTAACTTAGGATTTGACCGCATGAAAGAAGTAATGGAACTAACTGGTGTACCTCTTGTACTTCATGGTGGTACTGGTATCCCAACAAAAGATATCCAAAAAGCAATTTCTCTAGGAACTGCTAAAATCAACGTAAACACAGAAAACCAAATTGCTTCTCACAAAGCAGTTAAAGAATACATCGGATCTAACCCAGACAAGTATGATCCACGTAGCTATTTAACTGCAGCTCGTGATGCGATCCAAGCTACTGTAGCTGGAAAAATGCGTGAGTTTGGTTCTTCTAACAAAGCTTAATATAACCTTTCTCATGAAACCGCCTATACATCATAGGCGGTTTCATTTACACTATAAGAGTGCAAAAATACGATCCACGTATAGATATTAACTATTTATTACGAAGTTTTGTAAGCGTAATCCTTCGTGTATGAAGACGAACATGTTATAAAAGAATATAAAAGATAGACCTACTTAAAAAAACAGGAGTGATATTTTTGAAATTCTTTATTGATACTGCAAACATTGATGATATTAAAGAAGCCTATGACCTGGGCATTTTATCTGGAGTAACAACGAACCCTTCTTTAGTGGCTAAAGAAAAAGGCGTTGATTTCCATGAAAGACTGAAGGAAATCACAAGCCTTGTGCCGGGTTCTGTTAGTGCTGAGGTGATCGGAACTTCTTATGAAGAAATGGTTTCAGAAGGTCGCGAACTAGCGAAGATCGCACCAAACATCACGGTAAAAGTTCCAATGACACTGGACGGATTAAAAGCAGTCAAAACGTTCTCTGATGAAAACATTAAAACAAACGTAACGCTTATTTTTAATGCAAACCAAGCACTTCTTGCAGCTCGTGCGGGTGCAACATATGTATCACCATTCTTAGGGCGTTTAGATGATATCGGCCAAGATGGCTTGGAGCTTGTTTCACAAGTGGCACAAATTTTTGCGATTCATGAGATCCCAACAGAGATCATCGCAGCATCGATCCGCCACCCTGTTCACGTAACAGAAGCGGCATTACGAGGCGCGCACATCGCAACAATTCCACCAAACGTAATTAAAGGACTAGTGAAGCATCCACTAACAGATCAAGGGATCGAGAAATTCCTAGCTGACTGGGACGCTGCGAATAGAAAGTAATTGTAAACACTGCTTTTGGAAGTGGTTGATTTCCGTTACAGATGCTCGCTTTCCGTGGGGCAGGCCGTGAGCCACATTCGGACGTTTCACTCTTAAGTGTCTCACCTGGCTAGTTACAGTGGCTAGCCCCTCGAGGTCAAAAGTTAAACGGTCAAGAAGGCAAAGTACGCCTTCCTAGCCCATTCAACTTTTGCTTGTCGGGGCTTAACGAGCCACTTCCACTTTGAGGACTGCCCGCCTGTCCCACAGGAGTCTCGCATCTTACACTTCAATCAACGTTCATAGAAGACAAGATTTGAAAGTGATTTTCTTTTAGAAAAGTACGTCCTTTTAGTTTTGTTTTTTCATCTTCATTGCAAGTTGATTGTAGCGGAAGGTTGCCGACTCCTATGGGACGAGTGGACTGGTGGAGACTCCTAATGGCGCAAAGCGGCAGGAGGCTCACCGTTCGCCCCATGGAAAGCGCGCAACCTGGAGCGGAAATCGACTACTCTCAAATAAAGCTACCTTAAACACTCAAATTTTCATACATGAAAAGAAAATATTGGTAAATAATAGTACTATCTAAAAAGGTAACACAATCACAACTTTTGTGACTCTTACTGAAAGGAGTTTACCATGGAAAAACTGATGATTGAAGGGGGCTATCCTCTAGAAGGAACGGTCCATATAAGCGGAGCAAAAAACAGTGCGGTGGCGTTGATCCCCGCGACGATATTAGCAGAATCTACCGTTACCATTGAAGGTTTGCCTAACATATCAGACGTTCGTATTCTACGTGATCTGTTAGAGGAAATCGGAGGGGAAGCTTACCTGGATGAGAATCAGACTCTAACGGTTAACCCTGAAAAAATGATTGCGATGCCTTTGCCAAGCGGAAAAGTGAAAAAGCTTCGTGCTTCTTACTATCTGATGGGTGCGATGCTTGGTCGTTTCAAAAAAGCGGTCATTGGATTGCCAGGAGGCTGTAATCTAGGACCTCGTCCGATCGATCAGCACATCAAAGGCTTTGAAGCGTTAGGTGCAAAAGTAACGAACGAGCAAGGTGCCATTTATCTTCGCGCGGACGAGCTCGTTGGTGCACGAATCTACTTAGACGTAGTTAGTGTTGGTGCGACCATCAACATCATGCTCGCAGCAGTAAGAGCAAAAGGTCAAACGATCATTGAAAACGCAGCAAAAGAACCTGAGATCATTGATGTGGCTACTCTTTTAACAAGCATGGGTGCTAAGATCAAAGGAGCAGGAACAGATGTTATTCGTATCGATGGTGTCGATGAGATGCATGGCTGCCGTCACTCAATCATTCCTGACCGTATTGAAGCAGGAACTTACATGATTCTAGCTGCATCAATGGGTCAGCAAGTATTGTTAGATAACGTGATTCCTCTACACTTAGAATCTCTCATTGCGAAACTGAGAGAGATGGGTGTATATATCGAAACAAAAGACGATCAAGTTCTCGTTTATCGGGGTAAAGATCCACTGAAGAGCGTTGACATCAAAACGCTCGTCTATCCAGGGTTTCCGACGGATCTTCAGCAGCCGTTCACTTCACTTTTAACTAGCTCAGAAGGAACGAGCATTGTCACAGATACGATCTACAGTGCACGTTTCAAACATATCGATGAACTTCGTCGTATGGGAGCGAATGTGAAAGTAGAAGGACGTTCTGCTATAATAAATGGGCCAGCGAAGCTTGAAGGCGCAAAAGTAAAAGCTTCTGACCTTCGTGCTGGAGCAGCGCTTGTAGTAGCGGGTCTGATGGCTGAAGGAGTTACAGAGATCTCTGGACTTGAGCACATCGATCGCGGCTATGAATCTTTAGTTGATAAGTTAAAAGGACTTGGTGCTAAAGTGTGGCGTGAGAGCTTAGGTGCGGAAGAGATGGAAGAGCTTAAGAATTCATAAGTTAAAACGAGAAATCACCATCACCTGGTGATTTTTCTTCAGGATAATTATGTAAGCGGTTAAAGTATGGGGAGGGAACAAACATGGAGAGAAGTTTATCGATGGAGCTTGTTCGTGTAACAGAAGCGGCGGCTCTTGCATCAGCACGTTGGATGGGAAGAGGAAAGAAAGACGAAGCGGATGATGCAGCAACAACTGCGATGCGTAACGTTTTTGATACGGTTCCAATGAAAGGAACAGTTGTGATCGGTGAAGGCGAGATGGATGAAGCTCCTATGCTTTATATCGGAGAAAAATTAGGGACAGGCTATGGTCCTCGCGTAGACGTAGCAGTTGATCCTTTAGAAGGAACGAACATCGTGGCATCCGGAACGTGGAACGCTTTAGCTGTTCTAGCGATCGCAGACCACGGAAACTTGCTTCATGCACCAGACATGTACATGGACAAGATTGCAGTTGGTCGTGAGAGTGTCGGGAAGATTGACATCAACGCACCTGTTATTGATAACTTACGAGCAGTAGCAGAAGCGAAAAATAAAAATATCGAAGACTTGGTAGCGGTTATCCTAGACCGACCTCGTCACGAAAAGATCATTCAAGATATCCGTGAGGCGGGTGCACGTATCAAGCTGATTTCTGATGGCGACGTAGCAGCAGCGATTAATACGGCGTTTGACGATACGGGTGTTGATATTTTATTCGGTTCAGGAGGAGCTCCAGAAGGCGTAATCGCAGCCGTTGCGTTAAAATGCCTTGGCGGAGAACTTCAAGGAAAGCTTCTTCCTCAAAACGACGAAGAATTAGAACGCTGCAAACGCATGGGTATCGACGACGTGAACCGTGTATTGTACATGGACGACCTTGTAAAAGGCGACGACGCGATCTTTGCTGCAACAGGCGTTACAGACGGAGAGCTTTTAAAGGGAGTACGTTTTGACGGATCAACAGGTACAACACAATCCGTAGTTATGCGTGCAAAATCAGGAACCGTACGATTTATCGATGGAAGACACAGCTTGAAGAAGAAACCAGATCTTGTAATCAAACCATAAATAAGCGGGAAGGCCGGACAAATTCGTCCGGTCTTTCCGTTACAATTACATGAATTAATCTTAATTTCAGTTGCAAAAGCTCAGCATGTATTGTAAATTCTCGTTAGAAGTCATTTGCTACCGAGTTTCTGTTGCTTGATTAAAGACTCAATATGTGGTTAAAATAAGAAGTATGATTCATTAGGTTAATATTTTCTTCATACCCACTAATACCCTTAACTTTCAGAGGAACTCCTTCCATTAAAAAAAACCAAAACCAAACCAACATAAAAAAATCCCATTTAAATCATAAACAAAAAGATGTTATTAATAGAAAAGCGTGGTGTCACTATGGGGATAGATTTAGCAACATTAGAGACAAAGAAATTAAAAGAGCTTTATGAGCTTGCCAAACAATATAATATTCAGTATTACGGTAAATTAACAAAGCGTGAATTGATGTTTTCTATTTTGAAAGCACAAGCAGAGCTTGATGGTTATTCCTTTATGGAAGGTGTATTAGAGATCATTCCGAACGAAGGATTCGGCTTCTTACGTCCGATCAACTATTCACCGAGTTCTCAAGATATTTATATCTCAGCTTCACAGATTCGTCGATTCGATCTAAGAAACGGAGATAAAGTATCTGGAAAAGTTCGTCCTCCAAAGGAAAACGAACGTTATTATGGACTTTTACAAGTGAATGCGGTTAATGGTGAGGACCCTGAAACGGCTAAAGAACGAGTGCATTTCCCTGCACTGACGGCCCTTTATCCGGAAAAGAAAATGGTTATGGAGACAACGAGCAACAACATATCAACGCGTATCATCGATATGATGGCGCCAGTTGGTTTTGGTCAGCGTGGTCTGATCGTCGCTCCTCCAAAAGCGGGTAAGACAAGCTTGCTGAAAGAAATCGCACACAGTGTGACAACGAACAACCCGCAAGTAGAGCTGATCGTCTTGCTTATTGATGAGCGTCCTGAGGAAGTAACCGATATCGAGCGCTCTGTAAAAGGAGACGTTGTTAGTTCAACGTTTGATGAAGTACCAGAAAACCATATTAAAGTAGCAGAGCTCGTATTAGAGCGTGCGATGCGTTTAGTTGAGCACAAGAAGGATGTTGTGATTTTATTAGATAGCATTACTCGTCTAGCTCGTGCATATAACCTCGTTATTCCACCAAGCGGCCGTACGCTATCTGGTGGTATCGATCCTGCTGCATTCCACCGTCCGAAGCGTTTCTTCGGTGCAGCTCGTAACATTGAAGAAGGTGGAAGCTTAACGATTTTAGCAACAGCACTAGTGGATACGGGATCTCGTATGGATGATGTGATCTACGAGGAGTTTAAAGGAACAGGAAACATGGAGCTTCACTTAGATCGTAAGCTGGCTGAGCGCCGTATTTTCCCTGCGATCGACATTCGCCGTTCTGGAACGAGAAAAGAAGAGATGCTTATCGCGAAAGATCATCTTGAGGCACTATGGTCAATCCGTAAAACGATGGATGACTCGTTCGATTTCGTAGATAAGTTCATGAAACGTATGCGTAAAACGGAGAATAACGAAGAGTTTTTCGAGCTGTTTGAAAGTGAGAAAAAGGGAACGCCAAAGCGAGCTAAACCCGTAACAAACTAACGAAAAAGTATGGTTGCAAATGGGTTTTGTCCCTGTTATACTATTTTTATGTGTTTATAACTCTGCTTCCGCATAGGAAACAGGGCAGAAGGAGTGGAATTAGAATGAAACAAGGAATTCATCCGAATTATAAAAAGGTTATCTTTGTTGACGCTCAAAGCGGATTTAGTTTCCTTTCAGGATCAACTTTGTCTTCAAGCGAAACAATGAAGTGGGAAGACGGTAACGAATATCCAGTAATCAAAGTGGATGTTAGTTCTGACACTCACCCGTTCTACACAGGACGTCAGAAGTTCTCTGATGTTGGTGGACGTGTTGACCGCTTTAAGAAGAAATACAACCTTAAGTAATTTGTTGCAAGTAAAAGGGCAGGAGTCTTTCTTGCCCTTTTTTCTTTTGTATTTTATAGAAAACAAGAACTCGGTAACTGTTTTGATGGACCGGGTTTTTTATACGCCTTAAAAGGAGTCAAGCACTCCCGTACCGAACGTTTATGTATGGTAAAACATCATACATTTTGTACATACTAAGGAAAAGATTGTTGCGAAAGGGGGAGCAGGCCATGTATGTGATGAATCAAAATGGCTGGATCGAATTGATCTGCGGCAGCATGTTCTCTGGTAAATCAGAAGAACTAATTCGCCGCGTAAGAAGAGCGACGTATGCAAAGCAAAAAGTACAGGTGTTTAAGCCGCTGATCGATAACCGCTATAGCGAAGAATCGGTTGTTTCTCATAACGGAACAGCTGTTATGGCTGAACCAGTCGGACGTTCTGTAGAGATCTTAAAAAATGTATTGCCTGAAACCGAAGTCGTAGCGATCGACGAAGTGCAATTCTTTGATGAAGATATCATTCCAGTTGCTCAAGAATTAGCGGATCAAGGACTGCGCGTGATCGTTGCAGGACTCGATCAAGACTTTAAAGGCGAGCCGTTCGGACCCGTTCCAAAAATGATGGCTCTTGCTGAACATGTGACAAAGCTTCAAGCGATCTGCATGGTTTGTGGATCACCTGCGAGCCGTACACAGCGTTTGATCGATAACAGACCTGCTTCTTACGATGATCCAGTGATTCTAGTGGGAGCATCCGAGTCATATGAACCGCGCTGCCGCCATTGTCATGAAGTACCAGGAAAGAAAAGAAACCTCCTATCAAGCGCAGAGGGCTTAGAAGGTCGGTTGAAATAAAGGTTTGATACGATATTGTCCGGGAGCTTTGTGTTCTCGGGCTTTTTTTGATGTTGGTAGAACTGCGGTAGCATACAGGTGAAGTCGAAAAATGTCGCGGTGTGTCGACTCGTGGATAAATGGCCAAAACTTGTGGATTGAAAGAAGAAATTTATGGATTGAAGGCTAAAACTTTTGGATTTAAGCTTCATACGTTTGATAATCATCCTCCTAGAAACGGCTATCAACATAACATAATCACCTCCTAAACAGGAAATCCTAACGATATGGGAGGTGTTTATAGTGAAAAAGGCAATGTATGCGCCGCTTTTTGCACTATTGGTAACAACAGCATGTTCACCTATGCAGTCTTATAAAGAAGAAGGGGCTAAAATTGAGCCTGCCGCTCATGAAGATAAACGGGATATTCGGGATAACCTGTTTGGTCATGGGATTATCAATTACCACCTAACCAAAAACGAACCACGAACCAACTACAGCTATGACACGAACATGAATCCAAATGATTATCGGACGATGAACACTACGCGTTTTGATCTGTCTGATGACCAGGATATGATTCGTCAAGCTGTTATTGATTCATCTGGGATCAACCCGCAGATGGTTACAGTAAACGGAAATTATGCACACATTCATGTTAATGTGCCGCATGATACGTCCAAAAAGGACCGAGCAGCTACGCACCGTAAGATCATGAACGCCGTAGAGCGAGCTGTTCCACGGTATAACTTCTCACTAAAGATCGATTATTAATTGTGGGAAATAAAACGGGAAATGGGGTCAGACCCCATTTCCCAATTTATTTCCCAAGTCTTCGAGCAGCTTGCTGGATGGGATCCCATGACCCGTTATAAGGAGGGGCGTAGGCCAAGTCCAAATCTGCCAATTCCTCAACATCCATCTCGTGATAAAGAGCTGTTGCGAGCACGTCGATTCGTTTATCAACTCCCTCTTCACCGATGATTTGCGCACCTAGGAGCTTCTTTGTTTCTTTGTGATACGTTAATTTTATTTCTAACTTCTTTGGATCCGGATAATAACCAGCATGACTTTTTGAAGTTATCTTGATTTCTGCAAAAGGAATGTTCAGTTTTTCTGCTTCTTTATTTGATAATCCAGTTTTTCCAAGTGTTAGATCCATGAATTGGATGATAGAAGTTCCTACGATTCCTCTGAACGGTTTCTTCACCCCAACCATGTTTAATCCGGCGATACGTCCTTGCTTATTTGCTGTCGTCCCCAATGGAATATGATCATTCAGTTTTTTTACTCGGTGATAGTGAGTCGCGCAATCACCTGCCGCATAGATTCCATCCACACTGGTTTCCATCGCCTCATTTACGACGATGACTCCTTGTTCACTGAGTGCCACGTCCGTTTCTTTTAAAAAGCCTGTGTTGGGTGACACACCGACCGACACGATCACAAGGTCTGTTGGATAATCTTTTTTAGCTGTTTTTACAAATTGAACGTGATCGTCACCTTTAAAACCGAGCACTTCTTCTTCTAAACAAAGTTCGATCCCATGTTTCTCTGCTTCTTCATGAAGGAAAGGAGCAAAATCGTGATCAAAGATATTTCCAAGTTGGTTGCTGCGCTGGATGATACGTACCTTTTTCCCGAGTCTTAGTACGTTTTCGGCCATTTCAAGACCGATATATCCTCCGCCTATGATGGTTACATTCTGAACATCTTTTAACCCGGCCATAAGTTCCTCGGCATCGGGAATCGTCTTAAGCGGATAGATTCCCTTAAGATGTAATCCTGTCCACTGTTTCGGTATGATCGGACTAACCCCCGTCGCAACTAAGAGTTTATCGTATGACACCTCAAACGATTGCCCTGTCTTCGTATGTACACCAGAGACGGTTTTAGAGTTGGTATCTATAGCTTTTACTTCGTGAAACGTACGAGCATCCATGCCGTATTTTTCTCTGAACGTCTCGATACTGCGAGCGATAAGTTCGTCAGTAGAAGGGATGAGCCCGCCTACAACATAAGGAAGTCCGCATTGTCCATAAGAATAGATACCGCCTTTTTCAAGAATCGTGATGTCAGCATCTTTTTCATTCCGAACAATCTGCATAGCGGCACTCATACCAGCCGCATCTCCACCAATAATGCAATATTTCATCTGATCAGCTCCTTACGTCTCTCTAACCATATAGTATTCCCATTGTTTCGAAAAAAGTAACGTTACCTGTATGATGCCACAACTCTCTTCACTTTGACCAACAAGAAGTACAGAGTTAAAACGAACTATGATAGTAGAAAGAGGTGGTGGACTGTGCTAGAGATCAAATCGAACGGAACGGACTGGAACGCACCGGTTCAGCCGATTCATACACTGATTAAGAAGCTTGAACAAAAACCATTGGATCCTGTCTATGAAGGCATGGGCAATTTTATTATTAAATATAAACATGATTACCAAACTGACAATCCGCGTTATGTCGGTTGCACGCATTTTCTTGGACATTTTGCGACCATTCCTTATGTGTTTAATGTGATCACGAACGAAAAAGTGGTGATTGAGGAGCTAACGAAAGCAATTCGAATGAACCAAGAACGTATTGATTACGAGCAGTTGCGTCGGAATATCTTTTCCTATTAATTTCCTTTTGTCCTGTGCTATGCTTTTCGTGAGGTGAGGGGAATGAAGGGAAATATAGCTTCGTTAAACATTAAGTTACCAGAAGAATTTGAGACTCAAAATAAAACTTTTTTTACAGCCTACAATAAAACGCCGCAACATCAGCCTGTTTATTTACATAAAACTCATTTTGAAGGTGACGGAGTAGGAGATACGAAGCATCATGGCGGAGTTGATAAAGCGGTATGTGTGTATCCGTTTGAGCACTATGAAAAGTGGACGACAGAACTGGATTTAGAGGTACCGTTATCCATCCCTTCATTTGGAGAAAATTTTACCGTTAAGGGTCTTTTGGAGGATGATGTTTGTATCGGTGACGTGTTTTCAGTGGGTGGAGCGATCGTGCAGATCACTCAGCCTCGTCAGCCTTGTCAGACATTAGCTTCTATTCTTTGTCGACCAGATATGATAAAAAAAGTAGTGGATAAGGGACGAACGGGTTATTACCTGCGTGTTTTACAAGAAGGGTTAGTTGCAGCTGGTGATGAGATGTTGTTGATTGAAAAACATCATGCATGTATTTCTGTAACAGAAACCAATCAGATCAAGTATGGTTTTACAAAAGATGCGGAAAAAGTTCAAAGATTGATCGATGTGAAAGAATTGGCGGAATCGATGAGAGAGTCTCTACAAAAAAGGAAAATGTAAATATCGTCTCTAGTTTCATAAAGGCTCTCTTTTTTCAGGAAAGAGTGGCCTTTTTTAGTGATTTTGTTCCTTTTTGCTTTTGACTGTAAGACTACAAATAGTCTATAATTATAATGTTATGCATATAAAACAGAGGTGAAAAACCATGTTAGAACGTTTAGAGACGATTGAAGCAAGATATGACAAGTTAAATGAATTACTCAGTGATCCTGAGGTTATAAATGATACGAACAAGCTCCGCGATTATTCTAAAGAGCAATCTTCCCTTCAAGATACGGTAGCGGTTTACCGCGAGTATAAGGAAGCGAAAGAGCAGTTAGATGAAGCAAAATTGATGCTTGAAGATAAGCTTGATGCAGAGATGACAGCGATGGTAAAAGAAGAGATTTCAGGGCTTAACCAACAGATCGAAGAATTTACGGCTCAGTTAAAAATTCTATTGCTTCCAAAAGACCCGAACGACGACAAGAACGTTATCGTCGAGGTTCGTGGTGCAGCAGGTGGAGACGAGGCAGCCCTTTTCGCTGGCGACCTTTACCGTATGTACACCCGTTATGCAGAGATGCAAGGATGGAAGTCTGAAGTAATCGAAGCTTCCTACACAGAACTTGGTGGATACAAAGAGATCATCTTTATGATCAATGGTGCTGGTGCTTATTCGAAGCTAAAATATGAAAACGGCGCACACCGTGTTCAGCGTGTCCCTTCAACAGAATCAGGCGGACGTATTCATACGTCAACAGCAACGGTTGCTGTACTTCCAGAGGCTGAGGAAGTTGAAGTTGAGATTCATGAAAAAGACGTTCGTGTTGATACGTTTACATCATCTGGTCCTGGGGGTCAGTCTGTAAACACGACCCAATCAGCGGTTCGTTTAACACACGTTCCTACAGGTACGGTTGTATCGTGTCAGGATGAGAAATCACAGATCAAGAACAAAGAAAAAGCGATGAAGGTTCTTCGTGCACGTGTATATGATAAGATTCAGCGCGAAATACAAAAAGAGTACGATGAAACACGTAAGAGTGCGGTTGGTTCAGGTGACCGTTCAGAGCGTATTCGTACGTACAATTTCCCGCAAAACCGTGTTACCGATCACCGTATCGGTCTAACGATTCAAAAGCTTGATCAGATCCTTCTTGGTAAGATGGATGAGTTCGTTGAAGCATTGATTACAGAAGACCAAACAAGCAAGATGAAAGCTCAGGCGGACGCGTAAAATGAGTACAAAAGTTCATGAAGCCCTCGCGTGGGCTTCTTCTTTTTTAGCTGAAAACGGACGCGAAAGTTTTGCTGCAGAAATTTTGATGAGACATGTTTTAGGGGATGTGAATCGAACAGAGATGCTCATGCGCCTACATGATGTGATGAGTGAAGAGAATGAGTCGCTACTTAAAGCGGCCGTTGCTCGCCATGTTGAAGGAGAGCCTGTTCAATATATTACTGGTAAAGAAGAATTTTACGGTCGGACGTTCTCTGTGAACGAAGAAGTCTTAATTCCAAGACCAGAAACAGAAGAGTTGGTCGAGCACATCCTAACGCTGATCTCCGACCATTTTCGTGAGGATGAGACGGTTGCTGTTGCAGATATCGGAACAGGCAGCGGAGCCATTTCGATCTCATTAGCATTGGAAAATAATCGACTGAACGTATATACGGTTGATATTGCTGAGGAATCGATTGAGGTAGCAAAAGGAAACGCAGATCGACTTGGTGCAGAAGTTACATTCCTGCACGGAGACCTTTTACAGCCTTTTATGAGTAGCGGGGAAAAGCTTGATGTTGTCGTATCGAATCCGCCTTACATTCCTGATCATGAGATCGCGGTTCTCGAGACGATCGTAAAAGATAGAGAGCCGATGAGGGCATTAAGCGGTGGGGAAGACGGCTATGTGTTTTATCGACGATTTATGGAAGAATTACCGCTCGTTTTGAAAGAAAAAGCGATCGTAGGCTTTGAAGTCGGAGCGGGGCAGGGCGAGACGGTAGCGAGTATGCTTCGTGTCACGTTCCCTGGTGCGGATGTGTATGTAAAGGAAGACATCAGCGGCAAGGACCGCATGGTGTTCGCAATCCTCGGGAAATAAACGTGGGAAATGGGGTCTGACCCCGGGTCAGACCCCAAACAATTTACACACAATTCAAAGGCCGACTGAGTCTAAGCGTATAACGCTTGCACCCAGTCGGCCTTTTCAAATTTTATATCTTTCAGCTCTTCATCCAACTCTGTTCTACCATTATTCTTTCACCATCAACTTAAGTGGTGCAGCAATTTTCTTTTCTACTTTCTTTCCTGCTAGTACGTCGGATGCGGCTTTTACAGCGAGTTCGCCGATCAGGTCAGGCTGCTGTGCGACGGTTGCTGCGAGTTTTCCTTCTTTTACAGCATTGATCGCATCTTCATTTCCGTCAAAGCCAACTACAAGCACATCTCGACCAGAGCTGTTGATCGCTTGAAGTGCGCCTAGCGCCATCTCATCGTTATGGGCGAAAACCGCTTTAATATCTGGATTTCCTTGAAGAACGTTCTCCATAACGTTTAATCCTTTTGTTCGATCAAAGTCAGCCGTTTGTTTGGCAACAACATCTAACTTTTGATCAGCTACATTGTGGAATCCTTTTCCGCGCTCACGTGTGGCAGAAGCACCAGGTACCCCTTCTAATTCAGCCACTTTCGCACCTTCACCGAGCTGCTCCACAATAAAGTCACCAGCCATCTGGCCGCCTTTTACATTATCAGAGGCAACAAGAGTAGCGACATCTCCTTTATCTGTTGAACGGTCTAGTGTGACAACCGGAACATCAAGGTTGTTCGCAGATTGAACAGCGGTTGAGATCGCTGCTGAATCGGTTGGATTGATCAACAGAGCGTCAATGCCTTGCTGCAAAAGATCTTCTACATCGTTTACTTGTTTCGCAGAATCATTCTGTGCATCGACGACGATCACTTCGGCACCTTGTTTTTTCGCTTCATCGATCACGCCGTTTTTCATCGATACGAAGAATGGATTGTTAAGCGTTGAAACGGATAGACCGATTTTAATCTTTTCTCCGTCCCCTTTTTTAGCCGGCTTTGCCCATGAAGGGGGCTCTAAAGAACAGGCACCCAATAAGAAAACAGATAAAGACATGATGAGTAATAAAGCTTTTTTCATTTAGAAACCCTCCTACGCTGCTTTTTTACGGTCGATCAATACTGCAATTAGGATTACGATTCCTTTTACGACCATTTGGAAGAATGATGATACACCTAATAGATTCAAACCGTTGTTCAACGTTCCGATGATCAATGCACCGATCAGTGTTCCGACGATCAGTCCGCGTCCTCCAGATAAGCTTGTTCCACCAAGAACAACAGCTGCGATCGCATCGAGTTCATACGATGTGCCGGCAGTCGGTTGAGCAGAGTTCAAACGTGAAGTAAGAATCGCTCCAGCTAGTGCTGCTAAAAGCCCTGCTAATGAATAGATCATAACTTTTACTTTTGTCACTTTGATTCCGGAGATGATCGCGGCTTTCTCGTTTCCGCCGATCGCATACGTTTTTCTCCCGAACGGTGTTTTATGAAGGATCACCCAAAACGCTGCAAATGCAAGCATCATCGTGATCGCTGGAACCGGAATTCCTAAGAAATAACCTCGTCCAAAAAGTTGGAACATATAACTTTCGCCTAGACCTGTGATCGGATTACCATCTGTATACACGAGAGTCAATCCACGGAAAATCGTCATCGTTGCGAGTGTAGCGATAAATGGAGCCATTTTTCCTTTTGTGATCAATAGGCCGTTGATCGCACCCATTGCAGCACCTAGCAAACATCCGATCAAGATCGCCAGCATCGGATCAACGCCAGATACGATCATTCCTGCCATCAGTGCACTCGATAACGCGAGAATGGCACCAACAGATAAGTCGATTCCACCCGTTAGAATAACGAATGTCATACCAAAGGCGATGAGTGCGTTAATGGCGACTTGGCGCAGTAAGTTTAATAAATTCAGTGGTTCTAGAAAACTAGGATTTAGGATTGATACGATGGTAACGAGAATCAAGAGCCCTAATAGAGGTCCAAGTTTTTGCATTAAATTTTCTACATGATTTACTTTAGCCGGTGACGTTTTCATTTTATTGTCCTCCCGTTGCATATGTCATAATTCTTTCTTGAGTTGCTTCGCTTTTCGTGAGCTCACCGCTGATCTGTCCTTCGTGAACAACAAGAATACGATCACTCATACCAAGAACTTCTGGAAGTTCTGACGAGACCATGATAATCGCTACACCACGATCGGTGAGTTCGTTCATCAGCTGATAAATCTCACGCTTCGCACCAACGTCAACACCTCTTGTTGGCTCGTCCAAAATCAATACTTTTGGTCCGATTCCAACCCATTTTGCAATGACTACTTTTTGCTGGTTCCCACCTGAAAGGTTCTTGGCGTTCGTCTCGCTCGATTCGGTCTTAATCTGCAACCGTTTGATGAGCATGTCAACAAAGTCAGACTCTGTTTTATAATCGATCACGCCATTTTTTGAAAAACTCCGTAAGTTCGGCAGCGCCATGTTTTCACGTATTGAAAAATCGAGCACCAAGCCTTCGTTCTTCCTGTCTTCTGTAATAAAACCGATGCCGCGTTTTACGGCTTCGTAAGGGTTTTTAATAGAAACCTTCTGACCGCTGATCCAGATCTCACCAGCATCAAGCTGATCGAGGCCGAACAAAGCGCGCATAATCTCGGTACGACCTGCACCCATCAGACCAGAAACACCAACGATCTCACCGGATCTTACAGAGAAACTAATTTTTTCAAAGATTCCATTTCTCGTCGCATTCTTTACTTCTAAGACAGTTTCGCCAACTTGTGGATTTCGTTCTGGAAAACGATCTGTAAGCTCACGGCCGACCATCTTCCGTACGACCTCATCAAAGCTAGTCTCAGCGATTGCTTTCGTATCAACCGTTTTACCATCCCTCATCACTGTAATCCGGTCACAGATCGCAAAGATTTCTTCCATGCGGTGTGAGATGTAAACGATCGAAACACCTTCTTTTCGTAGAGCGTTGATCACATCGAACAATTTTTCAATCTCACGCTCTGTAAGGGCAGCAGTAGGCTCATCCATAATGATCACCTTGGCGTTTGTCATAAGCGCCTTCGCGATCTCGATCATCTGCTGTTGACCAACAGAACAGAGTCCTGCTTCTTTTTCAAGTGGAATCGTAACAGCTAACCTTTCAAACTGCTTTTTTGCCAACGCTTTCATTTCTTTTGTTCTTAAAAGGCCGAACGGGGACCGCAGCTCTTTTCCGATAAAAAGATTATCGAGCACGGTCATATCAGGCCATACGTTCAATTCTTGGTGTATGAACGCGACTCCGTGCTTCTCGGCCTCTTTTGGGTTATCAAAGTACCGCTCTTGTCCGTCGATCTGAATGGTGCCGGAATCTCTTTTATGAAGACCGGTTAAGATGTTCATCAATGTGGATTTTCCAGCACCGTTTTCACCCATTAAAGCATGCACTTCGCCTGGTTGAAGGTCGAAGTGAACACCTGATAAGACTTGATTGGCACCAAATGCTTTAAATATGTCGTTCATTTGAATGTGCAAAACGATCACCTCTTTTAGAAGATTACCCCTGCTTGCAGGATACAGTTGGCATATGGTGTCACTTCACCCGTACGAATGACTACTTTTGCCTGCTTGGTTAATTGTTTGAACGCTTCATGAGAAACGAATTTTTGTTCTGTTTCAGAAAAAGTCTCGTTCATAAACGTTAACGTTTCTTCGTTCTTCTCTTTGATCTCACTGGCGAGTATCACTTGTTCCACGACCATATCCTCTGAAACTGCAGAAACAACATCTGTAAAGCTCGGTACACCGAGCGTAAGTGCGAGATCAATTCGCGGAACATCGCTAGGAATCGGAAGGCCAGCATCAGCGATCACGATAAGGTCTGTATGTCCGAGATCACTTAATACTTTAGAGATATGACTGTTTAAGATGCCATGTCGTTTCATAGAGATGCCTCCACTTCTGATCGATTCGGCATGCCGCCTTGAGCACCGAATTTTGTAACAGAAAGGGAAGCGGCTCGATTGGCGAACTGCAGACTTTCAGTGACGTTCTTTCCTTCAGCTAAAGCAACGGCTAGAGCGGCATTGAACGTATCACCTGCGCCTGTTGTATCTGTTACTTCAACTGTATACGAGGAAACGGTGATCTCTTTTTCACCATTAAAATAACGAGCGCCGTTCTTTCCTTCAGTTATAAACACTTTGTTCGGATACTGTTTTAGGGCTGACTCAGTTGATAGACCATCAAAAAGAACGGCCGCTTCATGTTCGTTCGGTGTAATATAGCTTGCAGAGTCGATCACTTTCTTAGAGAGTGGGCGAGCAGGAGCTGGGTTTAATAACAACGGAACATCAAGCTCCTTACAAAGCTCACTAACATATTCAACCGTTTCTTCAGGAATTTCTTGCTGAACGAGTATCATATTCGCTTGTTTGATGAGCGGTTCTGATTTCTTCACATAATGGGGTGTGACATGATCGTTTGCGCCTTTAACGACGACGATGCTGTTATCCCCTTCAGCTAAAATGATATGAGCTGTACCACTCTCTGTATCTGTAACCGGTTCCACATTCGTTACATCAACACCGTTTTGTTTAAAGTTCTCTAGAATGGCCTCTCCATAATGGTCGTCACCTACACATCCGATCATGTAAACCTCAGCGCCAAGACGAGCCGCTGCGACTGCTTGATTCGCTCCTTTTCCCCCGGGCACGGTTTTAAAGGAACGTCCCAAAACAGTTTCTCCAGCTCCTGGACGTTGATCAGATGTAACAACTAAATCCATGGACGAGCTTCCGATGACTACAATTTTAACCATTTTTATCAACCTTTCTTGTTGTGTTTCGATCTATAAATGTAACAGGTAGTTGAACTTGCTGTTGTTGAATTTTTTCTTGGTGAATAATTTTCACAAGCAATTGTGCCGCTTCTTTACCCATCTCATAAGCCGGCTGGCGGATGGTAGAAAGGGAAGGAAACAACAAGCTGCTCTGTGGGATATCATCAAACCCAATGATCTGCAGTTCTTCCGGAATGGATTTTCCGAGACGAAGCGCTTCATGTAAGACAGCTGTGGCCACAATATCATTGCTCGCTAACACACCATCCGTATCAGGATAGGTTGTAAAAAGTTCTTTCGCCCATTTCTCTGCATCTTCAAAGGCAAAAGAAGTTGTCGACATCACATGAAAATCAATGTTCGATTGACTTAAAACTTCTAACGCACCTTGAAAACGGTCTTGAGCAGGCTGAATGTGCGTGGGACCTTTTAAAATCGTGATCCGTTTGCTGCCTCTTTTCACGATCTCTTCTGCAGCCATTCTTCCGCCTTCTTTTCCATCTGCATACACCGATGGATAATCAGTCGATGTTCGGTCTAGAAAGACTACAGGAATGGATAGATTTTGATAGTTGTTCTTTGCTTTATTATTCGTAGCCGAGATGATGCCGACCACATTGTTTTGCATAAACGTGTTTAAATAATCGAGCTCTTTTTCCGCATTCTCATCACTGTTTCCGAAAAGAATACGATACCCGCCTTTTTGCATTTCATCTTCTACACCTCTTGCCAGCTGTGGAAAGAAGGGGTTCGTGATGTCTGGCAGCAACAAGCCCACCAGTTTGGATTTCTTTTTATAGAGGGAACGGGCGACTTCGTTTGGGCTATACTTCAGCTCAGCAACAGCAGCCATCACTTTTTTGCGTGTATCTTCATGAACGTATCCATTAGCATTTAAAACGCGAGATACCGTCGCAACCGATACACCTGATCTCTTTGCCACATCACGAATCGTAACCAAATCTTCGCCTCCTCTAAAACAAATATGTAACCGTTTACACATTTAAGTTAACAGAAAAAGAAGCAGCATGCAAGTTGGTAAATATTTCTCTAGTGATGCGGGTTGATTTCCGCTCCAGGTTGCTCGCTTTCCGCGGGGCAGGCGGTGAGCCACTTGCCGCTTTGCACCATTAAGTGTCTCACCTGACCGCTTGTCCCGCAGGAGTCGGCAACCTTACGCTCCAATCAACTTGTCAATGATGTTAGAAATAAAATCAATCATGTTACATATTAAGGTGATCTTCTTTTGTCGAATCAGACAGAACGAAATTTACTAGATTACTAGTATGAAAAAATCTCACCGTGTCCAAACTGTGGTTAGATACGACGGGGGAGGAAAAAACAATGAAAAAGCGCAATCATTTCTTTATTCTAGTTCTTATCTCTTTAGCGGTGATGTTCTTATTTTTTGAAACACAAACCAAGGTGGCGAACGCAACAATGAACGCCTCTGTTAAAATACCTGAAGAATCAATCAGACTTCGCATTCTAGCAAACAGCAATACGGATGCTGATCAAAAGCTGAAGCGTGAGATTCGTGATGAAGTGAATGCCCAGATCACAACTTGGGTGGATGAGTTATCATCGATATCTGAAGCACGTGAAATCATTCGTAAACAACTGCCAACGATTGAAAAGATTGTTCAAAGTAAGCTGGATGAAGCAGGCTTAGAGAAGACGTTTTCTGTAGAGTTAAACAAAGTGGCTTTTCCTACTAAAATGTACGGTGACTTCATCTATCCGGCAGGACAATATGAAGCGGTACTGATCACACTTGGTGAAGGTGAAGGAAAGAACTGGTGGTGTGTGCTCTTCCCGCCATTATGCTTCCTAGACTTTGAAAATGGCGATGCTGTAAAAGAGAACAAAGGTGGCAAAGGTGAGGTAGTGGATACAGCTGCTGATGCGGAAGAAGCTGAAACAAATGAAGCAGAAGAAATAGAGACAAAATTCTTTGTGGTAGAAATATTTGATAGCTTGTTTAGCTTTGTAGGATCCTTATTCTCGTAAAATGTGCATATTTTCCTCCCTATTTTCATAGATTATAGAAAATGAAGAAGGTAACCAAATGGTGGTTAGCCTTCTTTTTTTAAAAGGAATATCGGATGAAATGGTGAAAAACAGCCGAACGAAGGCTGAAATTATATAGGAATAGGGGAGTTATTGATGACGATAATTTTAAGGCAGGCTATGCAGCATGAAGCAAAAGATCTGTTACAGCTCGTCGGAAAAGCTGGACTTCAGTCAGAAGGAATCAAAGATAGCATCGAAAATTATTTAGTCGTAGTAAACGACCAAGGTGAGACGATCGGTACGGTAGGTTTAGAGAGGATCGGAAACGATGGATTGCTCCGATCTTTCGTCCTAAAGCAGAAATACTCTTCAGAGACGCTTCTTCTTAAACTCATTGATAAAATTTTGGTATACTCAAAAGATAAAGGAGTCGAAACCCTTTATCTGCTTACGAAAGCTGTGCATATGTTCGAACAACTTTCTTTTAAAACGATTCCGAAAGATAAAGTGCCTCCACACATAGAGAGCGCTGATCATATAAAAAATAACGCAACATCAGGAGCAGAACTTTTAGCTTATGCATTGGAATAATGAGAGATTGTCAACAAGTTGTCCACAATTTACGACAAATTGTGTATAACTCTGTGGATATAAAAGTTTTGTAATCGACCTTTTCATAGAAGGTTGACCTGAGTAATAGAAAGGATTTATCACATGAACTCATTCCAAACGGAACGCTGGCCTGTGGATAAAACAGAATACGCGCTGAAAAATCATCCACATATTATTCAAGCTTCCTTGTGGATAAATAAAAATGAAGTAATAGCTATTCCGACAGAAACGGTTTATGGATTAGCGGGAAATGCAAGAAGTGATGACGCGATCAAACGTATTTTTGAAGCAAAGGGAAGACCGAGTGATAACCCTTTGATCGTTCACATCTCAGATCTCTCACAGTTAGAGGGTCTGGTTTCTTCTGTTTCAGAGACTGCACAAAAATTAATGACGGCGTTCTGGCCGGGTCCATTAACGATTGTACTCCCTAAAGGTGAAAACGTAAGTGAAAGAGTGACGGCAGGGTTATCCACAGTTGCGGTAAGGATGCCAGACCATGAGATTGCTCTTGCCGTTATTTCTGCTTCAGATGTGCCACTTGCTGCACCAAGTGCTAACCTTTCTGGGAAACCAAGCCCCACTTCAGCTCAGCACGTTTATGAAGATCTGAATGGCAGAATTCCCGGCATTGTAGATGGTGGTTCAACAGGCGTTGGCGTTGAATCTACGGTTGTTGAATGTACCGGTGACCTAGTCATGATTTTACGACCGGGCGGAATTACGTTAGAAGAGCTAGAAAAGATAGCGGGTGAAGGGCGAGTTTTGGTAGATCCGGGATTGGAGAACGAAACGCATGCTCCTAAATCGCCAGGGATGAAATATACACACTATGCACCTGATGCACCATTCGTTCTTGTGGATGGAAGTGTGGAATTTCTGCAGAGTCTTGTGGATAAAGAACGCGAAGCAGGAAAAAGAATCGGTATTTTAACGACAGAAGATAGGGCACATGTTTATAAAGCGGATTGTGTGATTCCAGCTGGAGATCGTTCCAATCCTGAAACGGTAGCTCAACATCTATACGAAGCCTTACGAGCGTTTAACGAAGCGGGTGTCGATCAGATTTTCGGAGAGGTTTTTCCGAAAACAGGTGTCGGTGTTGCGATTATGAACAGACTTGAAAAATCGGCCGGTGGGAATATTATTAAAGAATAGAATTATGGCTCTGATTCAATGTTCTTGATTGGGTCAGAGCTTTTTTATGTCCAGATGTATAAAATGACGGTAGAGCCCACGATCGCAACATAAACACGCACACTTAAAGAAAAGCCTGCGTTTACTCAAGACACAGGCTTGTTTTTATCGATCGGAAGCAGGATGGAAAAGGTCGTTCCTTCATCAATCTTGCTGTTGATCAGAATTTTACCGTGGTGGTTCTCTACGATCTTGTAACAGATCATGAGCCCGAGGCCGGTACCTTTTTCTTTTGTGGTATAAAAAGGTTCACCCAACGTTGGCAAGCGTTCTTCTGAAATTCCACAGCCATGATCGATAAAAGAAGCGATCACATATCCGCCTTCTTTCTTTAAGTGAATATGTACAGAACCGCCAGTTGGCATCGCTTCAATCGCGTTTTTAAGCATATTCACAAACACTTGCTTGATCTGATTGTCTACACACCATATTTCAGGCAGATCGTGTTCACTCTCGAAATAAATTTGAACGTTCGTTAGGATCGCCTGCGTATCAAGAATTGAGATCACGTGTCGCAACAGTTGGCGCAGGTCGGTTTGCACAAAATTCATGGCTTGGGGCTTCGCGAGCAACATGAACTCTCCTACGATGCTGTTGATTCGATCGATCTCTGAGAGCATGATTTCGTAATAGTCCTCATTCTCTGACGCTCTTGACTGCAAAAGCTGTAAAAACCCGCGGATCGAGGTGAGCGGATTACGGATCTCGTGCGCTACACCAGCGGCAAGCTGCCCGAGAACAGAGAGCTTGTCAGATTTTCTTAGCATTTCTTCTGTCTTTTTCCGTTCAGTTAAGTCACGAGCTACAACAACGAACGAGTCAGGCTGATCTGAATCGTTAGCGATAGGGGTCGCGTTCGCTTCAAGGGTTACCCAGTGGCCGTGTGCATGCTTGCATCGAACTTCAAACTTCACAGGCTTTTGAGTTTGGACCATCTCATTCATCGCCATTCTTACTTTTGCTCGGTCATCTGAGTGGAAGAATCCTTGAATCTTTTTTCCATCATAAAGAGACGGATCAAAGCCGAGCAGAAGCCGGTTGGAAGGAGATACGTATTTAACGTTTCCTTCTAGGTCAACGACACCTACTAGGTCAGTCGTGTTCTCCGCGATGATTCGGTACTTTTCTTCGCTTTCTTTTAATGCCTTTTCTTTTAGTTTTTTATCTGTGATATCTCGTGAGATCGCGGATAGTGCGACGACTTCACCGTTCTCGCCATAGATCGGACTTAAGGAAAGGCTTACATTTAGCCGTTTACCAGACTTCGTTAACCGGATCGTCTCGACGCCTTTTACATATCCGCCATGTTTGACGATGGTCATTAGCCTGTCAGATTCAGCTACCTTATCTTCTGGAACAACGGGCAAGATGTGTGAAGTCATATTGGCGAGATCGTCTTCTGACCATCCGTATATGAATTCAAACGCCGGGTTCACTTTCACAGAGAAGTCTGTTAGGTGGACGACTGAGATCGCATCACTAGAATGATAGATAACAGATTCCAGCAGATCTTTTGTTTCCCGGAGTTCTTTTTCGGCTTCTCGTTTAGCAGTTACGTCTTTTGCGATTCCAAAAACACCGAGCACTTTATTGAGAACGATAATCGGAGTTAGGGTGAACATGATCTGACGTGTATCGCCGTTCTTTTGCTTGATCCGGGTCTCGTACATTTTTGAATTGCCTTCTAATGCGTCCTTGAACTGATCGACAGCAGTAGCTCTTCTGTCCGGCAACATGAACGGATTGAACGTCATGTTCAAAAGCTCTTTCTCGCTATAACCGCTCAACGTCGAACACGCTTTGTTTACAGTTGTAAACTTGCCTTCTAGATCTAGTGAAAAGAGAGCGTCAATGTTATGGTCCATCAATGACCGGAAACGCTGTTCACTTTCGGCAAGCTGTGTTTCAACAGACACTCTCTCTGTGAGATCGACACAAAAACCATATACCTCAGAAACGGTTCCATCTTTATTGTAGATAGGTCCGATTGCAGCTAAAAAGGGAATGCCGTTCAGTTCTGATTCGTACGTAAGGCTTTCGCCATTTAACGCTCTTTCGTACATTTCCTTTTTAAAGTCTGCCATCTCTTTAGGGAAGATGTCTTCGATTCTCTTTTGCAGGACGTTTTCCCGTTTAAGGCCAAACAAGTCAAACAGTTCACCTTCGCTCTCGGTCATAATGAGGTCTTCATTATGCTTCATACATCGAAAAGTCATGCTTTTTTGGCGTGACAGGCCAGTTGGGAATGGTGACGATCGCCACATGTCTTTTCCGTTTGCTGTTATGGCCGATGCGTTATGGACCATGCTTGTTCCTCTCCTTTACATACAGATTCACTTCCTTTTATATACGATAAAAATCACATTATCCCTTCCTCTAAAGCGGTAAAGAGTTCCATTTTTTCATTCTTCCAACAGCTTGTATGGTTTTTAGTCTTTTTAAAAGTAGACATGCATAGTCTGAAAGTATGATGGTTAAGGGAGTGGGAAGTATTTGGCAACCATGGGAGAATGGATGACACTTTTATTTATGTCAGTTGCGCTAGGTATGGACGCATTTTCGATCGGCCTAGGGATGGGGATGTTATCACTTCGATTCAAACAAATTATGAAAATAGGAATAACGATAGGGCTTTTTCATATGCTCATGCCGCTCGCTGGAATGTCGATCGGTAAACAAATCTCTGTGCATTTTGGGGGTATCGCAGCCATTATCGGTGGGATTTTGCTCGTTATCCTAGGTGTTACGATGATTCGGTCGTCGTTTTCAAATGATGATGAACCGTTCGTACAGCCGATCGGTATTGGGTTATTCGTCTTTGCGCTAAGCGCTTCGTTAGATAGTTTTTCAGTGGGGTTATCTTTAGGAATCTATGGAGCGAAAACGTGGCTCACAATTACGATGTTTGGCTTCATGAGCATGGTTTTAACTTGGGCTGGCTTGATCATGGGTAAAAAAGTGCAGAAGTGGCTCGGCTCCTACGGTGAAGCGTTCGGCGGCTGCATCTTGCTAGCTTTTGGGGTGAAGATTCTACTGCCGTTTTAATCTCCCATTGGCAGGTTGATAGGAGTGGAAGGTGTGAGACTCCTGTGGGACGATTGGGACAGGTGAGACCCTTAAAGGCGCAACGCGGCAAGGGGCTCACCGCCCGCCCCGCGGAAAGCGAAGCACCTGGAACGGAGAGAAACAACTTGCAAAACTACTTCGAATACGAAAAACAGGCATTTTTTTATTCACTGATCCGATGATATACTTACTAATAAGAGCGTTAACCTATAGAAAAATAGGGAAAGATAGAATATGAGGTGAATTCACCATGAATGTTTTATTTATTTGTACAGGCAATACGTGTCGCAGTCCGATGGCTGAGGCCATTTTGCGCAAAAAAGGAAAAGGTAAGTTCAACGTTAAATCAGCTGGTGTCTTTGCTGGAAACGGTGCCGTGATGAGTTCGAATGCGACACAAGCTCTTTCGGAAAGAAGTATTAAGGAAAGTCATCAGTCACAAGGCGTGTCCGATTATTTGATCGAGTGGGCTGACATTATTTTAACGATGACCGAGAGCCATAAACATGCGCTCGTCGGACGATGGCCAGATGCTGTGAATAAGACGTATACATTAAAAGAGTATGTTCTCGACGACGATGAGCAGAAGAAAATAGAAGAAATCTATGAACTCTACACAGAGATCGAGATGCTGAAGCTTCAATACATGTCCAAGGATTCTGCAGATGAAGAAGTGAGACAAGCGTTTGAAAGAGAAGTACGGCCACTCGTTGAGCGAAGGATGAAATTAGAGAGCGAAATCCCTTCTCTAGACATTACAGATCCATTCGGTGGACCGCTTCATCTTTATCAAGAAACAAGAGATGAGATCGAAGTCCTTATTGAAAAATTAATGAAAAAAGACGATAGCAAGAAGTAGTAAGACAAAATGAGATAAGGCTGTCCTAAATTGCCTTGGAGTGACATTGAATAGGGAATGGGGACAGCATATAATGAAAAAAAGTATGAGAGAGCAGGTGCACACAACATGAAAGTAGCAATTGGATCAGATCACGCCGGAGTTGAATTACGAAAAGAAATTATCAGCATGATTGAAGAGCTGGGTATGCAAGTGGAGGATGTGGGCTGTGAATGCGACACATCTGTAGACTATCCAGACTATGCGATTCCTGTAGCAGAAAAAGTAGCCAACGGTGAAGCTGATCGCGGAATTTTAATCTGCGGTACTGGCATTGGAATGAGCATTGCAGCGAACAAAGTTAAAGGAATACGCTGTGCGCTTGTTCATGATCTATTCAGCGCAAAAGCTACAAGACAGCATAATGACAGCAATGTACTTGCAATGGGTGAACGTGTGATCGGGCCGGGTCTCGCACTCGAAATCGCTAAAGTATGGCTGACGACAGAATATGAAGGCGGACGTCACGGTCGCCGTGTAGATAAAATCTCTCAATATGAAGGCCAATAGCCACAAAGCTATAAACCTATAAAATGAAGGGAAGACCATCTCATGAGCGATGAGCTCCAACAAATTCAAGACCAAGTCCTGAATGTTTTGCAAGATCTGCAAAAGCATGCACAATTAAGACCGTCACAATTATTAGTAGTAGGCGCAAGCACGAGCGAAGTAATTGGTGAACGAATTGGCACATCAGGCACGATGGATACTGCGGGCGCACTTTACCGAGGTATCATAGCGTTTCAAGAGGAAACAGGCGTGGCACTTGCCGTGCAATGCTGTGAACACTTGAACCGTGCGCTTGTGATCGAGCGCGAAGAAGCTGAACGACGAGGTTATGAAGAAGTGCGGGTCGTTCCAGCACGATCAGCTGGAGGTGCTTTGGCAACACACGCCTACCACCATATGAATGAACCCGTGATCGTTGAATATATAAAAGCCGACGCAGGCATCGACATCGGTGATACCTTTATCGGTATGCACTTGAAGCATGTTGCCGTACCTGTTCGCAGTGAAGTGAAAAAGGTCGGCGCCGCACACGTGACGCTGGCAAAGACACGCCCGAAGTTGATCGGCGGCGAACGCGCGGTGTATCCGAGTAAAGAAGACATACGTTGTTTTTAAATGTGGAAAGCCCTCTTGATGAGGGCTTTTTTCTATTAAGTTTTATGTACTCAAAATTGTAACTCGCGGATATATAGCTAAATCTCGCGGGAATAATGGGTGAACTCGCGGAATTATCGCCAAAATTTGCGGGATTATCCGGAAAACTCGCGGAATAGTTCAAGAATCAGGGCAGCTTGCCGTAAAAAAGAACCTTGTCATCGGCCAAAGCTACCTAGTTGTGTTCAATCTCATAATGAATCCACTCTGAATTGATGTTTTTTCCGCCCATCTTCTTGTAAAGAGCTTGTGCAGAGGTGTTATCGATCGCTGTTTGCCAAGACATGTATGCGTAGCCTTCCTTTTTCGTATATTCCAGCACATGCGAAAATAGCTTTTCGCCTAAACCGGCACCACGAAACTCTGCATCCACAAATAAATCGTTCAATATAGCAATCTTCTGCAAGCGCGTCGTGCTGAACGAAAAGTAAAGGGTTGCGAATCCGGCTAATCTGCCATCTTCTGTCTCAGCAACAAATTGAGTACCTGCTTCATCTGAAGAAAGCAGATGATTGATATGATCCTCCAGCTTATGTCCCTCAGGAGATTTTCCTTTATAAAAATCAACAATGTAACGAAGCATCAAACCCTTCAACTGATCTAGATCTTCTAAAACTACAGGGCGAATTCTAAAACTAGTCATCGTTCTCCATCTCCTCTAATCTGGTTTTCTTACCAAAAGAAGCAGTCATTTTACATCTATAATAAGTGATTCTTTCTGGTCTGAATAGTATGATGAAAAGGCGATGTAGAATCATGTGTTGTTTAGGAAGGGCATACTAGAGCTGCTTCCTTTTTTATGTGAAAGGAGAAAATGATCTTGAGAAATTATGCAATCGGAATAGATATCGGTACAACGAGTACGAAAGTTGTTCTTTTTGACGAAAAAGGAGCGGCTGTTGCACATCATTCAAAAAATTACCCGTTGCTGTCGGAAGAGCCGGGGGCTGCCGAACAAAAGCCAGATGAAATTTATGAAGCAGTGAATGAATCGCTAAGAGAAACGGTGCGAAAAAGTGGAGATTTAGCGGAAAGAATCAGCTTCGTTTCTTTTAGCACAGCGATGCATTCATTAATTGCAGTGGATTCTGATGGGACACCCCTTACGAATAGCATCACGTGGGCGGATATTCGAAGTGAACCGTATGTGACAGCATTCCAATCAGATTTCGGTAAATCTGCGGTTGAACTATATAAACGGACCGGTGTCCCGCAGCATCCGATGACACCTCTTTTTAAATTGCAATGGTTAAAAAATGAACGTCCTGATATTTTTGAAAAAACAGCCAAATTTGTTGGGATTAAAGATTACATACTGTTCCGATGGTTCGGTGAGTGGCAGACAGATCATGCATCAGCGGCGGCAACAGGACTTTGGAACATGCACACAAAAACGTGGGATGAAGAAGCACTGAAACTTGCCGATGTCACACCTGAAAAACTGCCGACACTGCAACCAACCACTTATTATTGGGAGCAATTATCTGACGTTCTCACGAAGAAATCTGGTCTAGATTTCTCTGTAAAAGTGGTGATTGGTGCAACGGACGGCCCATTGTCTAACCTTGGTGTCGGCGCGATCTCGCCTGGAGATGTGGCGGTTACAATCGGAACGAGCGGTGCGATTCGAACCACTTCAGCGACACCGGTACTTGATACAGAGGGCCGCACGTTCTGTTACCCCCTAACCGAGAATCATTGGGTGTCAGGTGGCCCAGTTAACAATGGAGGTATCGCGTTTCAATGGATTCATGATACTTTGCAAAAAGAGGACGATCGTGCGGCTTATGAAAAGCTTTCTAAAGATGCCGAACAGATCCAGCCAGGTGCTGAAGGCTTAATATTCCTGCCTTATCTTACTGGAGAAAGAGCGCCATTGTGGGATGCGCAGGCAAAAGCATCATTTATTGGTCTGACGCTACGCCATAATCACAATCATATGGTGCGAGCGGTGCTTGAAGGAACAATTCTTAATTTGTTTAGTGTTTACTCCCTCATTAAGAGTCAAGTAGGGGACAGGGAAGTGAAGATCTTTGCAACAGGAGGCTTTACGAATTCAACGCTTTGGAAACAGATCTTAGCAGATATTTTTCAAACGAAAGTAAGTATACCCGAACACACGGAGAGCTCTTGCTTAGGAGCGGTTTTGCTGGGCAGATTTGCAATCGGTGAGACGAAAACACTTGAAGAAGCGCCTGTTGAGACGAAGCAGTACGAAGAAATCACGCCTAATCCCGATCATGAGAACATTTACGAAGAGCTGTTTCAACTTTACCAATCTCTATCTGACACGATGCAAACGCAATATAAAGCACTTCACGAATTTCAAAATAAGCATAAAAAAGAGAGCGGGAAATAATTCCGCTCTTTGTTTTCTTAGTTGATATATGTCGCGTTGATCAGCGGAAGGCCAGTCTTCGCATCTTTACCGGTCTTAACGTTACCGAATACTGTGACCTCGGTCCCTTTTTCATAACCGCTGCTCATCGTAAAGTTCATCACTCTAAATTTTGTTTCTCCAACTTGGAACTCAAAGCTTCCGCCCATTCCTTTTTCGTTATCCGTTAAAACTTTCCCAGTTGCTTTAATGATTTTTTCTTCATATGTTTTTGGGTCTGCTTCAAGCGCTTTTGGATCTAACTGAACGGCTTTTTCTTCCATGTTCTTAATGATCTCAGCTTGTTGACCAGCAAGATCATCCGTTGTGCTTTGATCTTCGTTATCTCGTGTTTCTACTTTTTCCTTTGCTTCAGGCTTTGCTTTTTCTTCGCTGCAGCCAGCCAAAGCTAGTACAAAAATAAGGAGACTCGCTCCAAACCACTTCTTCATCATGTTGATAACACCCCTTATAAATAGCTCTTTCTCTCTATTATGTATCATCATACCATGTTCATCCCTATCAAATAAAATGAATTTTCACACTTGTGCATTTCCTCTTACAACTTAAAGCTTTAACGTGTAAGATAGAGGGGTATGTTACAATCACAATCATTTTTTCACATAAGGTAAGGGGGAAGCGAAATTGAACCATTTGAAAACAGCTGATCAAGAAGTCTACCAATCCATCATGGATGAATTGCACCGCCAGCGTACGAAAATTGAATTGATTGCTTCTGAAAATTTTGTAAGTCAAGCCGTAATGGAAGCACAAGGTTCTGTACTTACGAATAAATATGCAGAAGGCTACCCGTCCAAACGCTATTATGGCGGATGTGAACATGTGGATGTTGTTGAAAACTTAGCGAGAGACCGTGCCAAGCAAATCTTTGGTGCTGAACATGCTAACGTTCAACCTCACTCAGGTGCACAAGCAAACATGGCTGTATACTTTACGATTCTCGAGCAAGGCGACACCGTTCTTGGTATGAACCTTTCTCATGGCGGTCACTTAACACACGGAAGTGCCGTTAACTTTTCTGGCATTCAATATAACTTTGTGGAATATGGCGTAGATGCAGAGAAGAATGTTATCGATTACGAAGATGTTCGTCAAAAAGCACTAGAGCACCGTCCAAAGCTGATCGTAGCTGGAGCGAGCGCGTATCCGCGTGCGATTGATTTTGCAAAGTTCCGCGAGATCGCTGATGAAGTTGAAGCTTACCTAATGGTGGATATGGCCCACATCGCAGGAATTGTGGCAGCAGGCCTTCACCAAAATCCAGTTCCTTATGCAGATTTTGTAACAACGACTACCCATAAAACACTTCGCGGCCCTCGTGGCGGTATGATTCTTTGTAAAGAAGAATTCGCGAAAAAAATTGATAAATCAATCTTCCCAGGCATCCAAGGTGGTCCTTTGATGCACGTTATCGCAGCAAAAGCGGTATCGTTCGGTGAAGTATTAACAGACGAGTTCAAGAGCTACGCAGAACAGATCGTGAAGAACGCGAAGCGCTTGGCTGAGTCTTTGAAAAATGAAGGCATTACTATCGTTTCTGATGGTACAGACAATCACTTGATTCTGATCAATGTGAGCGAACTTGCCCTAACAGGAAAAGTGGCTGAAAAAGCATTAGATGATATCGGAATCACGGTTAATAAGAACACGATTCCGTTTGATAAAGAAAGTCCATTCGTAACGAGCGGTATTCGTATCGGAACAGCTGCGGTTACGTCTCGTGGTTTTGTTGAAGAAGATATGGACGAGATCGCTTCAATCATGGCGTCCGTGTTAAAAAACATCGAAGACGAAGCGGTGCTGAAAGATGCTGAGACACGCGTTGAGAAGCTAGCAGGAAAATATAAGTTGTACGAATAAAATAGATAAGATGGAGACCCTTCTGCATGCAGCAGAGGGGTTTTTCTGTATTTTTAACATGATTTTGTCCGGTTAGAAATAAGATGAAACTATTCACAGTCATTCTCGTATTGTAAAAATAAGGTAAAGGAGTGATGACGTGGAGGATGTAATCAAAGTACGCTCACTTATGAAGTCATACGGAACGAAAAAAGCAGTTAACAATCTTTCTTTTTCTGTTAAAAAGGGTGAAATATTCGGCATTATCGGACCAAATGGGGCTGGAAAAACGACCACGATCGAGATCATGGAAGGTCTTCGGAAAAAGGATAGCGGTGAGGTCTCTATTTTAGGCATGAATCCGGAAAAAGATCGAAAGGTGTTGAACCACCGAATTGGTGTTCAGTTTCAAGCAACTTCCATACAAAAGAAGATGAAAGTTAAAGAAGCTCTAAAGTTGTTTGCGGCGATCTACAATAAGAACAATACGAGTGATGAGATGCTGAAACTGCTCGGTTTAGAGGAGAAGATGGATACATACTTTGATGACCTATCCGGTGGACAGAAACAGCGATTAACATTAGCGCTTGCTACTTTACATGAGCCCGAAATCATCTTTTTAGACGAGCCGAGTATGGGGCTCGATCCACATGCAAGGCGAGAGATGTGGAATATTATCCGCTCGTTGCGAGATAGTGGCACTACGATTGTTGTAACCACGCATTACATGGAAGAAGCGGAAAAGCTTTGTGACAGAGTTGCGATGATTTACAACGGTGAACTTCGTGCACTAGATGAACCGAGTCGATTGGTAGAAGATATCTCTTCTCACTTCATCAGCTTCCGAAGTCCAGATTTTCCTGTCGCTCAGCTTCATCAGATGTCTGGTGTTATTAATGTGGAACATGATGAAGAGCTAGATGCGTTCAAACTCTATACCGAGGATCTTCAATCTTGTTCTTATTTTTTATTTAAAATTGCACATGAAGAGAACTATCATATCTCCGATTACAAATTTGAAAGAGGAAGTCTTGATGACTTGTTCGTTCACTATCTAAAAGGAGGGGAATCCGCATGACAGCCCTATGGCAACTAACAGTACTTGAGACGAAGATGTTCTTTAGAGATAAGCTGCAGGTGTTCTGGACATTTATGTTCCCCGTACTTATGATTTGGTTGTTCGGTTCAATGTTTGAAAACCAAGCTCCTGAAGGGTTTTCCTTTGCGAGTCTCTATATTCCATCATGGATTGGAGTAAATATCGTTACAACCGCTTTTTTTACACTAGGAACGGTTCTTACGGGATATCGAGAAACAGGAGTTCTTCGCCGATATCAATCAACACCGCTCGCTCCTTGGAAGATACTCTTTGCTCATACGATTCAAGGAACGGTAATCTTTTGCTTCTCAGCGGTCGTTCTTGTGGTGTTCGGAACACTCATGTTTGACCTTCATGCACCAGTCTATTTAGGAAGTACGCTAATTGCTTTGTTGCTTAGCATCCTTGCCTTCTTTCCGTTCGCACTCTTCTTAACATCCTTAGCGAAAAACGTAGGAACAGCCGCAGCGATCAGCTCGCTTTTCCTAAACCTTATGTTGTTTTTATCAGGAGCCACATTTCCGTTAGAGATGATGCCTGACGTGCTGCAATATATTGCCAAGATTTTACCTCTTTATTATGTCATTGAACTGCTGCGTGCCACATGGAACACGTCACCTTTATGGGAGAACTGGACACCTGTTTTGGTGCTAAGCTCTATTGCTCTCGTTTCAATCGTGTTGTCATCCGTATTCTTTAAGTGGAGTGGAAAAGCGGAATAGTAGAATGCTATATCAATGAAAAGTATTGGACGTAAATCAGCCGATACTTTTTTTTTCGACATAAAGTAAAAAAAATTTTAAGTAAGAGTGATCCAAATGAAAATTCTCTCCGTTAGCTTAATGCAATTAACTAAAAAGGAGAGATTTCAAATGAAAATGAAAAAAGCACTTTTAGCAGTACCGTTAAGTGTTTCTTTACTAATACCTACCTTCACAGTGGCAAATGCACATGGTCATGAGAATCATAGCAAAGGACCTATGTCTGCTGAAGTTTCTAACCCGGCAATTGATCTTCGCGCTTCATTGGATACTCTTCTTTCAGAGCATGCATTCCTAGCTGTAGTTGCGATGCAAAAAGGAATTGATGGAAAAGAAGACTTTGAAGCAGCAGCGGGACAGTTAAACCAAAATACAGAGGCACTGTCAAAAGCGGTTGGATCTGTTTATGGTGAAGAAGCTGGAGCACGGTTCAAAGAAATCTGGAGCAGCCACATCGGCTATTTCGTAGATTATGTAACAGCAACTGCTGAAAATAATGAAGAAGGCAGAAAACAAGCTCTTGCAGAATTGGATAAATACCGTACAACACAAGCTGATTTCTTAGATAAAGCAACAGAAGGAAGATTAAAAGCTACTGATTTAGAAGAAGGGTTGAAAGTACACATCGACCAGCTGATCTGGGCGTTTGAAAGCTACAGAACTGGGGACTATGACAAAGCATATGACAACATTTCAGAAGCGATGCACCACATGTTTATGACAGGTAAGGGGCTTTCATGGGCAATCACCGATCAGTTCCCTGACAAGTTTGAAAACAAATCAGTAGATACACCTGCAGCTGACCTTCGTGCTGACTTAAACAGTGTGTTCTCTGCCCATGCAGCGTTAGCAGCATTAACGATGCAAAAAGGAATTGATGGCGCGAAAGACTTTGAAGCAGCAGCGGCTGAACTGAACGAAAACACAGATGATATCACAGCTGCTGTAGAATCTGTATACGGTGCAGAAGGTGCAGCGCAATTTAAAGAAATCTGGAGCAGCCACATCGGTTACTTCGTTGACTATGTAACAGCAACAGCAGAAAAGAATGAAGAAGGCAAAAAGCAAGCGATCGCTGAACTGGATGAGTACCGTATGGAACAAGCCAAATTCCTAGACACGGCAACAGAAGGACGCCTAAAAGCAGCTGACTTAGAAGAAGGCTTAAAAGTACACATCGATCAGTTACTATTAGCATTCAACAGCTATACAGGCAAAGATTATCCAGCTGCTTACAAGAATATCTCTGAAGCTTATGCTCACATGTTCGGAGTAGGACAATCCCTATCTGGTGCGATTGTTGACCAATTCCCAGATAAGTTTGCTGGTCAAAAGCCATCTGATATGCCGAAAACAGGTATGGGCGGAATGAGCCAATCAACAAATGATGCTATTCTTTGGAGCTTGTTCGGATTGATCTTAGCTTCTGCAACAACAGCAATGATTCTTCGTAAAAAAGCGACGAACCATTCTTAAGAGTAAAGAGTGGAGGGCGGCCAATCTGTCCTCCATCTTTTCTATCTATTTGAGATGGAAAGGAAGGTTTTTATGAAGAAGGTGCTTGGTGGTCTATGGCTCATTGGACTATTAATAACCGGTTGTTCGGCTCCAGAAGATACGAAGAATAATAAAGCTTCTGAATCTAGTGAAACGATTAAAGAAGGTCAAAAACAAGAGAAAGAAATAAAATCTTCATCAACCGAACTAACACCACCTGAAGGGTTAACATTAAAAGCAGATACAGAAGGAATTGTTCCAACAACGATTGAAATACCATCATTAAAAATCAATACTGAAATCGAGAAGGTAGGCAGACTAGACAACGGTCAGATGGGTGTTCCAAAAGGAATGGATACCGTAGGCTGGTTCAGCGACGGGGTGAAACCGGGATCTCCAGGAAACGCGGTAATGGCAGGCCATGTAGACAGTAAGTCAGGTCCAGCAGTATTTTATAAGCTTGAAGACCTTGAAAATGGTGATGAAGTTATCGTTAAGGATCAAGACGGTAAGATGTTAACTTTTGAAGTAACGGGAAAAGAAAAATACAACAGAAAAACTGCACCTGTTGATAAAATATTCGACTATGCATACGGCAGCAAGCTTAACCTAATCACGTGTACTGGTAACTTTAATCGTGATGAAGGGACACATGAAGAGAGATTGGTTATTTATACAGAGTTGAAAGCAGCTGAGTAGAGCATTACCCAAAAGCATCCATTCATGTGGGTGTTTTTTGTCGTGCTGAAAACGAAGTGGACAGTAAAAAGCGCAAAGTGGACAGTAATATTGCGGGAGTGGACTGTAAAATACGAAAAGTGGACAGTATTTTTGCCGAAGTGGACAGTAAAACAGGATAGCGTAAAGTAAAGTTATATTTGAGTTCTATAAGGCAGGATGCTTAGCGAAAGTTTTCAGGATTTCACCTTCAAATTCAGGGAATAGTAGTAGAGGAGTTTATATGTAAAATTTGGAGTTAGAAAACTATCGTTTCTGTGCTGATTTTCCTTGAAGTGAAGAATGTTTTTCTGTACAATGCTAGAGATGCTTTTTGAACGAAAATAAATGTTACATAAGGAGAGGTGCTTAAAACATGAGTGAGGTATATGTCCTTGATCATCCGTTAATTCAGCATAAATTAACATACATCCGTGACGAACGTACGGGTACGAAAGAATTTCGTGAGCTTGTTGATGAAGTAGCGGGGCTTATGGCTTTTGAAATTACACGTGATCTTCCATTGCAAGAGGTAACGGTGAAAACGCCGGTTGCTGAAGCAACTATGAAAACGATCGCTGGGAAAAAACTAGGGCTAGTACCGATCCTTCGTGCAGGACTTGGAATGGTAGACGGAATCCTTAAACTCATTCCAGCAGCAAAAGTTGGACATGTTGGGCTTTACCGTGATCCTGAAACATTAACACCGATCGAATACTATGTGAAGCTTCCTTCTGATGTTGAAGAGCGTGATTTTATCGTGATCGACCCAATGCTTGCTACAGGTGGATCTGCAGCAGCAGCGATTGAATCAATCAAGAAACGTGGAGCGAAAAACATCAAGCTTATGTGTTTAGTAGCAGCTCCAGAAGGTATTAAAGTCATTCAGGACGAGCACCCTGACGTTGATATTTTCTTAGCAGCACTAGATGAAAAGTTAAACGACCATGGCTACATCGTTCCAGGTCTAGGCGATGCTGGAGACCGTTTATTCGGAACTAAATAAGATGAAAAGATAAAACTGACTTGATTGCGGGTGAAAACCCTCTTTCAGGGCAGTTTTTTTGTTAGTAAAAAGGATTAAATCTTCGCTGTGCACGAAACGCAGGTAATCCGGAGCGAAAACCAGACTCCAATGAGCGAAAAGGAGATCAAACTGAGCGTAACCTCTTCTCAACTGAGCGAAACTCTTGGTCTAGTGCGCGAACGTGTAATAAATAAAATAACACGTACCGTAAAACCGAATAAAAGAAGGCTGACATCAGTCAGCCCGCACATAACGTTTATTTAATTCATTTCCTCGAACTTCATATCAATAAGCTTGTTGTCATCATGCATTACGCCAACTTTTACAAATCGTTTCTTTCCATTTTCATCTACCGTGAAATCAAAGAAATCCGATATCGTACCGTCCGGGCTCACGCGGCGTGTGTCGTATTGGTAATCACTCACATCACTGTTCGGATATTTCTTTTTTGTCTCAGCTAGTGCCATCTTTCCCCATTTGCTGTAATCAACTGTCGTTCGATCAGTAGGGGTCTGGTCGTTATACTGAACGTTCAATGGTTTTGTACGATCGTTTTCCACGTTTTCTCTCATGTTTGTAGATTCTTCCGTGGGCTTTTTGTCATTGTTCATGCAGCCGCCCGTCACTAAAATTCCAGTCAACGCAAAGAAAATAAATATTTTTTGTTTCATGTCGAACAAGCTCCTTCCATATATTTAATGTAAGTATTTATCAAATAGGGTGATTTATTCAGGAATATGGAAACAGCAGGCAGAAGTAGTAAACAAAGTGAATAATAAACCATTGAAACAAGCCACAAAATTTCCACAATTTATTTAATAAACCGTCCCGGAAGTCGTTGACATAGAAATGGCACTATTGTATTCTTACAAAGGGAATATGGTAAGGTTTACATTCTTGTGTTTACAAGGGTTTTCAAGAAAATTATTACCAAATTTCCAGAAGGAAGGAGTCCATACGATATGAGCAACGGGAAACGCCCTTATAAAGCGATGGCTTTAATGTCTGGCATTCTTTCTCAGCTTGTTGGATGTATCTTAGTTGGACTTTTTGGAGGGAAATGGCTGGACGAGAAAGTCGGCAATGAATTTCCAATCTTCCTTATCATCGGGTTGTTTCTAGGTCTTGGAACAGGTGTTTACGGGATGATCCGCTTAATATCGAAGTTTTCAGGGGACGGGCAATGATGAATGAGTACAAATCGGTGTTTTTCAAATACATAAAGTACACATTGTATCTTCTCTCTCTTTTTTTCGTCGGTTATGCTGTCACTCCTTACAAAGCTATCTTTTTAGGACTAGCTCTAGGAACTGCTTTTAGCCTCTACAATCTTTGGAGCATGTATTCGAAGATCGACCGCATGGGACAAGCAGTGATTCAGCAGAAAAGAGTGAAAACACTCGGTTCACTTTCAAGGCTCCTCTTTGCAGGGTTAGCGGTGCTCATCGCGATGAAATACCCGGAACATTTTCATTTATTAAGTGTGGTAATGGGATTGATGTCAGTCTACATTATCATGTTAATAGATTCACTAACTCAAGTTACACGTACTCCAAAGGAAAAGAGGTGAACATAGGTGGAACATGGTGCAGTTACAGCTGATTTTCTAGGTTTGACGTTTAATCTGTCAAACGTACTAATGATCACAGTTTCATCCGTTATTGTTTTCCTTATTGCGGTACTCGCTACTCGAACCCTGTCAATGCGACCAGGAGGAATGCAAAACTTCCTTGAATGGGTAGTCGATTTCGTAAAAGGAATCATCAACAGCACAATGGATTGGCATACGGGCGGACGCTTTTTAGCTTTAGGACTTACATTAATCATGTATATTTTCGTTGCCAACATGCTGGGATTACCTTTTGCAGTAGTAGTCGACCATAATCTATGGTGGAAATCCCCTACTGCAGACCCAACTATTACTTTGACTCTAGCAGTTATGGTAGTGGCGCTTTCACACTATTACGGTGTGAGAATGAAAGGGGTCAAGGAATATGGAGCTGAATTCTTCAAGCCGATGAAGTTCTTGTTCCCACTAAAGATTATTGAAGAGTTTGCGAACACATTAACGCTTGGTCTTCGTCTTTACGGTAACATCTTCGCAGGTGAGATGCTTTTAGGTCTATTGGTAGGTTTGACTAAGATGGGTATTTTTGCTGGCGTACTTGGAATCTTCCCACTAATCGTGTGGCAAGGCTTCTCAGTATTCGTTGGTGCAATCCAAGCATTTATCTTCACAATGCTAACAATGGTTTACTTGGCACATAAAGTGAGTCACGATCACTAATCTTTAGGAAATATCAAGCTTCTATAAAAAGAAGCCCATTTTCATAAAAACTTTAAGGGAATTCAGAAGGGAGAAATTTTATCATGAATCTTATTGCAGCTGCAATCGCGGTAGGTCTAGCGGCACTTGGTGCTGGTATTGGTAACGGTTTAATCGTAGGACGTACAGTTGAGGGGATCGCTCGTCAACCAGAACTACGTGGTACTCTTCAAACAACAATGTTCATCGGGGTTGCATTAGTTGAGGCACTTCCAATCATCGGTGTGGTTATCGCGTTCATCGCGCTTGGTTCTTAATCCTTAAAACAACCACTGTTTATTACGATTTCTATAATGGCGAAGCAAGTTTCCTTAGAGGGACTACCCTTCGCCATTCCTTATGTATGATTGATTGAAGGGAGGAAATGGTGTGCAAAACTTAATTCTAGGTGCTGCTGCGGGTGGAGGCCTGAACACAGGTGATATCCTTTACCAATTAGCTGCATTTTTAATCCTACTAGTATTATTGCGTAAATTCGCATGGGGCCCGTTAATGGGAATCATGAAGGAGCGCCAATCACATATCAACAGCGAAATTGATGCGGCTGAAAAATCCCGTCAAGAAGCTAAGAGCTATCTTGAGTCTCAAGTTGCTGAGTTGAAGAAAGCGAAAGAAGAAGCAAAGTCTATTATCGACAATGCTAAAAAGCAAGGCGAAGCACAAGGTGAAGCAATCATTAAAGCATCTCGTGATGAAGCTGAGCGTGTAAAAGAAGCTGCATTAGCTGAGATCGCTTCTGAAAAAGAAAAAGCAGTTGCTACACTTCGTCAAGAAGTTGCTGCTCTATCCGTTAAGATCGCTTCTAAAGTTATTGCAAAAGAACTTGATGAGAGCTCTCAGGAGAAGCTTATTAACGAATACCTTCAAGAGGTAGGCGAGTCTCGATGAGCAAAGATCAAGCAGTCGTAGCAAAACGTTATGCATTAGCACTATTTGAAGTAGTTGGTGTTACGAAACTTGAAGATACAGTTTCAGAACTGCGTCTAGTAAAGAGCGTACTGGAGCTCAACAAAGAGCTTCAAAAAGTTCTATCACATCCAAAAGTATCAAAAGATCAAAAGAAAGTTTTGATCAAAGAGAGCGTTGGAGCTGAACTTTCTACTGCTGTCATGAACACGATCTATCTGATGGTAGACCGTAACCGTTACACTTACATCACAGAGATGGCAGCGCAGTTCATTGAATTAGCAAATGAAGCACAAGGCATTGCCGACGCATATGTATATTCTGTTCGTCCTTTATCAGACTCAGAGTTACAAAAGTTGGAGCAAACGTTTGCTGCCCGAGTCGGCAAAAAAGCGTTGCGCATTAATAATATTGTAGATTCTTCTCTTGTTGGAGGAATTAAGATCCGCATTGGCAACCGTATTTTTGACGGAAGCATCAGCGGAAAGTTGAATCGAATGGAACGTCAATTAGCTTCTAACGGAAGCTGAGAGGATAGGGGTGAAATTCATGAGCATTAAAGCTGAAGAAATCAGTGCTTTAATTAAAAAACAGATTGAAAACTATCAATCTGAGATCGAAGTTAATGATGTGGGTACAATTATCCAGGTCGGTGACGGTATTGCCCGTGCCCATGGATTAGATAACGTTATGGCTGGTGAGCTAGTTGAATTTTCTAACGGTGTAATGGGTATGGCCCAAAACCTTGAAGAAAACAACGTAGGTATCATCATTCTTGGGCCTTACCAAGAAATTCGTGAAGGTGACGAAGTAAAACGTACAGGACGTATCATGGAAGTTCCTGTAGGTGAAGAGCTTCTTGGCCGTGTAGTTAACCCTCTTGGACAGCCTATCGATGGCAAAGGTCCGATTGCTACTACAAAAACACGTCCTATCGAGCAAAAAGCTCCAGGCGTAATGGCTCGTAAATCGGTACATGAGCCGCTTCAAACAGGTATTAAAGCGATTGACGCACTTGTGCCAATCGGACGCGGACAACGTGAGCTTATCATCGGTGACCGTCAAACAGGTAAAACAGCTGTAGCGATCGATACGATCCTTAACCAAAAAGATCAAGATATGATCTGTATCTATGTAGCGATCGGTCAAAAAGAATCAACAGTTGCGGGCGTTGTAGAAACACTTCGTGCACACGGAGCGCTTGATTACACGATCGTTGTGTCAGCATCTGCTTCTCAACCTGCACCAATGTTGTTCCTAGCTCCTTATGCTGGGGTATCTATGGCTGAAGAATTCATGTGGGCTGGCAAGCATGTATTGATCATCTATGATGATCTTTCTAAGCAAGCTGCTGCATACCGTGAGCTTTCCTTGCTACTTCGTCGTCCTCCAGGCCGCGAAGCTTATCCAGGGGACGTATTCTACCTTCACTCTCGCTTGTTAGAGCGTGCAGCGAAGTTGAATGACGAGCTAGGTGGCGGATCAATCACAGCGCTTCCGTTCATTGAAACGCAAGCATCTGACGTATCTGCTTATATTCCAACAAACGTTATCTCTATCACAGACGGACAGATCTTCTTACAATCTGACTTGTTCTTCTCCGGAGTTCGTCCGGCGATCAACGCAGGTATCTCCGTTTCTCGTGTAGGGGGAGCAGCTCAGATCAAAGCGATGAGCAAAGTATCTGGTACACTTCGTCTAGATCTTGCTTCATACCGTGAACTAGAAGCATTCGCTCAGTTCGGATCTGACCTTGATAAAGCGACTCAAGCAAAACTAAACCGTGGTGCACGTACAGTTGAAGTACTTAAGCAAGGACTTCACAAGCCACTAAAAGTTGAGCACCAAGTTGCAATCCTTTATGCATTGACTCGTGGTTACATCGATGATGTAGCTGTTGAAGATGTAAACCGCTTTGAAGAAGCGCTTTACGCTCACATGGAAGCGAACTCTAAAGACGTTCTTGATGCAATCAAAACGACTGGTAAACTTCCTGAAGGTGATAGCCTAGACGAAGCGATCAAAGCATTCAAAAAGACATTCGCGTAAGATTATATAGACTTTAAAAGCAGAGGTGCAGTTGCAGTGATGAGCTGCGCCTTGCAACCAGCTTACTATGTTTAAAATGAGGTTAACCGATTTTTAAACTACCAATAAAGGTGGTGAAAATGAATGGCATTGAAAGATATAAAAGCTAGAATAGATTCTACTAAGAAGACGATGCAGATCACAAAAGCGATGGAGATGGTTTCAGCTGCAAAGCTAAACCGCGCTGAGCAAAATGCGAAATCTTTCGGCCCTTACGTGGACAAGATCCAAGAAGTGGTAGGAAGCATCGCATCTGGAAGCAACGCGAAACACTCTATGCTTTTAACACGACCAGTGAAGAAGACGGGTTACTTCGTCGTTACAGCTGACCGTGGATTAGCAGGGGCTTATAACTCGAATATTTTACGCCACGTTTACCGTACGATTCAAGAGCGTCACAAATCAGCAGATGAGTATGCATTGATCGTGATAGGTAAAGTTGGGGTGAACTTCTTCAAAAGCCGTAAGATGTCTATCTTGGACAGCATCACAGGTGTGGCAGACCAGCCATCCTTTGCTGAGATCAAGGCGATCGCATCAAAGGCAGTCGGTCTTTATGCGGACGGAACATTTGATGAGCTTTACATGTATTATAACCATTTTGTAAGTGCCATTCAGAGCGATCTGACGGAGAAGAAGCTTCTTCCGTTAACAGATATCGCTGCAACAAAATCAAAATCTTCCTATGAGTATGAGCCATCAGAGGACGAGATCCTTGAAGTGCTTCTTCCTCAATATGCGGAGAGCTTGATTTATGGTGCTTTACTTGATGCGAAAGCAGCCGAGCATGCTTCTCGTATGACTGCGATGAGAAATGCAACGGATAACGCTAATGAACTGATCGGCCAATTGAACCTCTCGTACAACCGTGAGCGTCAAGCAGCTATCACTCAGGAAATTACGGAAATCGTCGGCGGTGTAGCAGCTCTAGAATAGACTTTTTATAAGTGATTCTAGCAGCTATTTTGCAAAGTAAGATAGGAGGGAAACCGATGAATAAAGGCTATATTACTCAAATTCTTGGACCGGTCGTTGACGTTAAGTTCGAAGGCCAGCTTCCAGAATTGCTTAACGCTTTAACTGTTAGCGCTGAGGGTGTTGACTTAACACTAGAAGTAGCACTTCACCTTGGTGATAACATGGTTCGTACAATCGCAATGGATTCAACGGATGGTCTTGTTCGTGGAATGGAAATCGCTGACTCAGGTAAGCCGATCTCTGTACCAGTAGGTGAAGCAACACTTGGACGTGTATTTAACGTAACAGGTGATCACATTGACCTTGGTGAGGCAGTACCGGCAGATGTTCGCCGTGACCCGATCCACCGTTCAGCACCTTCTTTTGAAGAATTAACAACAAAAACTGAGATTCTTGAAACAGGAATCAAGGTAGTTGACCTTATCGCTCCATACGTAAAAGGTGGAAAAATCGGTCTTTTCGGTGGTGCGGGTGTAGGTAAAACAGTTCTTATCCAGGAGCTAATCAACAACATCGCACAAGAACACGGTGGTATCTCCGTATTCGCAGGTGTTGGTGAGCGTACTCGTGAAGGAAATGACCTTTTCCACGAGATGAGCGACTCTGGTGTTATCAAGAAAACGGCAATGGTATTCGGACAGATGAACGAGCCACCTGGAGCACGTGCGCGTATCGCTCTTTCTGGTTTGACAATGGCTGAATTCTTCCGTGACGAGCAAGGACAAGACGTTCTTTTCTTCGTAGATAACATCTTCCGTTTCACGCAAGCAGGTTCTGAAGTATCTGCCCTTCTTGGCCGTATGCCATCAGCGGTAGGTTACCAGCCAACTCTTGCAACTGAGATGGGTCAATTACAAGAGCGTATCACATCTACGAAAAAAGGTTCTGTAACATCTATCCAAGCGATCTATGTACCTGCCGATGACTATACGGATCCGGCTCCAGCTACAGCGTTCGCCCACTTAGATGCAACAACAAACCTTGAGCGTAAACTAACAGCTATGGGTATCTATCCAGCGGTAGATCCACTAGCTTCAACTTCACGTGCACTTTCTCCTGAGATCGTTGGAGAAGAGCATTACGAAGTAGCTCGTAAAGTACAGGCGACTTTACAGCGTTATAAAGAGCTTCAAGATATCATCGCAATCCTTGGTATGGACGAGCTTTCTGAAGACGACAAGCTAGTTGTACACCGTGCGCGTCGTATCCAGTTCTTCTTATCTCAAAACTTCCACGTTGCAGAACAATTTACAGGACAAAAAGGTTCATACGTTCCTGTTAAAGAAACAGTTCGTGGATTCAAAGAAATCCTTGAAGGAAAATACGATGATCTTCCGGAATCAGCGTTCCATCTCGTAGGCTCTATTGAGGATGCTATTGAAAAAGCAAAAACTTTGGCCTAATGCCTGAAAGGGGTAAGATTGGATGAAAACCATTCAAGTCAGCGTAGTAACCCCTGATGGTCCTGTGTTTGAAGGAAATGCGAAAATGGTCAGCGCGAAAGCAAAAAGTGGGGAGCTTGGAATTCTTCCAGGCCATATCCCTCTTGTAGCTCCTTTAACGATCAGCGCCGTGCGTGTTCACGACGTTGATGGGAAAACACAATATGTGGCCGTTAGCGGTGGATTTATTGAAGTGCGACCTGAAAAAGTCACGATCTTAGCAGAAGCAGCTGAGATCGCTGGCGACATCGAAGTAGATCGTGCACGTGCAGCAAAAGAGCGTGCCGAACAGCGTCTTGCAAGCAACAAACAAGACAACCTAGATGCAGCTCGTGCGGAGTTTGCGCTTAAACGCGCAATGAACCGTATCGACATAGCAACAAAACGTTAATTCAAAAGCTCTTTAGCTCTCTTTATAGAGAGTTGGAGGGCTTTTTTTGTGTTTGTAGGGGGTATGTAAGGGGGTATGTAAAGATGGGCAAATGTCGAGATATGTAGACTCGCCGATATATGAGGAAAACTCGCGGGATTATCGTAAAAACTCGCGGGAATAATACCGAAATTCGCCGGATTATTTCACAAATTTCCTGAATTAACTGCTGAAATACCCCTAAAGGTATATTGAGCGACGCCTCTTTACGTGCTAAAACTACTTGAAGAAACACCGCCCCAATAATTTTGTACCGTGTAAACTTAAAAACCCCTCAGACTCGTTCAAAAACAAAGTCAAAGGGGCTTTATTCGAATACATCACGTTCAATTTGAGAAGGTTGAAACAGGATGAATCGTTTTTATTTGGCTGTTTCTAATAGGTTGCTGCACTTTGAATGAATCTTATTGTCTCCCTATGCAAGTTGATTGAAGCATAAGGTTGCCGACTCCTATGGGACGAGCGATCAGGTGGAGACTCCTAATGGCGCGTAGCGTGCCAGCCACTCTGCAAATTCTTCTCGTAAGGCATGTGACGAGGAAGCTCGCTTCGATAGGATTTTCTCGTAGACGCAGGAGCACCCATACTTCTTCGAACACCGGTCGCCCCATGGAAAGCGTGTAACCTGGAGCGGAAATCAACTACTTAAGGATAGCTACATCTGAAATTAAAACAGTTTTTTATTTAGTTTCTTCCAAAAATCGGCCGAGCACATGAGACCCTACGTAACCATACTTGGTCGCCATTTTCACTAGTCATCGCGTTCGTTTCTGCTACCTCTTCCATTTGAACGACTTCATTACCAAACGGGTTTTGAAATTCGCCAACAGGAGAGATCACAGGTTTCTTTCTCTTTTTAATCATGCTTTTCACCTCCTCAAGCAAAGGAAGTGTCCTAAGAAATATAGCTCTTTATACAAGCTATACACTATTAAATGCTCGTCCGTCTGTAGTGGTATGTGTTATTATCACTTAATATGAAAAAAAGGCGGTTTACCGGGGTTTGCAATAAATTGCGGAAACTGGTGAATGATAAGAACGTAAGGGGTGTGCAAGATGAGCTTCCATGGACAAAAAGTTTTGCCTGCAGCGAGAAAGATGAAGGATTTTGAAAAGCTCTTGAATAGCAAATACACATATATCGTTTGTTTGGATACGCATATCAGTCAGTTGAAATTCATGATTGCTATGGCAAATGAAAGAAAAAAGAAAGTATTGGTTCATCTGGACCTTATTAACGGCTTGAAAGCAAATGAATATGCGGTGGATTTTTTAGCACAGGAAATGAAGCCAGCAGGAATCATTTCTACGCGGTCTAACTGTATCATGCGCGCAAAAAAGAAGAACATGATAGCCGTTCAACGTTTGTTTTTATTAGATTCATTAGCACTCGAAACAAGTTATAAAGTCATCGAACGTGCTCAGCCAGACTATTTAGAGGTTTTGCCAGGCATCATGCCGGAAATAATAAGAGAAGTGAGTGCGCAAGCTGGTATTCCGGTAATTGCTGGTGGATTGATTCGTACAAAAGTAAATGTGATGGAAGCACTGGAGGCGGGTGCAGAGGCCGTGACAACTTCAAACCCTGAATTGTGGATTTAATGTTCTTGTGAAATAACGTTTGACAACGTTTTCATCCTTGTTATAATAGAGACAAGTTCATAAACGTGACGGAGAACATGGAGATCCACAGGGGTTACTTATAGCAAAACTATAGGTATCTTTTGCTGGGTCTTTTTTTGATGAAATCCGTTCACATACTGCACTTATTATTGATAGCGATTGCATAAAAGGAGGAAAATACATGTCAACATTTATGGCAGAACTGATAGGAACAATGATTCTAATCATATTTGGCGGGGGCGTTGTTGCAAACGTTTCCTTGAATAAATCAAAAGCTCAAGGTGGCGGCTGGATTGTAGTCGCACTTGCATGGGGACTAGCTGTTGCGATGGCTGTATATGCAGTCGGAAGCTTCAGCGGTGCACACCTTAACCCAGCCGTTACGCTCGGTCTAGCTTCAATCGGTGAATTTGCTTGGTCAGATGTACCAGCTTATATCCTTGCACAGATGATCGGCGGTATTTTAGGAGGAATGGTCGTTTACTTCCACTTCCTTCAACACTGGAAAGCAACAGATGATCCAGCGGTAAAATTAGGAGTTTTCTCAACGGACCCTGCAATTCCGCATACATTTTCGAATCTTTTATCAGAATTTATTGGAACTGCCGTTTTACTAGTAGGATTATTGTCAATCGGAGCGAATAAATTTTCAGATGGCTTGAATCCACTGATTGTCGGATTCCTCATCGTAGCGATCGGGTTGTCACTTGGTGGACCAACTGGATATGCGATCAACCCGGCACGTGACCTTGGTCCGAGAATCGCACATTTCATCTTACCGATTCCAGGCAAAGGCGGATCTAATTGGACGTACTCTTGGATTCCAGTTGTAGGACCAGTGCTTGGAGGAGTGTTCGGAGCATTGTTCTACCAAGCTGTTTTCACAGGAAAAGTTACAACGTTATTCTGGATCTGGACAGTGGTTTCACTAGCGATTTTCGCTATAACATTCTTCTTAGGAAGTAAAGGCACACAAGCACTGCCTCACGGAGATCAAATAGAAAACTAAAAAAATTACAACAACAAACCAATTTGGGAGGGTTTACGTATGGAAAAGAAATATATCATTGCACTCGATCAAGGAACGACAAGCTCAAGAGCGATTCTATTTAACAAAGCAGGAGAAGTCGTTGAGATCTCACAAAAGGAATTTAAGCAGCACTTCCCGAAGCCAGGCTGGGTAGAACATGATGCACAAGAAATCTGGGGAACGATTTTAGCAGTAGTGGCTGAAGTTTTATCAAAAACAGATACAGATCCAGGCGAGATCGCGTCGATCGGTATTACGAATCAGCGTGAAACAACGGTCGTTTGGGATAAGAACACAGGAAAACCTGTTCACAATGCGATCGTATGGCAATCTCGTCAAACAGCTGAAATCTGTGATGAATTGAAAGAACAAGGCTTAAACGATAAGTTCCGCGACAAAACAGGATTGTTAATCGACGCATACTTCTCCGGAACAAAAGTAAAATGGATTCTGGATAACGTTGAAGGTGCAAGAGAAAAAGCAGAAAACGGTGACCTTTTATTCGGTACGATCGATACGTGGCTGGTTTGGAAGCTAACAGGCGGAAGAGCCCACGTAACAGACTATTCAAACGCTTCACGTACACTGATGTACAATATTTACGATCTGAAATGGGATGACGAGCTTCTTGAGATCTTGGGTGTTCCAAAATCTATGCTGCCAGAAGTAAAATCCTCTTCAGAAGTTTACGGTGAAACGATCGATTATCATTTCTTTGGTAAAAATATTCCGATCGCAGGTATCGCGGGCGATCAGCAAGCGGCACTTTTCGGACAAGCTTGTTTTGAAAAAGGAATGGCGAAGAACACGTATGGTACAGGCTGTTTCATGCTTATGAACACAGGTGAAAAAGCAGTTAAGTCAGAGCATGGCCTTTTAACGACGATTGCTTGGGGTGTGGACGGGAAAGTCGAGTACGCACTTGAAGGAAGTATCTTTGTAGCAGGTTCAGCGATTCAATGGCTGCGCGATGGGCTTCGCATGTTAAAAGATGCGGCTGACAGTGAAGATTATGCAGAACGCGTTGCATCAACAGATGGCGTTTATGTTGTGCCAGCATTCGTTGGCCTTGGAACTCCTTACTGGGATTCAGAAGCACGCGGTGCGATCTTCGGACTTACACGCGGTACAGAAAAAGAGCATTTCGTTCGTGCGACACTAGAGTCACTTGCGTATCAAACGGCTGATGTGTTAACAGCGATGGAAGCTGACTCTGGTATCGAATTGAAAAAACTTCGTGTAGATGGCGGAGCCGTTAAGAACAACTTCTTAATGCAGTTCCAAAGTGATATCTTAAACGTTCCTGTTGAGCGTCCAGAGATTAATGAAACGACTGCGCTCGGTGCTGCATATCTTGCGGGTCTTGCTGTAGGTTTCTGGGGTGACCGACAAGAAATCGCAGATAAATGGAAAGTGGACAAAGACTTTGACGTAAACATGAAAGAAGAAGAGCGTAAAGAGCTTTATGATGGCTGGAAAAAAGCTGTTGAAGCAACGATTGCATATAAACCTAAAGCATAACCCTTTCAAAATCTTGAAAACTGCGTTATACTAATCACAAGTTGATATTGAACCGGTTGGAGATCAGGAGAGACCACAAAACCTCGTACAAACGATGCGGGGTTCTTGTGGTCTTTTTTTGCGTGCCAATACACGGAAATATTGAAAAATGTGTGTTGGGTTCGCTGATTCCGGGAAAACTACCCGTATCATATATGTCCAACGGTTCTGTACAGAAGGAGTGAAGAGAAAATGACAGCATCATTTTCAACATATAAAAGAGAAGAAATTATCACAGGTATGAAGCAAGAGAAGCTAGATCTCCTTGTAATCGGAGGAGGCGTAACGGGAGCGGGTATTCTTTTAGATGCTCAGACTCGTGGTATGAAAGTAGGTCTTGTAGAGATGCAGGACTTTGCTGCTGGAACATCCAGCCGTTCTACAAAACTTGTTCACGGTGGACTTCGTTATTTAAAACAATTCGAAGTGAAACTTGTGGCCGAAGTAGGTAAAGAACGTGCGATCGTGTACGAGAACGCTCCGCACGTAACAACACCAGAATGGATGCTACTTCCGTTTTACAAAGGCGGTACGTTTGGGAAATTCTCCACTTCCATCGGTCTAAAAGTGTACGATTTCTTAGCAGGTGTAAAACGCAAAGAACGCAGAAAAATGTTTTCAGCTGAAGAAACATTACGCCGTGAACCACTATTGAAAAAGGATAACTTGCTTGGCGGCGGGTATTACGTGGAATACAAAACAGATGACGCTCGTCTAACGCTTGAGATCATGAAAGAAGCGGTATCACGCGGAGCATCAGCTGTGAACTACGCGAAAGTTACAAGCTTTATCTATAACGGAAAGAGAGCGGTCGGTGTAAAAGTGGAAGACCAGCTCACTGGTGAAATTCATGAGATCTATGCGAAAAAGATCGTAAACGCAACAGGTCCATGGGTAGATGAACTTCGCGAAGAAGATCGTTCGAAAACAGGAAAAGAGATTCACCATACAAAAGGAATTCACCTTGTTATTGACGGTTCTAAGTTCCCATTGAAACAAGCCGTTTACTATGACACAGAAGATGGCCGTATGGTGTTCGCCATCCCACGTGCGGGTAAAACGTATATTGGTACGACAGATACAGACTACAAGGGAGACCTTGCAAACCCTGGTATGACGGAAGAGGATCTTCAATATGTACTGAACACGATCCACTTCATGTTCCCGGACGTGAAGATTACGCGTGACGATGTTGAATCGTCATGGTCAGGACTACGTCCATTGATTCATGAACCGAAAAAAGGACCTTCAGAAATCTCTCGAAAAGATGAGGTGTTCCACTCACCATCCGGATTATTAACAATCGCTGGTGGTAAGCTGACAGGTTACCGCAAGATGGCTGAAAAAGTCGTAGATATAGTTCGTGATCAGCTTGGTGAAGAAGAAGGTGCAAAATTCCCAGGATGCCGCACGCAACACATGGAATTATCAGGCGGTAAGATGGGCGGAAGTCAAAACTTCGCAGACTTCCTTCGTACGAAAGTACAAGAAGGCTTGGCGTTAGGTTTGGATGACGCGAAAGCTCGTGAGCTTGTTCAACGCTATGGCACGAACATCGACATCGTATATGGTTACATGAAAGAACGCGGTGCAGAAGCGAAGAGCTACAACTTACCAGAAAGTCTGTACGCATCTCTACTATACGCATTAGAGTATGAGATGACTTCAACACCGTCTGACTTCTTAATCCGCCGTACGTCGGCTCTATACTTTGACATCGATACGGTATACGAGTGGAAAGAAAATGTGATCAACTGCATGGCCGACAAATTGGGCTGGAACGCAGAACAAAAACGCGAGCATGCAGAAGATTTCGAAGAGCAATTGCGATTGTCAGTTGAGGCGATCTGATAAAAGTATATAGGTATGGCAGAAAGCAGAAAGGCATCCCGCTTGGTTGAGCGGGGTGTTTTTTTATGTGTAGGGTATATGAGGGGTTAAATATGTCTGCTGGGTGTCGAGGTTTGTCGACTTGAGGATAAATAGCCAAAACTTTTGGATTCAAGCTAAAAACTCGTGGATTACACACCGAATTTTGTGGATTGGAGGCTTAAATTTCTGGATTATTTGTTGGAGATACCCAACAGGGTATACATAACAAACAGTTTCGTCCACCGAAACTGCACTTATATTAGCCGAAACAAAAGGATGATCCCACAACACAACGGGAGCATCCTCAATTTTTGATAATTGTTGAACGTGATAAGTATTCTGAAGGGTATTTTTGAAGCAAATACTGTAAAAACAGATCAATCTCATACGGCATTTCATCATAATATTCTTCATCTGACTCTCTCAACGTGGTCAGCAGTGAAAAAAAGTGCTGCTTATCCAATTCTTCAGCTGATTTTTTAAAATAACCCCAAACATGCTCTAGTGTATTGCATAAAGCACGACGCTCAAAAGGTTTTTCTTTCAACTCAGTGATCAACATAGTCACTTTTTTATAATCGGAATCAGATTGAGCATCTCTCATCAAGCCTTGAACTTCTTTATATAAGTTGTACCCCTTAGCCATCACCGTGTATTTTTCACTCGCCCACAGCTGTTCGGTCTCTTTTTTCAAAGCAGATCACATCCTTTAATAACGACATTCTATTAAAGATAGATGTAGAGAGCAAGTGCGATAATCGAAACGAGGATCACCACTGCATAGATAAGTGTAAGGCGCACGAGGTTCTGACGAGTTGAACTTCCGTATTTTTCGTCCTGTGTTTTAGAAATCATGATCGTACCGACTAATCCAGCGATCGAGATCACGACGATCAAAAAGTAAGCAATCCACCATATATCCATTACGAATCTCCCCTTTATACCTATCATACTGCTAACAGTGTATCGTCACATCCAAAAAATTTACAGGATTATGAACATTTCTATAGAAAAATAAGGGGTAGACCTTAATATAGTGTAAGTACCATATGTGAAGAAGCACATCGACACAAAATATGGAATTTGTTATAATTAAAGCGGTTACAGAATTTATAAAATTCTGAAGATTAGGAGGTAGTCAGAATGGATTTTTATCATCTGTATCAAAACAATTACCTCATTGTGGCTGTATTTTTATTTTTAGGGGTCCTTTTGCCGGTTGTCGCATTGACTGCGGGCCGTTTGTTGCGCCCTTATAAACCATCAGCAGAAAAATACACCACGTACGAAAGCGGAATCGAACCTTTTCATCAAAGCTGGGTTCAGTACAATGTCCGCTATTATTTGTTTGCGCTCATGTTTGTTATTTTTGATGTTGAAACCGTATTTTTATACCCCTGGGCCGTTGCCTATGAAGAGCTAGGTGTGTTCGCTCTGATCGAGATGGGGATTTTTGTTGTTCTTTTAACGTTAGGTCTTGTATACGCTTGGAAAAAGAAGGTGCTTAAATGGACATAAAGTGGGAACTTACGGCAGAGGAACGCGCCGAACTAGACCGCAACGTATTCATGGTAACACTCGAACAAGTGAAAGCCTGGGCCAGAAGCAATTCACTATGGCCGTTAACCTTTGGACTCGCCTGCTGCGCGATTGAAATGATGGGCACAGGTTCGTCTCATTATGACTTAGACCGTTTCGGAAGCATATTCCGTACGTCACCTCGTCAATCTGACGTAATGATCGTTTCTGGAACCGTAACGAAAAAGATGGCTCCCGTATTGAAACGTTTATACGAACAGATGCCAGAACCGAAGTGGGTCATCGCGATGGGTTCATGCGCTACAGCTGGCGGCCCTTACATCAAATCGTATGCGGTTGTAAAAGGCGTCGATCAAATCGTACCCGTGGATGTGTACATACCTGGATGTCCACCTAACCCTGCTGCACTCATTTATGGCATCAACAAGCTTCAAGAAAAAATCCGTTATGAAGCGAAGACAGGCAAGAAGGTGATGAGCGAATGACCGATAAGCAAAATGATTCTAATGAAGGATTATCGATAGAAGAGCAAAAGAAAAAAGCGGCTGCAGAAGCGAAAGCGAAAGCGCTTGAGCTTGCGAAACAGCGTCAGGCTGAAAAGGCGAAGACAGCGGAAGGTACAGAGCAGCCAGCAGCCGAACCGGAGCTAACAAAAGAAGAGCTAAAAAAGAAGGCTGCCGCAGAAGCAAAGGCAAAAGCACTGGAACTCGCGAAACAGCGTCAGGCTGAAAAGGCAAAGGCGGCTGAACAGTCAGAGCCGAAAGCAGCTGAACCAGAGTTAACAAAAGAAGAGCTGAAGAAAAAGGCAGCCGCAGAGGCAAAAGCCAAAGCCCTTGAGCTTGCGAAACAGCGTCAGGCTGAAAAGGCAAAAGCTGCAGAAGTAACAGAGCCGACCGCAGCCGAGCCAGAGCTAACAAAAGAAGAGCTAAAAAAGAAAGCAGCCGCGGAAGCGAAGGCAAAAGCACTTGAGCTCGCAAAACAGCGTCAAGCTGAAAAAGCGGCTCCAAAAACCGATGAGCCAACGGATGATCTTGCGAAACAAAAAGCACTAGCCGCCGCGAAAGCGAAAGCAGCCGCAGCAGCAAAGGCGAAGGCAGCAGCTGCCGCTAAAGCAAAACTAGCAAGAGAGGGTGGAGGCGACACATCCACCGAACCTGCTTCAGACGATGAAAAAGCGAAAGCAGCCGCAAAAGCAAAGGCCGTTGCAGCAGCAAAGGCAAAAGCAGCCGCAGCAGCAAAAGCGAAGGCTTCCCGTGAAGCAGGATCAGATGCAACAGCTGAGCCAGCAGGTGATGACGAAAAAGCGAAAGCGATCGCTGCCGCCAAGGCCAAAGCAGCTGCAGCCGCAAAAGCACGTGCTGCCGCGAATGCAAAAGGTGAAGCAACCGAACCTGTCGCAGAAGAAAAACCATCACCAAACCAACCTATCCTCGATACCTACACAAAAGTCATCAAAGAACATCTAGGAGAAGATGTACTCGAAGATTCCTATATTAACAGACTGTCAAAAGACGTCCCTACCTTAGTTGCAAAACCTGAATCCTATTATAAAATTGCGGAGTTTTTAAAATATAACGACCAGCTTCGTTTTGATTATTTATCTGAAATGCACGGCACCGATTTTGAAACACATTTTGAAGTCTATAACCACCTGTATTCGTACAATCATCGCCAGTCCGTTGCATTAAAAGTAAAGATAGACAGAACAAGTGCTACTACCCATTCTATTACCCCGTTATGGGAGGGAGCAAACTGGCCAGAGCGTGAAACGTATGACCTTTTAGGCATTAAATTTGAAGGTCATCCGAACTTAACGCGTATCATGCTGCCGGACGATTGGGTAGGATTTCCGCTTAGAAAAGATTACGAACCACATGACGTGGAGGTGTAGAGACATTGATCAGAACAGAAGAGATGCTCCTCAACGTTGGACCTCAGCATCCGAGTACGCACGGTGTTTTTCGAATCGTGCTTAAAATCGACGGAGAAACGATCATTGAAGCTACCCCAGTGATCGGATATCTTCACCGAGGCACCGAGAAGCTAGCAGAAAATCTTCAGTATACACAGATTATTCCTTACACAGACCGCATGGATTATCTAGCGGCTATGACGAACAACTATGTGATCTGCCACGCGGTTGAAACGATGATGAGTCTTGAAATTCCAGAACGAGCGGAATATTTGCGAGTCATCGTGATGGAGCTCGGACGCATCGCAAGCCATCTCGTTTGGTTTGGTACATATTTATTAGATATTGGGGCGATGAGTCCATTTCTATACGCGTTTCGTGAACGAGAAGCGATCATTAATATGCTGAACGAGATCTGTGGCGCTCGCCTGACGTTCAACTATATGCGTGTTGGCGGTGTGAAGTGGGACGCACCAGAAGGATGGATCGAGAAAGTCCGTGACTTTGTTCCGTACATGAGAGAAGAGCTTGCTGGCTATCACGACCTTGTGACAGGCAACGAAATCTTCTTGAACCGTGTAAAAGGAATCGGCTACTACACGAAAGAAGAAGCACTGAATTTTTCATTAAGCGGCGCAAACTTAAGATGCACAGGTACGAATTGGGATCTTAGAAAAGATGAGCCTTATTCGATCTATGACCGTTTTGATTTTGATGTACCGGTCTTTCATACGGGCGATGCATGGGCGCGCTATCAGTGCCGCATGCAAGAGATCGAAGAATCACTCAAGATTGTAGAACAAGCGGTAGAGCAGTTTCCAGAAGAAGGCCCGGTCATGGCAAAAGTACCAAGAATTATCAAGCCGCCAAAAGGTGAAGCCTTCGTTCGTATCGAGTCGCCTCGCGGAGAGATTGGCTGCTACATCGCGTCAGAAGGAAAAAAAGAACCGTACCGCTTGAAGTTTCGTAGACCATCTTTTTACAACCTTCAGATTCTGCCAAAACTTTTAGTCGGTGAAAACATCTCCAACTTGATTACCATCTTAGGCGGGATTGATATCGTTCTCGGGGAGGTCGATGGCTGATGGAGGATCTTTTATACGCACAGCCCGGCTGGACGCATGTTGCCATTTTCTTTGCGCTCGGCGCCGCATTACTCGTCACTGTGCTCGGCTTTGTAACCTACGCGATTCTAGCTGAACGAAAAGTGCTCGGGTTCATGCAGATGCGTACAGGACCGAACCGGGTAGGAGGAAGATTCGGTCTCCTACAAACCGTAGCGGACGTTTTTAAACTTTTGATAAAAGAAGACACGATACCGAAACTAGCGGATCGGCCGTTGTTCATATTGGCGCCAGTCATCGCATTTGCACCAGCGTTCATGGTGCTCGCGACGATTCCATTCTCAGAAAACATGCAGTTTGCAGACCTCGGTGTCGGCCTTCTGTATTACGTAGCCGTTTCAGGCATCTCGACGATCGGCATTTTAATGGGTGGCTGGGCATCGAATAATAAATACTCGTTGCTCGGCGGCATGCGTGCTGCAGCACAGATGATTTCGTACGAAATTCCGCTCGTCATCTCTGTCATCGGAGTCATCTTGTTCGCGGGCAGTCTGAACTTAAACGACATCGTAAGAGGACAAGAAAACATTGCCTATATCTTTTTAACACCGATCGGCTTTTTCGTTTTCTTGATCTCTTCCATCGCTGAACTAAACCGTACACCGTTTGACCTGCCTGAAGCAGAGTCAGAGCTCGTTGCCGGTTATCACGTGGAATACTCAGGATTTCGGTGGGCATTCTTCATGCTCACAGAATATGTGTATCTGTTCGCGATGGCATCCTTAACGACTGTTCTTTTCTTAGGAGGCTGGAACCCGATTCCGTTCTTAGATTTTATCCCAGGGATGCTGTGGTTCGGCGTCAAATTCAGCATCGTCGTGTTTTTCATGATCTGGATTCGCGGAACACTGCCACGACTCCGCGCCGATCAACTGATGGGCTTCGCATGGAAGGTCCTGCTGCCACTAGCACTGCTAAACATTTTTGTCAGTGCAGCAGTTAAGGAATTGTTTTTATAAAAGACAAATCTGGTAGTAAATGTGGGAGTTGGTTTCCGTTACAGGTGTTCGCTTTCCGCGGGGCAGGCGGTGAGCCACATTCGAATGTTTCACATTTAAGTGTCTCACTTGTCTAGTTGCAGTGGCTAGCCCCTCGAGGTCAAAAGTTAAATAGACCATGAAGGTAAAGAACACCTTCCTTGTCTATTCACCTTTTGCTTGTCGGGGCTGAACGAGCCACTTTCACATTTAGGACTGCCCGCCAGTCCCGCAGGAGTCTCACACCTTTCACTACAACCAACAGATCAAAGAAGGCGGATGAAGATTTAGCACTACAAGCTTTTTAAAAAACATTCTTATAGAATGACCTTACCCACCGCTTTGAATCTCTAAGGTTAGGCAAATAAATATTTGGAAGTATTGCAAACTTACTTCCTCGAATACTTGATTGGAGCGCAAGGTGCGAGACTCCTGGGGGATCAGCGGGACAGGTGAGACTCTTAACAGTGCAAGGCACTAAGAGGCTCACCGCACGCCCCCCGGAAAGCGAGCAACCTGGAGCGGAGATCAACACTTTCAAAATGCTACAGAGCACCTGAAACGGAAATCAACACTTTCATAAACAACAGAGCACAATCACTCAAAAAGTTTTTTAATCGAAAGACCAACGCATAAGGAGCGTGATCTCAGGATGAAAGGTCTTGTAAAAGGTTTAAGCTATACCGTCAAAAACCTCACAAAGCAAAACGTCACAACCAGCTATCCAGACGTGCCGATTCAAATGCCTGACCGATTCCGCGGCATTCAAAAATTCTATCCCGAAAAATGCATCGTCTGTAACCAATGCGCGCAGATCTGCCCGACCGACTGCATCCAGTTAACAGGTAAACCACATCCAGATCCTGCGAAAAAAGGGAAGATCATCGATACGTACGATATTAACTTTGAAATCTGCATACTATGCGACTTATGTACAGAAGTCTGTCCGACTGAAGCAATCGTCATGACAAATCAGTTCGAGCTTGCTGAATACAGCCGTGATGAACTATTCAAAAACCTCGAGTGGCTCGATGAGAACGACGAGAATGTTAGAAAGGAGAACAAAGCATGACCGGTGAAATGATCGCATTTTTCTTTCTCGCCTTAACAGCCATTGCCGGCGGCGTTCTTCTTATCAACCTATCCAATGTCGTTCATATGGTTGTTGCTCTTATTTTTACGTTCATTGCCATTGCAGGAATCTACATCACACTATCAGCAGAGTTCGTAGCCGTCGTGCAGGTTCTGATCTATTCAGGAGCTATCACGATCATCATGTTGTTCGGGATCATGCTCACACGTCATCAGGAAAAAGAAAAACGTGCACCGCGGCTGAAAGTCATCTTAACAGGGCTTGCGATCGGACTTTTCTTTTTCATCATGTACGGCAAGATCAAAGACCTTGATTTTGGTCAGCAGAACGCAGAGCTTCACATCGATAATACGAAAAAGATCGGAATCGAGCTGTATTCGCATTATGTGATTCCGTTCGAGTTAACATCTGTCTTGCTGCTTGTTGCGTTGATCGGTTCTATCATTCTGGCAAAGCGGGATGACGATGAAAAGGAGGCGAAAAAATGAGCTCTGTTCCTTTAGCAGCTTACTTGACGCTTGCCTTGATTCTGTTCTGTATCGGTTTGTTTGGAGCATTAACCAAACGGAATGCAGTCATCGTACTGATTTCGATCGAATTAATGCTGAATGCAGTAAATATTAATCTCGTGGCATTTGCCAAATATTCTATAAATCCTGGATTAACAGGTCAGATCTTTTCACTGTTTACGATCACGGTTGCTGCGGCAGAAGCGGCAGTCGGACTTGCGATTCTCATAGCACTGTACCGCAACAGACAGACGGTCAACGTGGATGAGATGGATACGATGAAGTGATAAGGAAGGAGATGGACGATTATGTTGCAGAATAGTTGGCTTATACCGTTGTTCCCGCTTTTATCCTTCGTTTTATTGCTGATTTTCAGAAAATCAAAAAGTGAGAGCACCGCCTGGATCGGTGTGCTTCTAACCGGATTATCGCTCATTCTATCCATTGGGGTTTGGATTGCAGTGTGGCAGGGAGACGGAATTAAGGTGGAAGGCACTTGGTTTGAGATTGGTGAGCGTGCCATCACGATGGGCTATGAAGTCAATCCGCTTAATGCTCTTATGCTTGTAATCGTTTCACTCGTCAGCTTTCTTGTACACCTTTATTCAAAAGGGTACATGCATGGCGATGAACGGTTTCCTGTATTCTTTGCGTATTTAGGATTGTTTTCGTTTGCGATGCTAGGACTCGTTCTTTCTCCAAATCTATTACAGCTCTATATGTTTTGGGAATTAGTAGGTCTCGGTTCTTTCTTGTTGATCGGATTCTACTATTTTAAACCAGAAGCAAAAGCTGCTGCGAAAAAGGCATTTGTTATGACCCGAATCGGGGACGTTGGTCTTTTTATAGGAATGGTTTTGCTATTTTGGCAGGTTGGTAGTTTTGAATATGACGAAATTTTTGCTTCAGTTCGAAATGGTGATATATCTTCTGGCATGCTGACACTTACGGCTTTATGTATCTTTGTAGGAGCGATCGGAAAATCCGGCCAGCTGCCTCTTCATACGTGGCTTCCGGACGCGATGGAAGGCCCAACACCCGTATCCGCGCTTATTCATGCGGCAACGATGGTCGCGGCAGGAGTATATTTGGTCGCTGCGATGTATCCTCTCTTCCAAGCTTCAGAAACAGCTTTAACAGTTGTTGCTGTAGTCGGAGGAGTCACAGCAATCTTTGCGGCATCGATCGGTCTTATGCAAAAAGACATCAAACGCGTGTTGGCGTACTCCACAGTCAGTCAGCTCGGATACATGATGCTCGCACTTGGGGCATCGGGTTATGTGGCGGGCATCTTCCACTTAACAACGCACGCATTCTTTAAAGCGTTATTGTTCTTAGCTGCAGGAAGCGTTATTCATGCTGTACATACACAAAACATAGAAGAGATGGGTGGACTTTGGAAAAAGCTCCGGTTGACAGGACCTCTCTTTTTAATTGGTGCACTTGCCATCTCAGGGGTTCCGCTTCTATCCGGTTTCTTTTCAAAAGACGAAATTTTAGCCAGTACCTACGCAGATGGCCGTTACGGATTGTTTTGGCTGGCACTCGTTGCAGCTTTCATGACGGCGTTTTATATGTTCCGTCTATTTTTCCTTGTGTTTACAGGAAAGCCGCGCGGTGATCAAAGTGACGTACATGAATCACCGAGTGTCATGACGCTTCCTATGATTGTTTTAGGTGTTTTGGCGATTGTTGCTGGTTACCTGAACACAGCGTGGTTCGGTACGTTTTTAACGGATTACTTAGCTGAAGGTCCGGTTGAACTTGCGCATGGAGATCATCACGGTCCAAGCTGGATTCCGATCGTGGCAACAGCAGCGTCTTTATTAGGAATCGGGCTAGCTTATCTGATCTACCAAAAAGGATCGCTTTCTCGCGACTGGATTACAAGATCCCTACCTGGGCTCAGCAACGTCATCTACAACAAATGGTACGTGGATGAGGGGTATGACGCCACCTTCGTAAAAGGAACGAAAGGTTTGAGCAAACTTGGTATCTTGTTTGATAGATATATCGTGGACGGACTCGTGGCAGCTGTTGTAAGTGGTGTTCAAGGGCTGAGTAAGATAGGCTCGCGCCTGCAAAACGGGCAGGTTCAATCTTACGGGACGTTCGCCATTTTTGGCATCGTGATTTTATTGCTGATCGTCGCATTAACAGGGGGGTACTTCACATGAACACATGGCTTCTATCGATCTTAATCCTTTCCCCGTTGTTAGGCGTTTTGGTTTTGATTTTTACTCCGTCTCAAGATGAGAAATCGATTAAATGGATTGGTATCTTAGGTACGTTGTTTCCGCTAGGTACCGCACTTGTTACATTGTCGGCCTTTAATATGTCGAGTAAAGGTCTTCAACTCGCTGAGAAGTTTCAGTGGGTTTCTTATGAAGTCTTTCAATCGAACGGTGATGTGACCTATCCGATCTTTTATGAAGTCGGAGTTAACGGTCTATCGATGGTACTTATCTTACTAACAACGGTTGTTAGCGTACTAGCTGCTATAGCATCGTTTTCGATTAAAAAGGATTGGAAGAGTTATTTCATTTTATTCTTCTTGCTTGAGATGGGCATGATTGGCGTATTCGCTGCCCAAAATTTATTTTTGTTCTTTATTTTCTTTGAGATCACACTCATACCGATGTTCTTCCTCATCGGACGCTGGGGTTATCTTGAAAAAGAAAAAGCAGCTTACAGTTTTTTAATCTATAACGGAGTCGGTTCAGCCATCCTTCTAATCGCGTTTGTGGCGATGTTCATGAAGACGGGGACATTGAATTTTGAGCAGCTTGCTTACACATTCTCGCTTCCACAATCTGAACTGAACGAAATGAACATCACAAAGGATTTTAAGATGGGAATGCTGATCGCTCTGCTCGTTGCGTTTGCCGTGAAGCTGCCTGTTGCACCGCTTCACTCTTGGATGGTAAAGGTCCACGTTCAAGCGCCACCGCCGATCGTTATGCTTCACTCAGGAATTCTTTTGAAAATTGGGGCGTACGGCTTAATCGTTTTTGGGGCAGGGCTGTTTCCAGATCAGTTTAAGTCACTCGCTTTTATCATCGGATTGTTCGGTGTGATCAACCTGCTTTACGGAGCGTTCTTAGCACTCACACAGCGTGATATGAAACGCGTCTTAGCGTATTCATCTGTTTCGCATATGGGAATCGTTCTGATCGGGCTCGCCGCATTAAACGAAGCGGGTATGACGGGTGCCGTGTTCCAAGTCGTTTCACACGGATTGATCTCGGCGCTATTGTTCTTCTTAGTAGGTGTTCTTTACGAACGAGGAGGTTCATCACAGTTAAAAGATTTTGGTGGAGTCGCGAAAAGGATGCCGATCTTTGCAGGTGTTTTGCTCGCAGGTGGACTCGCATCATTAGGACTACCGGGAATGTCTGGTTTTATCAGCGAGTTCATGGCGTTTTTAGGGTTGTTTGAGACGATGCCCGTGTTAGCAGCTATAGGAACGTTAGGGCTGATCTTAACAGCGGTCTACGTGTTGCGTGCGGTCTTGGCGATCACCTTTGGAACTGAAAAAGAACTATCGAACGCATATGATCTTTCTTCAACAGAACGTATTCCGGCGTTTATCTTGCTTGCAGCGATTTTGTTCATCGGCATCTATCCTGCATGGTTAAGTGATATGCTCCGTCCAACATTAGATAGCATTCTACTAGGGTTAGGGGGCTAAATCATGGATCTAGATACTTTATTATCGTTTCATTGGGGCGTAATGCTTCCTGAATTTATTATTTTAGGTGTTGCGACCCTTTTATCTGTGATCGACCTTTTTATGAAAAAAGAATCAAGCAGGAAGCCTCTAGCCTGGCTTGCTGGAGCAGGTATTCTAGCTGCCCTCATCGCCATATTTATGCAGCTCGATATAGAAGTCACTTCCATTCTGTATGATACGTACAGACTTGATTCCTTCTCAAAAGCTTTCAAGATTCTGCTTTTGTTAGGAACGCTATTAGTAATCGTTCTTTCTTCCCATTATAAAAAAGAAGATCTGGAGGAAAACAGGGGAGAGTTTTATTACTTGCTCCTTGCAGCTCTCTTAGGAGCTATGATGATGGCGTCGAGTGCTGACTTGATAACATTGTTTGTGGGCCTTGAACTTCTCTCTCTTTCTTCTTATGTAATGGCAGGACTCGAGAGGCGCAATAAACGAAGCAACGAATCAGCGTTTAAGTATATCGTGTCTGGTGGGATCTCGACCGCTATCACACTTTTTGGAATGAGTTACATTTTCGGGTTGACCGGAGAGACGAATCTGTTCAAGATTGCAGAAAATATGGGGAACGTTGAGTTGTTAGAGCACAGCTTTCTCATCGTCTTTGCGTTCATTATCACGTTTGCTGGACTAACGTTCAAGATCGCGGCAGCTCCATTACACATGTGGGCGCCAGATGTGTATGAAGGTGCGCCTGTTCCGGTTACAGCTTTCTTGAGTGTCGTGTCGAAAACAGCAGGCTTTGTGATCTTGCTGCGGGTGATCATCATCTGCTTTATCGCCGCTCCCGGCATTGATAGCGAACCGATTCTCCTGCAAGTTCAACCCTATGTGATGGTATTAGCAGCAGCAACCATGATCATTGGTAACGTCACGGCGCTTCGGCAACGAAACATTAAAAGAATGTTTGCGTATTCGTCTATCGCACAAGCGGGTTACATTTTAGTGCCGTTCGTGTCAAATTCGTCATTGCTGTTCGAACTCATCTGGTTCTATCTTTTGGCTTACTTGTTTATGAACATTGGTGCGTTTACTGTCATTCAGCTGTTAACGAGTCAAGAAGGTTCCAATGATATCGGGATTTTCCGTGGATTGTTCCGTCGCTCACCGTGGCTTGCAGTTCCGATGACGTTCTTTATTCTCTCTCTTGCCGGAATTCCCATTACGGCAGGATTTATAGGTAAGTTTGGTATCTTTATGGGAGCACTTGGACTTGAACAACCACAATATTGGCTGGCCGCTGTAATGATGGCCACCACGCTCGTATCGTACGTGTATTACTTTAACATCATTGCGATCATGTTTTTCCGCGACAGTGAAGGAACGAAGGTTTCGATCCCAGGAGGAATGGCTGCCGTGCTCGCATTCTGTACCGCATCGGTTCTTATCTTAGGGGTCATGCCAGATCTCGCACTCGATTTCTTTTACGGAAACTTTGATGTGAACGAATTCTTCATGCAGATCGAAACCGAAGTTCATACACATGATCATTGATTGTTGAGCTTAAATGAAAGTCCATCAACCTTATCCTTAATGGGAGGTTGGTGGGCTTTTTTTGTTTTCTTAAAGGGGTATTCGTTAATCAATCGTTGTTGATTTTTGAAGATTCGCCGATATGTGCTTAAAACTCGCCGTATTAATTCAGGAATTTCTAAAATTAATACAATAATTTCATGAATTGTCACTATGAATACCCCGCCTCGTATCAGGGAAAAGCACTTAAAGAGCGAACATTCATCTAAAGGTTGTTCGTTTTATTCTTTTTATTTACTACTTTGACTGTTGATTGTAGTGTAAGATGCGAGACTCCTGCGGGACAGGTGGGCAGTCCGAAAAGTGAAAGTGGCTTGTCCAGCCCCGACAAGCAAAAGGTGAATAGACAAGGAAGGTGCTCTTTGCCTTCATGGTCTATTTAACTTTTGACCTCGAGGGGCTAGCCACTGCCACTAGACAGGTAAGACACTTATGAGTGAAACGAACGAATGTGGCTCACCGCCTGCCCCGCGGAAAGGGAGCATCTGAAACGGAAGTCAACAACTTTCTTAAACAGTAAAGCTCATCCACCCGAAAAAAATCCCCAAAAATGAGCTGAAACTACCGTAACTTCTTCCGTTTTGTTTCGTCTAATTATAGTGAAACGACTATCTGTATGGACTTACATTTATTAGTCGTTACAAATTTTTGAACTTCTCGAAAGAAAAGGCTTTCATAACCCCTTACTAGGGAAAAAGTATCTATCTAAATTATTGAGAAAGACGTATGCTTAAAGATGTCGAAATATGTAATGAGGAGGTCAGACTTTTAAATGATTCCAATCGGACAACAAGCTTTGTTACATATCATCGTACATCTATTGTTTCTCGTGATCTCTTGGTGGGCATTGCAGGCCGTTCATTTTGATAAATGGATCAAAAAAGGGAAGGTCATGCAAGCTAGAGTGTTATACATACTTCTAGTGATCAGCTTAGCAAGCATAGCGAGCGATTTCTTTTTAAAGTACCTACAGTATTCCAAAAATCTTAGTCAGCTATTTGGATGATTTCACAACTTTTATAAAAGTAGTGGATTTGTCGGAATATGACTACAACTTCCACGGATATCCTCTGCTTCATTGGCAACAATGAGAAATAGAGAGGATGTGCAGGGGAAATGAAAAAATGGACGATGACGATTACAGCGATTTTGCTATTGGTTATGATTACTTCTGGATATGCAAAAACAGATGAAAAAACAAATGAAGTTACACATATAATAGACGTTCTAAAAGACAGTGGAGCAACGCCTGACAAATGGACTATGTATTTTCGTGGTCAAACAGGTTTTGCATCTAAAGGACTAGGGTATGTAAAACAAGCAGAAGAGCTTAAACGTAATTATCCTGAATTTAACTGGGCGGTAACAGAAGATGAAGCCGGACATTATAAAATGACCGGATTATTTGAGCGTAATGATATCGGGGTTAGAGAGAAAATGACCGTCATTACATACCCCCAAAAAGATCAATCTGCATCGTATTTTATTTATGCGGTTGAAGGACTTGTAAATGCAAATCAAAATTGGAAAGAAATCCAGAACCTGATCGATAGCCGTGTTGAACAATCAATTGGAGGAAATCCCAAAATTTTCTCTTGTGTTACCGGTACATACGGTGATAAAATGGTGGTTGATTTGTATTCGCAAGCAAATGAATTGGTACGAGCCTTTTCTGGTGATCCTGTCGAGGAACTAAAAGAAGAGACGTTTGTGTCGCTTTCTGCATATACTGAGCAGTGGGAACAAGCGATTTATACCGGTCATCAACATAAAATGAATCTTCAGGTGGCACTGCGATCTGAAGGATTGGGCAGTGGAACAACTGTCACAATTGGCACACCAATAATTACGTCTGAATATTAATATACAAATTGGACGCGGAGGGGAATATCGTTGGAAAAAATCATTGTCCGTGGTGGTAGGCGGTTAGAAGGCTCTGTTCGAGTTGAAGGAGCTAAGAATGCCGTACTTCCTGTCATCGCAGCATCCATTTTAGCAAGTAAGGGCAAAAGCACAATTAAAGACGTGCCGAGTCTAGCTGATGTGTTTACGATTAACGAAGTATTACGTTATTTAAATATTGATGTAGCATTTGAAAACGGTGAAATTTCTGTTGATGCTACAAGCGAGTTAAAAACAGAAGCACCATTTGAGTATGTCCGCAAAATGAGAGCATCATTCCTAGTAATGGGACCATTGCTTGCTCGCGTTGGATTGTCTCGTATTGCACTTCCAGGAGGATGCGCAATTGGATCTCGTCCGATCGATCAGCATCTAAAAGGATTTGAAGCGATGGGTGCAACTGTAAAGATTGGGAACGGATTTATCGAAGCAAAAATTGATGGCCGCTTGCAAGGTGCAAAGATTTACTTAGACTTCCCAAGTGTAGGAGCTACTGAGAACATCATGATGGCTGCAACACTTGCAGAAGGTACTACGATCATCGAAAACGCTGCAAAAGAACCTGAAATCGTGTGTCTAGCTAACTACTTGAACGCAATGGGTGCTACAGTAATCGGTGCCGGAACAGGTACGATCCGCATCGTTGGAGCTGAAGAGCTTGTTGGAGCTGAGCATACAGTTGTTCCAGACCGTATCGAAGCGGGTACGTATATGGTAGCAGCCGCTATCACACAAGGTGATGTTTTAGTTGAAAATGCTATCGCAGAACACCTACGTCCTTTAATCGCAAAAATGGAAGAGATGGGTGTACAAATTCAAGAAGAAGGAAACGGACTTCGTGTTCGTGGACCTCGTGAACTTAAACCTGTTGATATCAAAACAATGCCTCACCCAGGTTTCCCGACTGACCTTCAGTCGCAGATGATGGCGTTATTGCTTCGTGCGAACGGAACAAGCGTAATCACGGAAACTGTATTCGAAAACCGCTTCATGCACGTAGAAGAATTCCGTCGCATGAATGGTGATATTAAAATCGAAGGCCGTTCTTCTGTAATCAACGGACCTGTAAATCTGCAAGGTGCTGAGGTTGCTTCAACTGACCTTCGCGCAGGTGCAGCTTTGGTACTTGCTGGGCTTGTCGCTGATGGTTACACGCGTGTAACTGAATTGAAGCACATCGACCGCGGATACGTTGATTTCACTGGAAAATTGGCTGCATTAGGTGCTGACATCGAGCGTGTAAACGAAGATGTGAAAACAACACCTGCAAAAGAAGAGCAATCATTAAAAAGTAATTTAGCCTAATTTTAACTTATGAAACCCTTTCTCATTTTGAGAAGGGGTTTTTCTGTTTTTCAATCAGCCGTTTCACGGTACGTGCTTTTATATTTATTACACGTTCGCCCGTAAAGAGGTGATGAGCACCTGAAAAGTATGTGGTTACACCAGAAAGTTGTCTCTTAACACCCCAGATTTATCTTTAACCACCCGTAAATAATGCTTTTTCACCGTCTATCATGATTTAGGAGCAACTTCCGTTTAATTCAAAGCGTATTCGGGAAATCTAAACCATATACTTATACTTTTTTATTTTATGGAAGGGATGTCGAACTCATGCTTTGGACCATTATCGGAATATTAGTCGTACTTTGGTTATTAGGTGTTATTTTTAAAGTAGCTGGCGGTATCATTCATATCTTACTTGTCATCGCTTTGATCGTTTTTGTTTTAAATTTTATTAAAGGTCGAAAATCGAAATAGCTGTAAAAGCTGGCTTTCATAGTCAGCTTTTTTTAATGGCAACAGAGATACTGAAGTTTCTAGACGGAAAATGACGAAAAAACAGTTCCTAATTCCTGTTTTTAATGAAAAAATATTGAAAGTAGTACCATTTAATCAAAATTTTAAGAATAGTTTGAAAATAAAATAAAAGGTGCTATTATAAATCCACTGGCTTTAAAATTCATTGAAGCAAAGGGGATTGGGAAGGGATGAAAAAGCAATTATCAGTATGGGGTTTAGCACTTGGACTTGCAGTAAGTCCGCTAGCAGCAGGACAAGCATCAGCAGAGGCACCGGTTAATGTTTTATCAACCAAAAAGATGAACAGCTTAACGGGAACACCTTCGTTCGTCTCAGGAAAACTGTCTGAGGCTTCTTCAAAATCAGCAAAAGAAGTGGTATTCAACTTTCTTCAGAAAGAATCAAAAACATTTAAATTAGGAACTCAAAAAGCGGAGCAGTCGTTCACGGTTAAGTCTGTTACTAAAGATGAGTTAGGTAGACAACTCGTGCGCATCCAACAAACCTATAAAGGTGTTCCAGTTTGGGGATCGACACAAGTAGCACATGTGAACGAAAAAGGAGAGCTCGTTGTATTTTCAGGAACAGTTACTCCTGATCTTCAAGGGAAACCTGGACTAGGCTTCGCCAAAAAGATTACAGGTGCCAAAGCAGTAACTGTGGCTGTTAAAGACCTCGGTTTCACACCTGAATATGAAGCAGATCCAACATCTGAACTTATTGTTTATACAAATGGAGATAAAGCGACTTATGCGTATTTGGTGAATCTAAATTTCTTATCTCCTGAACCAGGCAACTATAATTATTTTGTGGATGCCGTAACAGGCAAGATTTTAAACTCTTATAACGACTTGGACGAAGCGCATGGCGATCAAAAAGCGCCGCCAACGGGTGGTGGATCATTAGTAGGAACAAATGCAATTGGTACAGGAACGGGTGTCCTTGGTGATACGAAATCACTCAACACATTATTATCGAACGGTACGTACTACCTGCAGGATAACACGCGAGGGAACGGCGTATTTACATACGATGCGAAGAACCGTCAGCAGCTTCCGGGCACACTATGGGCAGATGCGGATAACAAGCTGAATGCGACCTATGACAGAGCGGCTGTAGATGCTCACTATTATGCAGGTGCAACGTACGATTATTATAAAGAAGTCTTTAACCGCAACTCATATGACAATAAAGGAGCTGCATTGAAGTCAACGGTCCATTACGGCCGAAATTACAACAACGCGTTCTGGAACGGACAGCAGATGGTCTACGGAGATGGCGACGGCTCGACGTTCGTATCCTTGTCAGGTGGATTGGATGTAGTTGCGCATGAATTAACACATGCTGTAACAGATTTCTCATCTGATCTGATCTACCAAAACGAATCTGGTGCGCTGAACGAAGCGATGTCCGATATTTTCGGTACGCTAGTCGAGCACCATGAAAATAACAACCCGGATTATGAGATCGGTGAAGATATCTACACACCAGGAACGCCGAACGACGCGCTTCGTTCGATGAGCGATCCGACAAAATATCAAGATCCTGATCATTACTCTGTTCGCTACACAGGAACAGGCGACAATGGTGGCGTCCACATCAACAGTGGTATCATCAACAAAGCGGCATACTTGCTAGCAGTCGGTGGAACGCATTATGGTGTAACGGTTCCGGCAATAGGCAACCAAAAAGTAGGAGCGATCTACTACCGAGCGAACACGGTGTACTTAACAGCTTCATCAAACTTCAGCCAAGCAAGAGCGGCTCTTGTTCAATCAGCATCTGATCTTTATGGAGCAACATCTCCAGAAGTAGCGGCGGTTAAAAAGTCGTATGATGCGATTGGCGTGAACTAAAATATAATGCGACAACCCTGATCTCTTATTGTGGAGGTCAGGGTTTTATTGTTGTTATTTTACAGCCCATTCACCGCCAATTTCCCTAGCGGCCCATTTTCATCCAAGATGTTTTGGAAATCAAAAACGGAGATAGGGAACATGGGAAATCCATATACATAAGCGGTGATCTCGTATAGCTGAAAATAGATCACGAGCGACTTGTCGGCGATATAAAAGTCCTGATCTGGCCGGATGCTTTTGAATGGTTCGAGCGTGTCAATTTGCCTCGATTTAAGCTGTTCTTTTATATGACGGTTGATCACTTCTACATAATTGCTCCCGGGTTTAAATAGATCTTTCAACTGATACGTTTTTCCGGTTGATAGATCCCACGTCTCTGATTTGATATACGTCATGCCATGAGCGGCCATGGGTGTATAAGCAAAATTTAGGAAACCGATGCTCAAGATGTTCTTTTCGTTCGTTTTAACAGCAAATTCTCCATACATTCCAGGACGAGCTTCGGGATTTTGAAAATTTGCGAGCTGCTCGTTGATCTGAACGATTCTTTGGTTAACTTGCTGCTGAATACGAGGGTTGATCTTGCCTTCGATCTGCGGGTAGTAAATCTTTATGTTACCAGGTGCATACGTAAGCGTACGAACCAAAACAGGAGGCTGAAAACTGTCCATATGATTCACCCTTTCAAGCATTTCATCTCTCTATTTTATGCGGCGGTTGGCTTGTATCAGTCCCTGAAGCAAAACTTGTAAATGAAGTATGTAGCGAGCTCATTTCAATTGTAAAAATGCTAGTTTTGAGTTCTAAATGCTCCTCTTTTTGTATAAGTTGTATGGTAGATAACAATCTAGGAGGGCATTGGAACGTGAATGTAAATATAAAGCCGCTGATTTGGATTCTAGCTATTTTTGTCGCTATCATCGTACTTCTCCCGACGATACTCGTACTACCATTTTCGTCAGCACCTCCCCAGTGGAAAGAAGAGAAAGCTGCGCGTCCATCTGAGAGAGTGCTAGCTTTAGAAGTCCCTCATTCAGACATTGTCGTGCCTGTTTTCAGAAAATCGATGGATACGGTTCAGAACATCCCGTTAGAAGAGTATGTAGCCGGAGTGGTAGCCTCTGAAATGCCTGCCGACTTCGAGTTAGAAGCGCTGAAAGCACAAGCGTTAACTGCGCGAACGTTTATTGTAAAAGCTCTACTATACCGCGGTAAAGATGATAGTCTGCCAGAAGGTGCAGTCGTCTCAGACACCGTGATGCATCAAGTGTACAAAGGAAACGAAGAGCTAGAGACGCTTTGGGGAGATGACTTCAACAAAAAGATAGAGAAGATCATCAAGGCTGTCTCCGAGACAAAAGGACAGATCTTAACGTATGAAGGAGATCCGATTCAAGCGAGTTTCTTTTCCACAAGCAACGGCTTCACCGTCAATTCCGAAGATTATTGGAAAAATGAATATCCGTATTTAAGAAGTGTAGAAAGTCCTTGGGATAAAAAAGAGTCTCCGAAATACACAGAGACCATCCAGCTGCCAGTCAGCACGGTAGAACAGAAACTCGGTGTTGCATTAACAAAGGACGGTCAGATCGGTAAAGTGGTAGCCACAACAAGTGGAAAACGAATCGGCAAAATGGCGATTGGTAAAAAAGAGTTCACCGGAAAAGAAGTACGAGAGAAGCTTGAGCTGCGGTCGACGGATTTCCAGATGAAGAAAAAAGGAAAGCAAGTTACCGTCACAACACGAGGATACGGCCATGGAGTGGGGCTGAGCCAATATGGCGCGAACGGAATGGCAAAGGAAGGTAAGACTTATAAAGAGATCGTAAATCATTATTACAAAGGGATTGAGATTGCGGATTATAAACCGATTGCTGACAAGGGCCTCGCGTACCAGCCTCAGTGAATTGTGTCTAAATTGTAGGGGGTCTGACCCGGGTCAGACCCCCTCTTTATATGAATTAGAAAACCGCTAGATGTCATAAGGCATTCAGCGGTTTTTGGTATTGTCGAAAGAAACTTTCAAAAAAGTTTTGCACCAAAGTATATATTTTCAGAATTCTGTTCAAACTTGTTGCTGAGGTGATGAAAAATGAAAGAAGAAGAAAAACAAAACAAAAAAACAGTACCGATGAAAGGTAAGAGTGCTATGAAAAAACGTTGGGTTTATCCTGCAGTATATTTAAGTTTTGCAGCCGTCATTTTAACTTCTGTTCTATGGTATCAAAACGATGCGAAGAATACGGAGAATAATAATACTCCAGATAGCGCATTAGAGGACAATGGAGCAGCAGTGCCTGTATCCCTTACAAAAGAAGTTTTCCAAATGCCCGTTTCTGACCCTGAAGCCATTGAAGTGGTAAAAGATTTCTTTAGCCCAGAAGCTCCAGCTCAAGAACAAGAAGCAGCTCTTGTATTCTATAACAATATCTACTACCAAAACCGTGGTATCGATTTAGCTACTGCTGATAACAAAGCATTCGACGTAACCGCAGCATTAAGCGGTAGCGTTGTAAAAGTTTCTAAAGATCCTGCACTAGGATTCGTCGTTGAAGTAAAACATGATAAAGGTGTTGTCACACACTACTCATCTCTTGCTTCTGTTTCTGTAAAGCAAGGTGACCAAGTGAAGCAAGGCGCAGTTCTTGGACAAGCTGGTGAGAACGCATACGATACAGATGCGAAGATCCACGCACACTTCGAAGTTCGTAAAGACGGAGAAGCAGTTGACCCAGTGATGGCTTGGGACCAATCTGTTGCACAACTGGCAACCGCTGTTGATGACTCTCGTAAAGAGATGAAAAAAGCGGAAGAGAAAAAAGCAGTAGAAGAGCAGAAGAAGGCTGAAGAGAAAAAGCCTGCTGAAGAAAAGAAGCCAGCACCAAAGGCTGAAGACAAAGGTTCTAAAGATACAAAAGATACAAAGGACACAAAGGATTCTAAAGATACAAAAGATACAAAAGATATGAAAGACACGAAAGATGGCAAAGATGCCAACCGTGAGCAAGAATCATCATCTCAATCAGCAGAAGATACGAATGCTCCTGCAGCAGACGATTCTGGTGCTAACGAATAATAGCAAAAAGGAAGCTGTCTCGGTTCAATCCGAGGCAGTTTTTTCGTTGTATATCAAGCTTGGCGGTGAAAACTCACTTTTTTAGGTGGCCGTGATTACATCACCAGTGTCACCGATCTAATCATCAGTGGTCACAAAAGTATTATCGGTGAAACATGGACGTTTACCGACGAACGCGTAATACATATAAAAACACGTACCGTAAAAAATAATTTCTTCACCCACATCACTTAAATAACTTAATTTTCCAACTGTTTATGCAGGTTTTTTCACAAATATGGACATTTCCCCTTGTCCCAGTTGAGATTTAGGCATATAACGAAAACTTGGTTAATAAGATGTTACAAAACCTACAATAATTCAATTGAGGGTGAGCGGTGAGAAATCGTACTATGGCTGCGGTGGAAAAAGGGGAATGGAAGCAATACTTATAAGCCGAAGATGACAACGAAACTTGTCACGTAGCTTGTTCATACAAGTCTCTATCGCATCTCTCACATCCATTTTAGGGAGGCGAGTGGTGTGCACGATTACATCAAAGAGCGAACCATCAAGATAGGACGGTATATCGTGGAGACAAGAAAAACAGTCCGCATGATCGCAAAAGAATTCGGGGTTTCCAAAAGCACGGTGCATAAAGATCTCACCGAGCGGCTGCCTGAAATTAATCCTGATCTTGCAAACAACGTAAAAGAGATCCTCGAATACCATAAGTCCATCCGCCACTTGAGAGGTGGAGAAGCGACTCGCGTAAAGTATAAAAAAGGCACAGAGGAAGTTGTTCAGTAAGTTTATGAGATGTATGTATGTTAGATGAAACGATATTACATTATGTGCCGCATCGTTCCAGTGTTAAATAATTAATTTTTGACAATATTTCACCTTGTTCGACAGACTTGTGATATAATGATAAATTGGATAGAACTTCGATTTTTTACTAAAAATGTCATTATATCGTATGGATGTTAACAGGGAGGATATAACATGTTTTCAAGGGACGTTGGAATTGACCTTGGTACCGCTAATGTACTGATTTATGTAAAAGGAAAAGGGATCGTACTCGATGAACCATCTGTCGTTGCGATCGACACGAATACCGGAAAAGCACTCGCAGTAGGAGAAGAAGCCCGCCGCATGGTAGGCCGTACACCTGGAAACATCGTCGCGATCCGTCCGTTAAAAGACGGCGTTATCGCTGACTTTGAAGTAACTGAGCAGATGCTAAAACATTTTATTAATAAGATTAACGTAAAAGGCATGTTTGCCAAGCCTAGAATCTTGATCTGTACTCCAACGAACATTACGTCCGTTGAACAAAAAGCGATAAGAGAAGCTGCGCAAAAGTGCGGAGCGAAACATATTTTCCTTGAAGAAGAGCCAAAAGTGGCTGCAATTGGGGCGGGGATGGATATCTTCCAGCCGAGCGGCAATATGGTTGTGGACATCGGTGGTGGCACAACTGACATTGCGGTCTTGAGCATGGGAGATATCGTTACGTCCTCTTCTATTAAGATGGCTGGGGACAAGTTCGATACTGAAATCCTTCAATATATTAAAAAAGAGTACAAGCTGTTAATCGGTGAACGTACGGCTGAAAACATTAAGTTAAACGTCGCTACTGTTTACGAGCGTGACGAAGAACTCGAGATCCGCGGCCGTGACATGGTATCCGGACTTCCTCGTACGATTACAGTAGGATCAAAAGAAATCCAACGTGCATTGATGGAGCCGGTGATGGTTATCGTTCAAGCGGCAAAGAGCGTTCTAGAAAAAACGCCGCCTGAATTATCCGCTGACATCATCGACCGTGGAATCATGCTAACAGGTGGTGGAGCGCTTCTTCACGGAATCGACCAGCTGTTTGCAGACGAATTAAAAGTACCTGTATTAATCGCAGAAGAGCCGATGAGAGCAGTCGCTCAAGGAACAGGCTTAATGCTTGAACATATGGATAAAATCGCGAAAAGAAAAGTATTTTAATGATGGAAATGCCGCCTGATGTGGGTGGCATTTTGTTTTTGTATGAAAGAATGGAAGGGTAGGTGAGCACGTAAAACAGCTTCTAGGCCCTAAATCGAGATTTATAGGCCCTCAAAATAATTTATAGTCCTTGAAATTATTTTATAGGCCTCTGAGAAAATTTATAGTCCTTCAAATTTATTTATAGGCTTTTCGACAAACACGCGCGCCAGCAGCTTTCTAGCCTCTTCCATTCTTCATCTCCACCATCTCTGAACAAATCTCTCATCATGAAAAGGAATCTCACAATTTTTGCAGAAATCTATTAATAATTGTAAAAAACTGTCGATAAAACGGATGAGACATTTTGTGTCCAGATTACAAATACAGGAGGAATACTCCGTGTTAAGAGGCTTTTATAATGCTGCGGCCGGCATGCTGGCACAGCAGCGCAAACAAGAAATTTTAACGAACAATATGGCAAATGCAAATACGCCTGGATATAAAGCAGACAACGCAAGTCTGCGCACGTTCCCAACGATGCTGCTTCAGCATATGGGAGAGACTGAGATGAACGGTAAGAAGCTCCCGAACAACTATCCGATCGGGCCAGCGACACTATCAACAGGAGTTTACGTGCAGGAGACGACTCCTAATTTCCTACAGGGAGACATGCGCGAGACAGGAATCAAAACAGATATGGCGCTTCTTCAAGGACAAGTTCCACTTGACCCTCAAACAGGAAAGCCGGGCGGACTCTTTTACCGATTGAACGTGAACGGAGAAGAACGCTTTACGAGAAACGGGCATTTTTCTGTAGATGCAGAAGGTAGTCTTGTAACGCCGGAAGGGTATTATGTGCTTGGAACAGATGGCAATCCGATCACGGTGAGAAGCGATAATTTTACAGTGAACAAAGACGGTACGGTGCTCGATAACGGTGCAGTTGCGGGACAGATTGATGTTGCGTACATCACGAACCCTAACGATCTTGTAAAAGAGGGCTCAGGCTTGTTTAGACTGGATGGAAACGGGAACGCGCAGAGTGCACTTGGAAATCCGAACATCACATACAACGTGCAACAAGGGTTTGTTGAACGGTCGAACGTGAACACGGAACAGACGATGACAGAGATGCTGACGGCTTATCGTGCGTTTGAAGCCAACCAAAAAGTACTTCAAGCATACGACCGAACGATGGAAAAAGCATCGAACGAAATTGGCCGAATTGGCTAGGGGGAATAAAACATGAACCAGTCTATGATTTCAGCAGCAGTAACGATGGGGCAGCTGCAGCACAAGCTTGATACCATCTCAAATAACATGGCGAACAGCACGACGAACGGCTATAAAAGACGTGAGGCACAATTTTCGGATATTCTTTTTCAGCAGATCAACAGTGAAGCTTTGAATCCTACAGAAGCAGGCCGTCTAACGCCGAACGGAATTCGACTCGGAAGCGGAGCGCGTGTTTCTTCGACAGCACTTAGTTTAGAAGCGGGAACGCTACAGCAGACAGGAAGACTTCTAGATGTAGCTCTCACTCAGCCTAGCCATTATTTTCAGGTATCCGCAGTGGATAACAACGGAAATGAATCGCTACAGTTCACGAGAGACGGCGCGTTCTATTTGTCACCGTCTGCTAACAACGCCAATGAAATGGAACTTGTAACATCTGATGGCAATAAAGTGATGGGCGTAAACGGACCGATTACAATTCCAGCTGACCATAGCAAAATTACCATTGGACAAAACGGCCAAGTTTCGGTAACGTTAAATAATGGAGCGATTGTTGAATCAGGACAGCTTGCGATTGTGAACATGGTTCGGCCGCAGTTGATGGTAGCCGTTGGACAGAACTTGCAAGCGCCACAAGACATTCCGTTAAATCAACTGATAGAGGAAGTAAATGCTGGAGCAGGTAACTTCGTTCAGCAGGGTGCACTCGAATCCTCGAATGTAAACATCTCCACAGAGATGACGGAAATGATTCAAACACAGCGTTCTTATCAATTTAATGCGCGTTCTCTTACAATTGCTGACCAGATGATGGGGTTAGTAAACGGGCTTCGCTAAATGAGGTAGGTTTGTATGACGAATAAGATGCAAGAGTTGAATAAAAACGAAAAACCGAAAACACAGCGTTACCAAGAGAAAGAAACTTCTGCTAAAGAAGAGAAGAAACAGTGGTATCAACGCCGAACGAAAAGAAGCTTTCCGATCTGGCTGCGCCTTCTGCTTCTTGTCTGTGGGATCATTGTCTGCTTTGCTGTTGGTACGATGGTCGGCTATGGCGTGATTGGTGACGGTAAACCGATGAACGTGTTTGAAAAAGAAACATGGACACACATCATCGACCTTGTAGAAAAAGATGCGTAAAGATATAATAAAAAAACAATGACATGGCATGTATGAAGTCATTGTTTTCTTTTGATGTAAAATTAGTACCAGGTAACAATACCAAGTATAATATAAATAGATGAGAAACCATGAGTGAAAAAAGAAAGGTGATGTTTGTATATGTTAACGATCGAAGAAATCAAAGAAATCATCCCGCACCGTTATCCGTTCTTGTTGATCGACCGCATCTTAGAAGTAGAAGAGGGAGAGCGCGCTGTAGGAATTAAGAATGTTACAGCGAACGAAGAATTCTTCAACGGTCACTTCCCAGAGTACCCGGTTATGCCAGGCGTATTAATCGTGGAAGCACTCGCTCAAGTAGGAGCAGTTGCGATGCTGAAAAAAGAAGAAAACCGCGGCCGCCTTGCATTTTTCGCAGGCATCGATAACTGCCGCTTCAAAAAGCAAGTGGTACCAGGAGACCAACTTCGCCTTGAAGTTGAGATGACACGTGTACGCGGTTCGATCGGTAAAGGCAAAGGAATCGCAACGGTTGATGGCCAAGTAGCCTGCGAAGTCGAGATCACCTTCGCACTAGGCAAATAGGGGTCTGACCCCACACAATTAACATAAAAGCTTGAAATGGAGCATTCCCCTAGGGTGTATGTCCTATTTCAAGCTTTCTTTTTATGCTATTTTTATTTTAAGATTCAAAATAAGACTGTGAAGGAGCATAATTCATGAATAAAGATTATTCATTTATTTTGTTTGACCTAGACGGCACTCTTTCTGATCCTAAAATCGGTATAACAAAATCTGTTCAATTTGCCCTCAAAAGAATGGGTATCACAGAAGAGAACCTTGATCACTTAGAATCTTTTATCGGGCCACCGCTTCAACAATCTTTCTCAGAATTTTATTCCTTTGACGAACCACAGATTCAAACTGCAATCGCGCACTATCGAGAAAGATTCAAAGACATAGGCATGTACGAGAATACACTTTACGAACATATACCATCACTTCTTCAAGAACTGAGTGATAATGGCCATACATTAATTATCGCAACTTCTAAACCTACTGTCTTTGCTGAAGAAATCTTAAAATACTTCAACATCCACCACCATTTTGACCTGATCGTTGGCAGCAATCTCGATGGAACACGTACAAGCAAAACAGAGATCATCCAGCACATCCTTCACCATTACAACGACCAACCAAAGAAATCGTTCATCATGATTGGTGATAGAAAGCATGACATGATTGGGGCGTATAACACAGGTATCGATTCAATAGGAGTTACATATGGGTATGGGTCAATGGAAGAACTTACAGAAGCAAACCCTACTTATATTGTTAAATCTGTCACTGAATTAAAGAAAAGCTTGTTAAGAAACTCAACTATTCAAGTCCAGAGCTAAACAAAATAAATTCGAATAAGACGGAAGTTACAAAATTATATAAAGTTTACCGATCAACACAAATAAGGATCAATCATCTTCCTTAGAGCCGCTTTATCATACCCCGCATACTGAGCGGCTTTATTGCGGATGGGATCGCCGGCATAAAAACGCTCGTACAATTCGTGTCTCGAGCCTAACGAACTTCCAATTAAATCCCACGCCAGTTTAAATAACTTAGTTCTTTCCACCGCATCCACGTCTTTACCCCTATAGTACTTTTCCAACAGATGGCCGATCGGTCCGTCGAAATCTGCGATAACAGACGGCGTTTGAATGAATCCTCCTGCTCCGATCAGCTGCAATAATTCGATCGCGCGCGGATAATACGTGGAGCCGAGATTTCTTGCTGTTTCAATAAACGAAAAGTGAGGCAGGAAAATACCGTGATCATTACACTTGCCCGCCGATTCACTTGCCATTACGAGCCCTCTAATCGTTTCACTCTGCATAAGAAGTTCCCCTAATTTTTCTTGTACGTGCAAATATTGATTAGCTCCGATACTCTCTGCAATGGCGTGTCCGATCGCGGTTGTGAACTCCAATTTTACTTGAAGGCGAACAATCGCTTGATGATAGGCAAGAGCGTTTGCAACAGGATCATTTTTAAACTGCCAAACAGCATCGGGATTCTCATACAATAATACTCTCTCCCAAGGAATCAATACATCATCAAAAATTAAAACTGCGTCCATCTCATCAAAAGCGGAACTAAGCGGATAATCAGCGCGCGCCACATTGCCAGAATCAAAACCCGCTCTGCATATCATATGCAAGCCTTTGCTGTTCGCCGGAACGATAAGCGCACTAGCCAACGCTTTCTCCTTTTTATTCCACTTCGCAACAGGAAACACAATGAGATCATGGGAATACGGAGCAGCTGTAGCAATCATCTTTCCTCCACTCACATAAACCCCTTCGCTTGTTTTCCTTGTGATACGAAGTAGACCGAGCTCTTCTGTATCCACCTCACCACCCGCACTGCGATTAATCTGTGGATCACGCTGAACAACCGTTAGAAAACGATTTTCAACTCCAGCTGTTTCATAATACGTTTTTATTTTATCTGCAAATTGCTTATCGTAAGCGTCATATGCCGATCGGTTCGCGTACCATCCTGTTATACGGGATCTGGCATAATCAGACAGACGGCTCA